>CAMPGT010000249.1 GCA_946885665.1 uncultured Chitinophagaceae bacterium | reverse complement strand
GCCGTTATAATTGTTGGCAAAAACACCTGCATATACATTCAGGTTCCACCACTTTACCAACTGCCTGTTGGCCGAAACAGATACGCCGAACTGCCGCAGGCGACTGAAGTTTTCTTTCGTTTGAAACGTCGTTCTCTTTTCGGTGTTTTGCTTCAATATGTCTGTTATGATACTGTTGGTTTGTGTGTAGCTGAATGTTGTCGTGAGAAATCTGTTGTAGGTGTGACTTAATTCAGCCCTGTTCGAAAACTCCGGTTGGAGGTACGGGTTTCCCTGTCCGTACGTTAACGAATCCAGGAAGAAGATAAACGGATTCAGATCTTCATAGTCGGGTCTTCTGATCCTGCGGCTGTAGGCAAAGCTCAACTGGTTTTTTTCATTGATAGTATAGGCGGCGCCGACATTGGGAAAAAGATTGGTATAATTCCGTTGAAAGCTCGAGTCGTTCAGCTTCTGCGTGCCGCTGGCGTTCGTGTTTTCCAGGCGCAATCCTCCTGTAAACTCCCATTTTTTTATGGTGGTGGTCAGGATGGCGTAAGCGGCGTTTACGTTTTCTTTATAAACAAAGTGATTTGTTCGCTGAATATCTGTTTTCCATCCGCTGCCTGTATCCCTTTGATAGAGTACGTTATTGTCGGTGTTCACAAAACCAGTTTTAACGCCCGCTTCCAGCTTTGTGGTTTTATTAAACGGATGAACATAATCTGCTTTAGCGGTGTAAATTTTGATAACCGAGGGCAATTCGCCTTCGAGTAAAATCGGGTTTCCTTTTTGTTCGTTCCCGGCATCGAAGACGCGGGTCGTTAAAAAATTAGTTCCATTGCTTTTGTAGTATCCCTGGTCAAGGTCCACGGTAAGTTCTTTGCCTGTCGAGTCGAAGCTGTGCTTGTAGTTGAAGTTCGTATTGATGTTTTTTGTTTCGTTCGCATTGTAAGCGTCCGAAAGAAACAGGGTGTTCACATGGCCATCCACATCGCGCAGGTTCGAGTAACTCTTTTGCCAGTTTTTCCAGGGATTGATATTTCCCCTTATCACGATGCCGGCCACATCTTTTTTCGAGAAGTTATAATCGAGGCCGAGCTTTACATTGTTCCAGTTGCTCTTATTGTGTCGTTCGGTCGACTGGTCAGACGAGCCGGAGAACGAACTGTTTTTGTAAAAATTTCTGTCGATACTCAATATGCCAAGTCCTTCCCACTGGCCGCCATCGTAGCTGCCGAACAGGTTCAGCTTGTCGTTGCGGTAATTGAAGTTTGCGCCGGCGAAATATTTGGGGTAGAAGCCCTGGTTGTAGGTGAGGCTAACGTTACCGTTTATGCCTTTGATTGTACCTTTTTTGGTTTTGATATTGATCACTCCAGCGTTGCCTGAAGCATCGTATTTCGCGGGAGGGTTCGTCATGATCTCTATCTGGTCGAGTGAACTGGATTGTATGCTCTTTAAGAATGAAGCCAACTGAGTGCCGGAGAGGTAAGTTTGCTTGCCATCTATTAATATCAACACGCCGCTTTTGCCCTTCAGGCTTACATTGCCATCGTTATCTACTGCCACGCCGGGCGATTTTTCCAGGATCTCCAGCACGTTCAAACCTGCGTTGGTTGGCGATGCATCTACATTCACAACAGTTTTGCCGGCTCTCACTTCGATTGGGGGTCTTTTGGCGGTGATCACAACGCCTGCCATGGCTTCGGTACGTGCGGTGAGCCCAATTGTTTTTAACACAACATTGAGCGCATCCGATGCAATTTCCACTGGCGAATAGGAGGGTTCATAGCCAACTGCAGATACCAGTACCAGGTATTTCCCCAGCGGTATATTTTCAAATTCAAACGTTCCGGCCTGGTCCGATACGCCGCTTTTAACAACCGACGAATCTGCTGCTTTTTGAAGAGTAACGGTCGCCGATTCAAGTGGTTGCTGATTGCCGGCGGTTACAGTGCCGACGATTCTTCCATTTGTTTGAGCCATTGATGGCAGGTAGCTAACGGAGGATACCAGGAATAGTATTATATACAAATGTCTCATGTCTATTAGTTTGCCGTAGGTTGCCCTGGTTAGATGATGCAAATTAGTTGTCTGTACAGCGCGGAAAAGGATAAAGAAATGAACGGACACCTACCCTGATGACCGGCTCGACAACCATCTCAGTCGGTTTGACGCAAAACGAACGCACAAGGTTACAGGCGGGGCAGGTAAATATTTTTTAGGAGACGCCGATAGCTTTCATCTATCGAAAGATAGAATCAATTGATTGTAACTATCTGGCCAATACTCTACATTCGCAGGCTATCATTCCTCAGTACAAACTTTAAAAACATGGAAGCAAACGATATCAGCAAGTGCCCGTTTCACGGCGTTCAGCAAAAACAAAACGTTGGCGGCGGCGGTACCAGGAATCGCGACTGGTGGCCAAACCAACTGAAACTAAATATTCTGCGACAGCATTCTTCATTGTCCAATCCCATGGAACCGGATTTTAATTATGCAGAAGAGTTCAGAAGCCTGGACCTCGAGTCGGTTAAAAAAGACCTGCGCGCGCTCATGACGGATTCACAGGAGTGGTGGCCCGCAGATTTTGGTCACTACGGCCCGTTGTTCGTCCGCATGGCATGGCACAGCGCAGGAACCTACCGAATAGGCGATGGACGTGGCGGTGCAGCAACCGGACAGCAGCGATTTGCACCGCTCAACAGTTGGCCCGACAATGTGAGTCTCGATAAGGCGCGCCGACTGCTTTGGCCCATCAAGCAGAAGTATGGCCGCAAAATTTCGTGGGCCGATCTGCTGATCCTTACCGGCAACGTTGCCCTTGAATCGATGGGCTTTAAAACGTTTGGCTTTGCCGGCGGGCGCGTAGATGCATGGGAGCCGCAGGAAGAAGTGTACTGGGGTTCGGAAAACACATGGCTTGGTGGCGACGTCCGTTATGCGCATGGTTCGGAAGGAGTGGAAAAAGATGGAAGTGTGCTCGTGTCGGATGATGACGCTGATGGTGACATACACTCGCGTAATCTCGAAAACCCCCTTGCTGCGGTGCAGATGGGCCTGATCTATGTAAATCCCGAAGGTCCCGATGGTAATCCTGATCCGCTTCGTGCCGCTAAAGATATCCGCGACACATTCGGGCGCATGGCGATGAACGATGAAGAAACGGTTGCGCTGATCGCAGGCGGACACAGCTTTGGTAAAACCCATGGCGCCGCTCCTTCCACACATGTAGGAAAAGAGCCGGAAGCCGCAGGCATGGAGGCACAAGGTCTGGGATGGAGCAACAGCTTCGGCTCGGGCAAAGGCGCCGACACGATTACCAGTGGATTGGAAGTTACCTGGACAAAAACGCCCACGCAATGGAGCAATAACTTTTTCGAAAATCTTTTTGGCTTCGAGTGGGAGCTTTCGAAGAGCCCGGCAGGCGCACATCAATGGGTGGCGAAGGATGCCGGAGAAATTATACCTCATGCTTTCGATTCCGGAAAACGGCAGCTTCCCACTATGCTCACAACGGATTTGTCGCTGAGGGTTGATCCGGTTTATGAAAAGATTTCGCGGCGTTTCCTGGAAGATCAGGATGCGTTTGCGGATGCATTCGCACGTGCATGGTTCAAGTTAACGCATCGCGACATGGGTCCGCGTTCACGTTATTTAGGTCCCGACGCTCCCGCTGAAGAATTGATCTGGCAGGATCCTATTCCGGCTGTGGATCATCCTTTGGTGAATGAAAAAGATGTTACTGCGTTGAAGGCAAAGATCCTCGGATCGGGGCTTACCGTGTCGCAACTGGTGTCCACTGCATGGGCATCTGCCTCTACCTTCCGGAATTCTGATAAGCGTGGTGGCGCCAACGGCGCACGCATTCGCCTGGCGCCGCAAAAGGATTGGTATGTAAACAATCCTTCCCAACTTTCAAAAGTGCTGGATGTTTTGGAAGGCATTCAAAAGGCATTTAATGATACGCAGAAGGGTGGTAAGAAAATATCGCTCGCCGACTTAATTGTATTGGCGGGATGTGCAGCGGTTGAAAAAGCAGCGAAAGATGCCGGCCATGATATTACTGTCCCCTTTACACCGGGCCGCATGGATGCTTCGCAGGAAAAGACAGATGTGGAATCCATGGCGTTGCTGGAACCCGTTGCCGATGGCTTCCGCAATTATCGCCAGGCGAAGAACACAGTAGCTACAGAGGCATTGCTGGTCGATAAGGCGCAATTGCTAACCTTGACCGCTCCCGAGCTCACGGCATTGGTAGGAGGGCTGCGTGTATTGAATACGAACTTTGATGGTTCTGCTCATGGTGTTTTCACTGAACGTCCCGGCGTATTGACCAATGATTTCTATGTGAACCTGCTTGATATGGGCACTGCCTGGAAGCCTGCTACCGAAGACAGGGAACTGTTCCAGGGCTATGCCCGTGCAACAGGCAAACCCACATGGACGGCCACTCGCGCCGATTTAGTATTTGGTTCGAACGCAGAGCTGAGAGCTGTTGCCGAAGTATACGGAAGCGCAGATGGAAAGCAAAAATTTGTAAAAGATTTTGTGGCAGCGTGGGACAAGGTGATGAACCTCGACAGGTTTGATTTGATGTAGCTGAAATACCACCTTGTGAAAGATGATAAAAGGCAATGGAATCCCCATTGCCTTTTTATTTGCATTGAACCGCCTGAACCGCCCGCTAAGCGTAATTATTTATCAATAGTCAATTTAATTACCTGGCCGCAATATGCGCCGGGTGCGTCCGTTCCTGTGCTGTGGATAAATACCCATGTGCATGGTCCAATGCCCTAACCGCCTAACTGCTTTAATGTTAGTTCTCGTCGTCCGGCTTATGCTGCCGGACCCCTGCTTAGCGCAAGGCATACATGTATTTGCCGATGGTGAAGTAAGTGTGTTCGGTCAGCTTGCACTCAACACGGAGGCCGCCGCCGTATGGTCGACCGACCGCAGCAGTGCGCCGGGATACTTCAGCGCCACTGCCGACGCTGCTTTTAGCGGTGCTTCCGATGGCACCGGCTTTCTCATAGACGGATATGTAAAATATTATCGTGGCGCTTCTGCTTCGGCTACAAGCTTTGTCTTTCCCGTTGGACAGGCCAGCGACTACCGTAGTGTTACCATTTCCGGTACCATCCCTGATAATACAGCATTTGCCACAGCCTGGTTTAGCGGCGATCCCGGTACTACTACCGATCCTACCGATGGTTCCACTCATGATCGTAACAGCAAAGATGCCGACGTAATATCGGTATTGCCGCAGGGCTTTTGGGATTGGCAAAATCTTTCCGGCACCGCTTCCAACATGAACATCAGTGTCAGCATTCCGGATGTAACAGCTTATGCGCTTGCTTCTGGTTTAATATTGGTAGGCTGGGATGGCTCAAAATGGATTAACATAAGTGGCGCTTCGGGAGAAGGCACTTTCTCGGGTAACTGGGCCGATGGCAATACTGAAAATTCATCATTATCCGGCACATGGCAAGCAGGCATTAGCGCGCTTGCCATCGGTTCATTAAGTACGATACTTCCCCTCACGCTTGAAAGTTTTACCGGGAAAATAAATGGCTGTTCCGCCGAACTGACCTGGAAAACGGCGGATGAGCAAAACACCAGCCATTTTACCGTAGAGTTTACGACTGATGGCACTCACTGGCAACAGCTCACCAATATTGCGGCGCAAGGTAACGGTGCAGGTAAAGTGTACAAGTATAATGTGAACCAAAATGAACGAGCCGTGCAATACCGGCTGCTGATGGCAGACAGAGATGGCGTAGTGAAGTACAGTCCGATCGTTGCTGTCACCA
>CAMPGT010000248.1 GCA_946885665.1 uncultured Chitinophagaceae bacterium | reverse complement strand
GATGGCTGGGCCATCAACGGCTGTCCGCATAACGGCCCCTCGGTTGCCGTGAGTGATAACGCCGTGTATGCCGCATGGTTCACGGGCGGTCGCCAGAAAGGCGTTTATTATGCCGAGGTGAACGGGAACGGAGCCGCGGTTAATAAACAACTGGTGAGCCGCCACGGCCGCTTCGTTCAGCTATGCCCGCTTGCCGATGGCGGACAGGTATTGGCGTATGACGAAAATATACATGAGGACAACAATACCTCCAGCAAAATTGTCCTCAATAAAATTGAACATGGGAGAGTGTTTGGAAATGACATCTATACCGGAAAAGCCGTGGCAGGCTATCCGGTGATCCGTTCGTTTGCCGGCAATAAAATTGTAGTGGCATGGACAAGCAGCGAAAGCGTTTACTATGGGCTTACCACTGCGGACGCTATTTCGGAGGAGATTCAACGGCCCGCTATTGCGGATGCGCCGGCAACGCCCGACTTTTCCGGCGTTAAGCTGGCTGGTTCCATCGACCTGGTTTGCAAAATGCCTTTATCCTTGTCCCCGGCCGATACCGCCTCGTTTAAAGGACAAGTGTATGGATTTTGTTCTGCATCGTGCAAGGAACGGTTTGTAAAAGACCCCGCGTCTTTCCTGAAGCGATGACACCCTTATTTTGAATCCATTGTCATAACATCGCGGTCAAAAAGATATAAACCACTTTTGTCTTCACCAATTAATTCGAGTTTATCGTTACATTCCCTGGCAAGTCTTTCTTCTTCCATTTGTTCGTTTACATACCATTGCAAAAAATTATGCGTGGCATAATCTTTTTCAGCCAACGCTATATCTACAAGACTGTTGATGCTTTCACTCACTTTTACTTCATGTTCAAACAATTTTTCGAAAGCGTTTTTAAGCGACACGAATGTGAGCACCGGCTGCTCCAATGCGGGAATCACGGCAAAACCGCCCCGTTCGTTAATGTAGTGTATCAGCTTTAGCATGTGCATGCGCTCTTCGTCGCTGTGGCGAAAAAAGAATTGCGTTACCCCCTTTAACCCGGGCTGTATTTCGGCCCAACTTCCCATTGCCAAATACGCCTGTGAAGATTGCGCCTCCATCAGTACCTGGCGATTCAATGCTTCCTTCATAGTTTTTGATAGCATAGCAGTTGTTTTTTTATGTTTTTCCTGATAACAGAAGTCAAATTAAACGTTTTACCATACCTGTTGAAACAAATTTAGCCGAAAATTTAGACGTTCGTCACACCAGCCTGTCCGGGCATCATGCCTCATCTCAATAATTTGGTTAAATTGACCACACGTAAAAACTAAAGCACACCATTCAAAATGAAGATATCTCTTTTCTGCATCAGCGTGCTGCTGCTCTGCATTGGTTGCGACAGCAAAAAGCCCGGGTTGAAACTCACCAAAGGCGCGCACATCGTTCTCATAGGCAACAATTTGGGCTCGAGAATGATGAACTACGGTTTCTTCGAAACAGAAATGCACGTGAGGTACCCCGATAGCGCCCTATACATCAGGAATATGTGCGACGGCGGCGAAACACCCGGATTCAGGCCTCATTCGGGCCGGATGAACCCCTGGGCATTCCCGGGCGCTGAAAAGTTCCAGACAGAACTGGCCACAAACTCGGGAAGCGAGGGACATTTTGGAACACCCGACGAATGGCTCACCAAACACAAGGCCGACATCATCATCGCTTTCTTCGGCTACAACGAATCATTTGAGGGAGCCGCGCGCCTCGAAAACTTCAAAGCCGAGCTCGACTCGTTTGTGAAATATACCCTTCACCAGAAATATAACGGGGTGTCGGCGCCGCAGCTTGCACTGGTATCGCCGATCGCATTTGAGGACCTTTCCGCAAAAATGGATCTCCCCAACGGCAAAAAGGAGAATGAACACCTTTCGATGTACGCTAGAGCGATGAGTGAAGTTGCCCTCAACAACAACGTTCTCTTTATAGATGCCTTCAGTCCGACAAAAAAATGGTTCGGCGATGAAGAGCCGCTGACCATCGACGGCGCACAGCTTAACACCGATGGATACGCGAAATTCTCAAAATTGCTTGCCGATGAAACGTTCGGCGAAACAAAGGCGCCTGCCGAAGAACACCGGCAACTCATTCTCGCAGCCGTTAAAGAAAAAAACTGGATGTGGCACCGGGACTACAAAATTCCCAATGGCGTACACGTGTTTGGAAGGCGCTACAATCCCTTTGGCCCCGACAATTACCCCGCCGAACTGAAAAAAATAAGGGAGATGACAGCCATACGCGATGAAGCGATTTGGCACGCGGCAAAAGGCGAGAAGATGGATGTTGCCGCAGCCGATGCAAAGACCACTCCCGTGCCGAAAGTAAAAACCAACTACAACCCGAAAGAAAACGGGTCGCTGCGCTACCTGTACGGCAAGGAAGCGCTCAGCAAATTGCACGTGGCGCCGGGATACAAAATAGAGATGTTCGCTTCGGAAGAAGAGTTTACTGACCTTGCCAACCCTGTACAGCTCACGTTCGACAACAAAGGAAGGCTGTGGGTGGCCACGATGCCCAGCTATCCCCATTATAAGCCCGGCGATCCGAAACCTAACGACAAGATCATCATCCTCGAAGACACGAACAGCGATGGCAAGGCCGACAGGCAAATCATTTTTGCAGACAGCCTTCACCTGCCTGTGGGATTCGAACTGGCTCCCGAAGGAGTGTACGTGTCGCAGGGCACCAACTTTATGCTGTACACCGATACCGATGGCGACGACAGGGCTGATAAAAAAGAAATACTGCTCAGCGGCTTTGATGATCATGATACCCATCACGCACATCATGCCTATACCTCCGACCCATCGGGTGCGATCTACATGGGCGAAGGCGTTTTTCTTCACACCAACATTGAAACGCCCTATGGACCCGTGCGCGGAACGAATGGCGGATTTTACCGGTATAGTCCACAGCGCCATCGGCTCGAGCGCACCGCGCAGTTGTCGATACCCAATCCGTGGGGCATCGCTTTCGATGAATGGGGACAGCATTTTTTTGCCGAAACGTCGGGTCCCGACGTGAGGTGGATGATGCCTGGCACCGTGAAGCCGCGCTATGGTGTGGCCACGCATAAATCTTTCAATCTTATCGAGGAGGCGCATAAGGTACGCCCCACATCTGGTTTGGAGTTCGTATCCAGCCGCCACTTCCCGGATAATGTACAGGGCGATATGCTTATCAACAACACCATCGGCTTTCTCGGAACAAAACAACACATCGTGGAAGATGACGGCACAGGATATAAAAGCAGGCACCGCCAGGACCTCCTTACATCCGACGACCGCAACTTCAGGCCCGTAGATATGGAGTTCGCTCCCGATGGGTCGTTATATATCGTGGATTGGCACAACATCCTCATCGGGCACATGCAGCACAACGCGCGGGATCCGCTTCGCGATCACGTGCACGGCCGCATTTACCGCATTACCTATCCTTCGCGGCCGCTCGTAAAACCCGCGCACATCAGCGGTGCAACGATCGAGGAACTGCTTGATAATCTCAAGCTTCCCGAATACCGTTCGCGGTACAGAACGCGCAGGGAACTGCGCGGACGCAACGCAGACGAGGTGTTAGGCAAATTAAAAGTATGGGTCGCGAACCTCGACAAAAACGACGCACGCTATGAGCATCACCTTACCGAGGCGCTATGGGTAACGTGGGGACTCGACAAGGTGGATGAATCATTGCTGCGCACGGTGCTCCATGCAAAAAATTATAAAGCCAGAGCCGCCGCGGTGCGTGTGCTCAGGTACACCGGGCACCAGGTAAAAGACCAGGTGGCTTTGCTGATGCAGGCGGCGCAGGATGTTCACGGCCGCGTTCGGCTGGAAGCCATAACAGCCGCATCGTGGCTCGATAAGACCAACGGCCTGGCGATCCTTAACGAAGCAGCGAAGAAACCACTCGATGAATGGATGGTGCATGCGCATGAAACGGCGGTGGCGCATCTTAACGGTCACAGGGTGGAAGAGAAAAAGGAGATGATTGGCAGTGCCGAATTGAACGGTGTAAACGCAGCCGTGTACGCAAAAGGTAAGGAGCTTTATGAAAAAGACGGATACTGCGGCACCTGCCACCAGCCAAATGGGCAGGGGCTGACCAATTCGGGATTTCCGCCGCTTGCGAAGAGCCGGTATGTATTGCAGGATGAGGAGAGGTTGATCAAGATCGCGTTGAAGGGTTTGCAGGGGCCGCTGGAGGTGAACGGAAAAAAATATGATGGCCAGGTTCCGATGACGCCCTTCGAAGGGTTGCTGAATGATGAAGAGATGGCTGCAGTATTATCGTATGTGCGCAACGCGTTCGGCAACCAGGCGCCGCCCATTAGTCCCGAAAAAGTAAAGATGGTGCGGGAAAAGGTAAAAGATAAAAAAGGGTTTTATCAAATCAGTGAATTGTCGCGATAGCCATTTCGTTTGTGCGCCGCAGGTAGTTTTGAATGCCGGATGAAAAAAGAATTTGCAGAAATGAAAGCAGCAGTTATCAACGGCTTTGGTGAAATTCCGCGGTATAGCGAGTTCCCCGATCCGGTACCCGAAAATGATGATGTACTGATCGACGTAAAAGCATGCGTGCTCGAAAATTTCGACAAGCTAACGACTTCCGGCGCGCATTATGCGAGCAAGCGTTTGTTTCCTGCATTTCCCGCAATTATCGGCACTGATGGCATAGGAACAATGGAAACAGATGGAACGCTGGTGGCATTTGGGAACGTGAAACCACCTTACGGCGCTTTCGCGGAAAAGGTGGTAGCCGGCTTCGCGATGCCCGTTCCCGATAGTGTTGATCCTGCTTTAGCAGCAGCCATCCCGCCATCTGTACTCACTTCTCTTCTTCCTTTAAAATATTCGGCGAAACTACAGCAGGGAGAAACGGTGTTGATCAACGGCGCCACGGGTGTTTCCGGCAGAATTGCCGTGCAGGTGGCTAAAATGCTTGGGGCCGGCAAGGTGATTGGCACAGGAAGAAATAAAAATTCACTGAAGTTATTGCCGGACCTGGGCGCAGATGAGGTGATCGATCTGCAGCAAGCGGATGCCGAACTTTCGGCAGCCTTCAGCAGAGCCGCGGGAAGCCAGGGGTACGATGTGGTCATAGATTTTTTATGGGGACATCCAACTGAAGTTTTAATCGGCACATTCATTCCAAAGGAAGTGGGTTTTGCTAAGAAAAGAATACGTTATGTACAGATCGGCGAAAAAGCGGGATCGCATGTATCGCTTCCGGGCTCGGCATTCAGGACCTCCGGCCTCGAAATGATGGGCGTGGGAAACGTTTCACACGAAGACCTTGCCCGCGAGATCAACGGTGTGTGGGAAGGAATTATTAAAAATAAATTTTATATGGAGATAGAAAAAGTGCCGCTGTCGGACATTACAACAGCATGGAAACGTAATAATTTAGGCGGAAAACGGCTGGTGATCGTACCGTAAATTCCGAAGTCGAGGAAAAACTGAATAACATGTGTAAAACTTAACGTCAAAATTTTACACTTTTCGTTTACTTGCAGGTCAAATCTTGGTTTATGACAACGGCTATCACTCCTGTTTCGAAATACCTGGAATTGTATAAGTACCTTGCCGTTCTGGATGGCGAACAAATCAGCAAACTGCGTAAAATCGCCATCGGCGTGCTCGACATGTCTGCTTTTTCAGAAAAAGAGATCCGTTCGCTGGAGGCGAAGCTGTCGCCGGGCCGCGATGGTTCGAGAACTAACCAATAAGGCATTTCCTTACTTTATTTAAAGCGCAGACGGCCGTTCTGC
>CAMPGT010000247.1 GCA_946885665.1 uncultured Chitinophagaceae bacterium | reverse complement strand
CAGCAGGACAGTCTGAACCACATCAAAACCGACCTGCTCGAAAAAACATCGATCGTGCAGGGCGTACGCTACCCTACCATGCTTGTTGAAAAGATGGGCCCGACGATGAAGTTGCTTTTGGTGGGATTGATCATCCTGGCAGTGGTGTTCTCCATCTTGTCCATAGTATTGATTGATAATACGATCCGCCTCGCCATGTATAGCAACCGTTTCCTGATCAAAACCATGCAAATGGTGGGCGCCACCCGCGGCTTTATCTCTAAACCCATGAACATCAGGGCAATTATCAACGGCGCCCTCTCGGCACTGATATCCATCGCATTCATTTATGTGCTGATCCTGGTGTTTGAAAATTACATGCCCTACCTGAAGGACCTGCGCGATAACGGGATGCTGTCCATGCTCTTTCTTTTCCTTTTCGTGCTGGGCATGGGCATCAGCTTTGTGAGCACGCAGAGAAGCGTCATCAAATACCTGAAGATGAGCCTCGACGATCTTTATTAAAACTTAAAAGTTTGTCCCTCGTGAGCGTGCCGTCATCCGAAAATGTGATTTTTCATAAAAACCACTTAGTTTTAACTTTTCAGTTTTAACCTATAAAATATATGGCCGAAAAGAAAACCGCTGCCCCTGCACAATCAAATAGCGCGAACAATCTCTTTGGAAAAGAAAATTACATCTGGATCATTGCCGGATTGGTTATCGTTGCATTGGGCCTCATTTTGATGGTAGGCGGCAAAAGCGACGATCCGAATGTTTTCAACGAGAACGAAGTGTACAGCTTCAGGCGCATCACGCTGGCGCCGATTCTCATCCTTATCGGTCTTGCACTGGAAGTAGTGGCCATCTTCAGAAAACCGAAGGGCTGATCGCATGAGTCTTTTTGAAGCGATCATCATTGCCATCGTTGAAGGCATAACGGAGTACCTGCCTGTTTCGTCAACGGGTCACATGATCATCACGAGCACGGTGCTGGGCATCCATAAAGACGAGTTCACCAAGCTGTTCGAAGTGGCCATACAACTCGGGGCAATCCTCGCGGTTGTGGTGCTTTACTGGAAGAAATTTGTTGATTTCAGCAAATGGCAGTTTTATCTCAAACTGATCATCGCCGTTATCCCCGCCCTGGTTTTAGGCAAATTATTCTCCGATGCCATCGACCAGATGCTGGAAAGCCCCACAACCGTCGCCATTTCCCTGCTTGTTGGCGGCATCATACTTCTTTTCATCGATAAGGTTTTCGTGCGGCACGACATTGAGAAAGAAGAGGAGATCACGTATAAACGCGCCTTTATTATCGGCATATGGCAATGCCTGGCAATGATCCCCGGCGTGAGCAGGAGCGCTTCTTCCATTATTGGGGGCATGCAGCAGAAGCTGACGCGCAAGCTCGCCGCCGAATTTTCATTTTATCTGGCCGTACCCACGATGTGTGCTGCAACGGGCTATAAGCTGCTGCAGGGCTACAAAACGTTCACCGCCGAACATGTGTACCTGCTGATCGTCGGAAATGTTGTTGCCTTCGTCGTTGCCATACTTGCCATAAAGTTTTTCATAGGCTTCCTGCAGAAACATGGATTCAGGTTGTTCGGGTGGTACCGCATTATCGCCGGCATCGCGCTCCTCATCCTGATCTGGCAGGGGGCGATAGGATGAGGGGCGGCAAAGGGCAATGGCGACTGTTCGGGAAATCTTCCGCAGGAGGCTCCGCGGCAACAAAAAATTCACACGCTCTGGTAGCTAAAGAACAACTGCACGCGTCACGATCTTTGCCCTTTCACCTTTGCCCTTTGCCGATCAATCTATAACACTAAAGATCCATCTTCCAAATGTCCCAAGCCTCACGCAAAGTGGTTAACGCATGGTGCCTGTACGATTGGGCGAACTCGGCCTATAACCTTGTGATCACCACCACCATCTTCCCCACCTACTTCGAGGCCGTTACCCGCAACCCCGACACCGGCAACCATGTTCGCTTCCTAGGAATGAATTTCATAAATACTGCACTGTATAACTATTCCCTTGGCGCAGCATTCATCCTTGTCGCCATTATTTCTCCCATCCTTACATCGATTGCAGACACGAGAGGCAACAAAAAGAATTTCATGCGATTCTTTTGCTTCCTCGGCTGTACCGCCTGTGCCGGACTTTACTTTTTTACTCCAACACAATCCGCATCGGGCATAGTTGCCCTCAGTTCTGACGCACTTCATATTGGCATATTTTGCATGTTGGTCTCCTGCATAGGATTTTGGAGCAGCCTCGTGTTCTACAATTCTTACCTGCCGGATCTCGTGCCCGAGGCACAGCGCGACCGTATCAGCGCCAGGGGCTTCATCTGGGGCTACACGGGAAGCGTACTTCTGCAAATTATTTGTTTTGTCGTCGTCTTTTTCCCCGAACGGTTCGGCCTCAACAGCGAGTTTGAAAAAAGTTACATGCCCGCACGCATTTCCTTTGTCCTCGTCGCCATATGGTGGCTGTGTTTCGCGGCCATATCGTTCCGCTATCTTCCTAAAGGCAATATTACTATCGCCAGTAACAAAAGCAATGTGTTTAAAACGGGATTCCTGGAGTTAAAAAAGGTATGGCAACAGGTAAAACACCTTCCTGTTCTGAAAAGATTTCTGTATTCCTTCTTCTGGTACAGCGCAGGCATACAAACCGTTTTTCTCGCGTCTGCGCAATTCGGAGCAAAAGAACTGCACCTCTCCACCGTTAACCTTATCGTCACGATGATGCTCATCCAACTATTGGCCATTCCGGGCGCCATCATCATCTCCAGGTTATCGGAGCGGTTTGGCAACATTCAAACCCTGATCGGCGTGGTAATGATATGGGTAGTCATATGCGTGGCCGCTTACTTCACCACCACCGAAAACGAATTCTATGTACTTGGCGGCATTGTTGGCCTTATTATGGGCGGCATTCAATCGCTCAGCCGGTCGGCTTATGCCAACATGATGCCCGAAACACAGGACACGGCCTCTTTCTTCAGCTTCTTCGACGTAACCGAAAAAATCGCGCTCGTGCTCGGCATGTTCAGCTTCGCTTATGTCGAGGAACTGACGGGTTCTATGCGCAACTCCGTGCTGGCGCTGATCGTCTTCTTTGCTATCGGATTGCTTTGCCTGCTATGGACACTCGCCGTAAAAAAAAGAAATACTGCCCCGGTTGGCATCAACTCATAAATTCGCACGATGAAAATTCACGTTCTTAATACCGGCTACTTCAGGTTAGATGGCGGCGCCATGTTTGGCGTTGTACCCAAAAGCATCTGGAACAAATTGAACCCGTCAGATGATAACAACCTGTGCAAATGGGCGATGCGGTGCCTGCTAATAGAAGACGGAGAAAGAAAAATACTTGTTGACACCGGCATCGGCGACAAGCAGGACCCTAAATTTTTCGGCCACTATCACCTCGAAGAAATTCAACCGCTCGATCAGTTGCTCGCCGCACTAAATTTGAAACCTGAAGAGATCACGGACGTTTTTCTTACCCACCTCCACTTCGACCATTGCGGAGGCGCCATCGTAAAAAACGGAACGTCGCTCACCACTGCCTTCCCCAATGCCGTTTACTGGAGCAACGAACAACACTGGAAATGGGCCACCGAACCCAACGACCGCGAAAGGGCATCCTTCCTCAAAGAAAATATTCTTCCCATCGCCGACAGCGGCCGGCTTACATTCATTGAAGTAAAAGACGGTGTGAAATTCACCGAAAATATTTCCGTGAGGTTCGCTAACGGCCACACCCATGCGATGATGCTTCCGCAAATCGCTTACAAAAACAGAACGGTTGTTTATATGGCCGACCTGCTGCCTTCCACCGGACATATTCCCATACCGTATGTGATGGCCTACGACATGTTTCCGCTCACCACGCTGGACGAAAAAAAATCCTTTTTACAAGAAGCTGTTGACAATAATTATGTGCTGTTTTTTGAACACGACCCCGTGAACGAATGCTGCGAACTGCAAAAAACGGAAAAAGGCATAAGAGCCGGCCGCACCTTTGCTTTAAGCGAGCTGTGATTACCTGACGCTGATCAGTGATGATAACGGGTAACGAAGATTTTTGTAGCTCATCATATCCACCTTTATGCTTCCCACGCTGATGGGACTTTCTATTCGTACAGGTATTTTGTTCTTATCGTCGCTTATCCACACGGTCATTTTTTCGCCGCCTTCAAAAATAGTGCCCTTGATCAGCAGCGGTTTGATCTTTATGCTTTTGAACTTTCCGTATTTTGTTTTGATCGTTTCTTTGCCCATGTACCTCACATACATGGAGAACAGTTCCTTATCAAGAAATAAAGTGAAAGGTATCCTGTCGCCAGGTTTGTACTTATCGTATTCAATATTTCTCGAATAATAGATCGCGCTTACCACGTCCTGCACGCAGGCGGGTATCTTAAAAACGCCGGCATTCGTCACAGCCGTGTTTGTTGCCTTGTTGAACGTTACGTTTTCATATTTTTTATAGCCGCCTTCATAAACATTGCGGATGAACTTGTAAGGCTGCATGGTGGCCGTGTCAACATAGGTTTCATACCGGTCGCGAACCTTAAAAAAATTATCGTAAAAGCTGTATGTCTTTCCCTCACCAACGATGTGATAGACCGGGTTGTTGTTAAACTTTTCGAGCGTGGTATTAAACACGGCTTCGCCTGCTCCAACATACATTCCCGCAACGGTATAAAACACCTTGAACGTCAGTGATTCGCCAGCAACAAATGTGTTATTGTGGACACCACAGAAGTCGTTGCCTGCCCGGAGGGGAAATGTTAGAAACGTTAATAGAAGTATGCTTAAGTATTGAATTATTTTCATGTAAATCCTGTGCCTGTTTTGCGTAAAAATTTCATTCTCATTATTAAAATAGCTCCTGTTAACGCCGGAATCACCATGTTGATCAACCACATCACTAATGTCACGGCAAGTATTCCCCCTAAATTTGTGCTGAATAATTGCAACAAATGAAAGCAGGATTTCCAGCGTACGCCAAGCTCCGTTAACACCCCCATGCCCGGAACCAGCGCGATCAGCAAAAATACCAAGCTTAACGACCAAAAAGCCTGCCACCAGTTTATACCCACCTCAAAAACGCTGAACAGCAGATAATACTGGGCAATAAATACAAGGTACCGTATAACTGACAAAGACAATATCCGAAGCAATAAAGTTGCGTTAACATCTTCCCAAAGCGCTGTATCGCGCGCCCATTTTTTGAACATTCGCAGGGAAGAAAGCCAGCCGAACAGGATGCCCATACGGAAGTAAAAAAATGTTAAAAAAGCAGTGATTGTCGTTAACAACCAGCCGCCCACGTTCAGCATTAATTCACCGTTCGGCCCGTGCCCGTATGCCTCAAAAAGGCGCTGCCTGAGCAGCCAAAAGGCGGTGCAGCCGGCAACCAGGGTAACCAATAGCTGGGCAGCGCTGCAAGTCATGGTAACAGGTATGGAGGCGAGGCGCCTGTTTTTTTCCAGGTGCACCATCCTGCCGGCGTATTCGCCCAGCCGGTTGGGGGTGAAAAGTGCCAGCGTGTTGCCCGACATGATGGAACTGAAAGAGCGTTTAAGCGAGATAGACGATGACCGTTGGAGAAGCAGTTGCCACTTGCGGGCCTCAATTCCCCAATTCGCGATCATCAGGCACACGACCGCAGCCAGGCTCGCCAGCTTAACGGGATCGGCGATCCCGGATAATTCAGCGAATGAAAATTGCTGCACGTTTCGCGCCTGTAATTCCCTGTAAATCGAATACATCAGCACCTGTCTCTTATACACATCCCGAGCCCACGAGACCTCTCTACATCTCGTATG
>CAMPGT010000246.1 GCA_946885665.1 uncultured Chitinophagaceae bacterium | reverse complement strand
CGGCACGTTTTTTTAGTTTGTTTTCTTTAAAAAATAAAAGCAATATTTTTTATTTTTCTGGAAAGAAAATAAGCATTTTCTCTGTGAAGAAAATCGTTCCTAAATATTCTTTGCCTTTTGCCCATTGGCGGTTGCCCATCAAAACACCTCCAATTCCCTGTACAACGTATCCCTCTCCACTGGTTTTCTGTTCACCTGTTTTATTAACGTAACCATTTGTTCCGTGGTCATCGACGGCGTTTGTTCTTCGGCGCCGGCCATAGAATAAATTTTTGTCGAGTCATCGATCGTACCGTCAATATCGTTCACGCCAAAAGCGAGGCTCAATTGCGCATTCTGCCTGCCCAGCATTGGCCAGTAAGCTTTCAGATGCGGGATGTTATCAAGATACAACCTCGCCACGGCGTACAACTTCATATCTTCCGGAAGGCTGCTTTCGGGCACATGACTCATTTCGTTATCCTTGTTCCGAAACTTGAGTGGAATAAACGTGTTGAAGCCGCCGGTCCTGTCCTGCAGGCTGCGCAATTTTTCCATGTGATCGATGCGGTGCAGGTAATTTTCTATGTGGCCATACAGCATTGTCGCGTTGGTATGCATGCCTATTTTATGCGCCGCCTCGTGGATGTACAACCATCCTTCTCCATCCACTTTATCATGGGCGATTTGTACTCTCACTTCAGGGTGAAAAATTTCGGCACCACCACCCGGCAAAGAGTCGAGCCCTGCTTCATGCAGGTACTGCAATCCTTCTTCAACAGACACCTTTGCTTTCCTGAACATGTAATCGAGCTCTACCGCGGTAAATCCCTTGATGTGCAGATCGGGGCGATGCGCTTTTATTTTTCGCAGCAGTTCAGCAAAGAATTCCAAATTCATTTTGGGATGAACACCACCTACGATGTGCACTTCGGTAACCGGTTTGCCATCATATTTCTTTACAATGCCGAGCATGTTTTCCATGCTCAATTCCCAGCCTTCATCGCGGTGCGCATACAACCGGGAGTAGGAGCAGAACTTGCAGGCGTACACGCATACGTTTGTTGGCTCGATATGAAAGTTCCTGTTGAAGTAGGTGATGTCGCCATGAAGCGATTCTCTTACATGGTTGGCGAGGGCGCCTAAAAACGGAAGGCTTCCGTGCTCAAAAAGAAGCAGGCCGTCTTCTTCATTAATTCGTTGCTTATCAATTATCTTTTTGGCGATGTTTCTCAGGCCGGGATTCTTCTCGTTTTTTACTAGCTGCTCGATCGGTGTCATGGGGCAAAGATACGGAAGAGGGGAGTAGGGAGTAGGGGAGTGGGGAGTGTTATTGAAAACATAGCATACCAGCAAAAGGAACACCATGCCCAGTATTCCGCGGCATATATTTTCTCACGGGAAGGATGCCATTTTCTAGCTTAAAACTTAAAAGCTAAAAGTTAAAACAAAAAAAGCAGGCCGGAGCCTGCTTTTCGCGAACACATGATTCATTTATATAGCGGGAGCATTGATATGCGCCTCGATCTTTTTAACGAAGTTGGATTTAGGCTGTGCACCTACCAGCTTGTCAACCACCTTGCCATCTTTGATGAACAGGATAGCAGGTATGGAAGTAATTCCATAATTCATGGATAACTGTGGGTTGTGATCCACATTTACTTTTCCGATGTTCACTTTTCCGTTGTACTCTTTCGACAATTCTTCAATTACCGGACCTATGGCACGGCAAGGCCCGCACCACTCAGCCCAAAAATCTATTACTGTTAATTTATTTGACGACAATACTTTCTCCTGGAAATTTGAGTCGGTGAATTCTGCGGCCATAACTGTTATTTTAAGTTTATAATTTGAATGCTTATACAGTGAATTGCAAATTTACAACCAAATACGATAGTGCGCCAGTTCCTATCAGACTGACAGTACTTGTACACTTATGTCCCCATTTTCGTATATCCAGGCAGTCAATTCGTCATTCATCTCCAAACCCTTTTCCCTGCTGAATAAGGTGGCCCTGGCGTGCGTTCCGGGCTCCAGGATATTTACCTTCAATCCTGTGGTTCCGGGGTGTTTTTTAACATTTTCATGCAAAAAGGTTAACAATTGCTCATCAACCTGCCGTGCCTCCATTTCGAGCACCAGTTGCTTTGTCAGCGTTTGCTTGATATTCTCGAGCAACGTTATCCTTTCAATCTTAAACTCAAACTCTTTATTGTATCGCTGCCTGAAACTACCGGTGATGAACAGGTTTTTTCCCTTCTCTAAAAATTGTGAATACCGAACATAGTCATCGCTCCAGAGCATGAACTCAGTTTTGCCGGTATAATCTTCTATATAAAACGAGCCGAACTGCTTACCGGTTCTGCTGATGCGGTGTTGCGCATCCACTACAAGGCCTGCGAGCCGGAAACTTTTACCCGGGTTTGCCTGCAGGTTGATGGCTTCTCTTATTTCATTGAATTCGCCCAGTTGGGTGATGCCATAATATTGTATTTCAAACCTGAAATGATCCAGCGGGTGACCGCTCATGAACATCCCCGTTACGTCTTTCTCATGTTCCAGCAGCTCTGTGAGCGTCCAGGGCTCACAGTTGGGAATCTTCGGTGGAACTACATCCGGCATCGCGAAATCCCCGAATAAAGTATTGGTGGCGCCAACGGCATTGGTTTGATAGATGTGGCCGAATTTGATGATCTTTTCCAGGGAGGTTACGGTTTCGCCAACCCCTGTAAAGAAATACTGCGCGCGGTGCATTTCCTTAAAACAATCAAAAGCGCCCGCATACACCAGGTTTTCGAGCGTTTTTTTGTTCACGGTGCGTTGGTTCACCCTCTTCACCAAGTCGAATATCGAGCTGTAAGCGCCGTTCTTATCCCTTTCCTCTATGATGCTTTCAAGCGCCGCCTCGCCTACGCCTTTCAGTCCACCGAGCCCAAATCTTATCTCACCCCGCTGGTTCACGGCAAACCCTTTTTTGGATTCATTGATATCCGGTCCCAGCACCATCTGGCCCATCCTCTTGCACTCCTCCATGAAGAAGGTGATCTTTTCAATGCTGCCGGCGTTGTTCAATACTGCCGACATATACTCCGCAGGAAAGTGCGCCTTCAGATAAGCCGTTTGATACGCCACATATGCGTAACAGGTGGAGTGCGATTTGTTGAACGCGTATTGCGCAAATGCCTCCCAGTCGGTCCAGATCTTTTCGAGCTTTTCGGTGGGGTGTCCCTTTTTCCCGGCGCCCTCGGTGAACTGCGCTTTCATCTTGTCGAGCACCGACTTCTGTTTCTTACCCATTGCCTTGCGCAGCACATCGGCGTCGCCTTTGCTGAACCCGGCGAGCTTTTGCGCCAGCAGCATCACCTGCTCCTGGTACACGGTAATGCCATAGGTGTCCTTTAGGTATTCTTCCATTTCCGGCAGGTCGTAGCTGATCTCCTGCCGTCCGTGCTTACGGTCAACATAATTCGGGATGTACGCCATGGGGCCGGGCCTGTACAGGGCGTTCATGGCTATCAGGTCATCGAACTTATCGGGCTTGAGGTCGCGCAGGTATTTTTGCATACCCGGACTTTCAAACTGGAACGTACCGATGGTGTCGCCGCGCTGATACAACTCAAAAGTTTGCTGGTCATCGAGGGGAATGGTGTCGATGTCTATTGTCACCCCATGATTGGCTTCGATCATCTCGAGTGCGTTCTTGATGATCGTTAGGGTTTTCAACCCCAGGAAGTCCATTTTGATAACGCCTGCATCTTCAATAATGCTTCCTTCGATCTGTGTTACCCACAAATCCGAATCTTTTGCGGTGCACACGGGTATCAGGGAGGTGAGATCGGTTGGGGCGATGATGATGCCCGCCGCATGAATGCCCGTGTTGCGTACGGAGCCCTCGAGTCTTTCGGCGGCCCTCAGTACCTCGCCTTCCAGCGTTTCTCCTTTGTACAGGTCGCGGAGCTTTTTCACGGCTTCCATTTCCTCGGCGCCGATACCTTCCTTTTCTTCGAGCGACTTTTCACCCTCTTTTGCTGTCATTGGCGCTTTCAACACCCGCTTCAGCGTGATGCCGAGCCTGTCGGGGATCAGCTTCGCCAGGGCATTGGAATCAGACAGCGGCAGGTCGAGCGTGCGCGCCACGTCCTTAATGCTCATCTTGGCGGCCATGGTGCCGTAAGTGATGATCTGGGCAACCTGGTTTTTGCCATATTTATTGACAACGTAATCAATCACTTTTTGCCTTCCCTCGTCATCAAAATCCGTGTCTATATCGGGCATCGACTTCCTGTCGGGGTTCAGGAACCGTTCGAACAGGAGGTTGTATTTAATGGGATCAATGTTGGTGATGCCGATGCAATAGGCCACTACGCTGCCGGCGGCCGAGCCCCTTCCCGGTCCCACGTACACGCCTATTTCCCTGCCCGCGCGGATGAAGTCGCTCACGATCAGGAAGTAGCCGGCAAAACCCATCGTCTTGATGGTGAACAGCTCGAAGTTGATGCGCTCCTCTATTTCAGGTGTTAAGCCTCCGTACCTGTTTGCCGCCCCTTCGAAGGTGAGGTGTTTCAGGTATTCCCACTGGTCGAGTTCGGGGGTTCCGTGCACCTGGAACGCTTTTGGAACGGTAAAAGCCGGCAGCAGGATGTCTTTCTTGAGGTTGAGGAGGTCAACCCGGTCAACGATCATGTTCGTGTTGTCGATCGCTTCGGGAACATCACTGAACAGGTCTTTCATCTCGGCCTGCGACTTGAAATAAAATTGATCGTTCGGGAATTTGAAGCGCCTGTCTTTAACATGCGCATCGTCGTTCACGAAATCCTCGTATCCGGGTGTGCTTTTCTTTTCACCCGTGTTAATGCACAGCAGGATGTCGTGCGCATTAAAATCTTCGCGGTCGGTATAGTGGCTGTCGTTCGTTGCAATTACAGGAACATTGTATTTTTTTGAATATTTAAGCAGCGCATTATTAACCGTGTCCTGTTCTTTCAGGTTGTGGCGTTGTATTTCAATGAAGAAATCGTCGCCGAAAATATCGAACCACCACTTGAATTCTTTTTCGCCGGCATCTTCTCCATTGATTAAAATGGCCTGCGGAACATGTGCACCAATGCAGCAGGTTGTGGCGATCAATCCTTCATGATATTTTTCTATCAACTGCTTGTCGATTCTCGGGTATTTGCTGTACAATCCTTCGATGTAACCGAGCGAAGTGAGCTTCACCAGGTTTTCATACCCTGTTTTATTTTTTGCCAGCAGCACCTGGTGATAACGGTTGTCTTTCTGCTCTTTCGTGAACGATTTGCGGGTACGATCCTGAACAACATAGAACTCGCATCCAATGATTGGCTTAACTTTGAGCGTACCGTCATCGTTCTTGTGCTTGTAGGCTTCGGATACAAATTCAAAAGCACCGAACATGTTCCCATGATCGGTGATGGCGATAGCGGGCATTTCTTCCTTTATCGCCTTCTCATATAAACTTTTGATCGAAGCGGCACCGTCCAGCAGAGAAAATTGGGTGTGGACATGAAGATGTGAAAACCTGCACATTGACACAATATTATGAGAAATGACGGAAGAATAAATTATTTTTACGCCACGTTGTGAAGAACTTTTTTTACATTATTGGACTGATTGTTTTATTAACTTCCTGTGCCTCAACCAAACAACTGAGCTACCCGGGGAGTAATTCGGTGCCGCCACCCGAAAGGGCCGAGCGCGACCCCCAATTCCTCGAAAACATTTCCATTAACAAGTCGGCCAACAAGGATACGATCACCGTTCGTAAGCGTGCCCTCGTTGAAAAACCAGGAACGATGACGACAGGCAGCGATTTCTCGACCGACATCGAGCGCAGCAATTTCCTCCAGTTCAA
>CAMPGT010000245.1 GCA_946885665.1 uncultured Chitinophagaceae bacterium | reverse complement strand
GGATTCTAATAATTTGTTTAGCAAAAATGTAAAGGCCCTGCTCTGCGGGGCCTTTTTCGCCAGCATTATTTGTATCGGTTTAAAATTCTCGTTTTAAATTAGATAATGAATCGAAGAGAAATCATTAAGGGCCTCGCCATTCTTCCATTGGCGGGCGCCGCACCCGTTCCTTCAGTTTACGCGGGCCGTGAACAGCCACCTAAGCGCAAAGGCATCTATGAAAAACTCGGCGTGCGTCCCATTATCAATGGGCGTGGAACCATCACCGTTATAGGCGGCTGCCGCATGCTGCCGGAGGTGGAGCAGGCCATGCAGGAGGCCACGCTCGATTATGTGTCGATAGATGAATTAATGGATGCGGCCGGGCAGAAACTGGCCGAACTTACAGGGGCCGAGTGGGGGATGGTTACCGCAGGCGCCACCGCAGCGCTGATACTGGCCACCACGGGCGTTGTAACCGGCGGCGACCCCGATAAGCTTTGGCAACTTCCAGACCTCACCGGCATGAAGAATGAAGTGATCATTCCAAAATATTCGTGGACAGCTTATGAATCTGCCGTTCGGGGAGTGGGAGTGAAGATGATCACGGTGGAAACGAAAGAAGAGCTTGAAGCTGCGCTGGGACCCAACACGGCAATGGTACTGGTGCTTGCCGGCCGGCGGTCCATGAACGGTCCGCTTTCCGTAAAAGAAATTGCATCGCTCACAAAGCCGCGTGGCGTTCCCATCCTGGTGGATGCGGCTGCCGAAGGCTTGCCATTGCCTAATCCGCATTTGTCGCTTGGCGCCGACCTGGTGGCCTACAGCGGCGGAAAATATCTTGCCGGCCCGCAATGCGCCGGGCTGTTGATAGGCCGCAAAGATCTCATCAAAGCAGCATGGGTAACCAGCGCACCACATCACGGGTTTGGCCGTGGTTATAAAGTTGGACGTGAAGAAGTACTCGGCATGCTTGCCGGCGTGGAAATGTGGATGAAACGCGACCACGAAAAGGAAATAAAGACCTGGACGAAGAGACTCGAATATATTGCCGGCAAACTGAAAAAAATCGACGGGCTAACGCTCGACATAGAACAGCCTAAGCCCGCAGAATTATCGAATCCAAGTCCCTCGCTTCATGTGAAATGGGACACCGCGCGTATACCTATGACCGGTAGTGAGGTAGAGCAACTGCTCTGGGAGGGTGAACCGCGCATCGCGGTGAGCGGCATGGGAAGTTTTCTGCCGTTTCCTCCCAACCAAAGACCGACCATCATGATCAACACTTCGCAATTGAATGCCGGTGAAGAAAAAATCATTGCCGACAGGGTGTTTGAGGTGCTGTCAAATCCAAAGCCGTCACAAAAAACGCTTGCTGCTCCCGCGTCTGACCTTACCGGTGAGTGGGACGTTGAAATGAAATTTGCAGCAGGAACGGCGCACCATCGGTTTTCGCTATTTCAAAAAGAAAATGCGATAACGGGCACGCATCATGGAACACTCGTGCCGCGCGAGGTGGCGGGAACGATTTCAGGAAATGAGATTTTGCTGCGCAGCTTTTATAAAGAAAACGGTGTACGCTTGAGTTTTGAATTTACCGGAACCATGAATGGTGCCAACGCCATGGGTGGAAAATTAAGCCTGAGTGAATATGGAATGGCGGAGTGGCTGGCTAAGCGCAAATAAAAATTGGCGACAGGCAAAACTGCCCGCCGCCAATCTTTTTCATGCAACTGAAGTCGAATTTAAAAATCAGGATCGCCCGGTGTATTGGGGTTGTTGTCTCTTTCTGAGAATGGATACGGGAAGAAATTGCGTTTGCGTTCCGACAATGGCCTGTCGAACCTCCTCATGTCTTCCAGTTTCTGACCGCTCATGAACATTTCAATGCAGCGCTGGCGATATATTTCTGTCAGTATCTCCTCTTTTGTTGTGCCTGCGAATCCGGCCAGGCCGGCGCCCACTCCATAAATGTCGTCGGCGGGTTCTTTGGTAATTACCTTATCCAGTTCAATGATCGCATCGGGCAGCATATCCTGGCGCGCCAGCGCTTCGGCCCTGATCAGCAACATTTCGCCGGGCAGGTAGAATGGTACGGCGCTGGTGCCGGCATCAAAAAATCCTTTGATGCGATGGCGCGGTGGCGTTGTTGGATTGATGCCGATGTAAAACGGCACGCGCTGATCATTGAGGTCGGGTGCAAGAGCGGGTGGCAGTCCCATTGTTGAATCGATTGGCTGATACACGTTGTTGGTGGAGGTTGCCGATTCAAACACGGGGTTCTGGGTAGTTTCCTCAAACGCTATTTGTGATTTTACTGACAGGTCAACCATTCCTGCGGCTGTATAAGCTGCAGGATAATCGCCCGCATAAAGTGAATAGCGCGCCTTCAACGCATACAGCGTATTCAGGATGTCTACGTCTGCGGGCAACCTGCCCAGTATCGTGGCGCCCGGCGGATTTGCCGTCACCAACGCAATGGCGTCGTCTATGACAGTAATGGCCTTCTTGAATCCATCGAGGCGCGGGATGAAGCTTACGTCGGGTCCTATCGATCCGGGAATGTTTTCCCACAGCATCGACATATTTCCGAGCGACAGCGCCTTGAAGATGGACGCGAATCCAATGAGCCCGCTGGCGGTTGACGGATCGTTAAGGCCGTTCGCATAGTTGATCACGAGGTCTGCATCGTAGATGATCTTGTTGCTTTTTGTCCATACGTTGAGCAGTACGGTGTTGGTGGCATCGATGGCGCTACCGCCTGTCCATAGCTGCAACTCGCCGATGTTACCGGCGTTGCGCAGGTCGAGTTCATTGGTCACGAAACCATTTGCGTCTATCAATGCGTAGAGCGAGCTTCCCGCGCCTGCCGAATAAACACGCTGGAGGCCGAGGGCAACGGCAGATGCTGCTCTTTCCGAAGCAAACACCTGGTCCTCTGTGGGCTGATTGGGATTGACAAACTCTTTTTTGCACGCCGAGAACAGGAGGGCGGTAACCACGGCATATTTTGATATAGATGATTTAATAGTCATAATAGATTTTTTTAGATAATTAGAATTTTGCGGATAATCCGATGCTGAAGGTTCTCGGAATGGGTGTCGATCCAAAGTCGATTCCTCTCAGGAGGGTGCTTTGTCCGCCCGAGTTTACTTCAGGATCATATCCTTTATAATTATCGAATGAAATCAGGTTACGTCCGCTGGCAGTGATCGTCAGGTCATTCAATCCCTTCAACCTGCCGAACCGGTAAGAAAGCGCCACTTCGCGCAGTTTCACGAACGATCCGTCGTCAACTCTCCATTCTTCAACAGCATACACGCCGCTGATGTAGCCACGGGGCAGCTTACCGAGGTGTTCCTGTTCGGCCACTTCACCGTTGCCCACGCCCTGCCGGGTTCTCCAGTCGGCATTCCATACATCCACACCCTGCACGGCATCCAACTGAATGCGCAGGTCAAAGTTTTTGTAGCTCAGCTCGTTCACCAGGCTTCCGGTGTAATCGGGGTTCGGGTCGCCCACAATTTTACGGAGGGTGGTGGCCCCGGTAGCCGGGGGATCGTTGGTGTCAACTGTATAACTTAATACGCTGGTCTGTGTTCCCTTGGCGATCTGGGGGATCTCTCCTTTTACGAGCATGCTGCCATCGGGGTTCCGGGCGAAGAACGTTCCATAGAAAATGCCGATGGGCTGTCCTTCGATAATGGCCACTGGTGCGCCCGCGTTGGTAGAGAAGAGAGCCAACTGCTGGCCAATGTCCACTGCCTTGTTCCTGTTTCGGTTGTAGATGGCAGTTATGTTCCAGTTGAGGTCCTTGTTACGCACAGGATTTACGGTGAGCACCAGTTCGATGCCTTTGTTTTCGAGCGAACCGATATTGTCGAGCAGGCTCGTAAAGCCCGTAGTGGGGGCAATGACGCGACTGAGCAACAACGATTTTACTTTCTTGATGTAATAGTTGAACTGAACACCTATCCTGTCGTTCAAAAAGCCGAGGTCGGTACCGAACTCCAGTTCTTCCTGACCCTCCGGCTTCACGTTCTCATTGGCAAGCTGCGTGGATGAAAAGAGTGCGGTCCTGCCGAGGTAGGGAGTAAGATTATAATTGTTGAACCTGTCGTATGCGCCAATTCCTGTAAGGTTGCCCGACTGACCGTAGGCCGCCCGGATCTTGAACAGGTTCCACCATGACGACTGCCAGAATTCGGTTCCGGAGATCACATAGCTTCCGCTCGCCTTTCCGTACACCTGGTTGCGTTGGTCCTCACCGAATACAGAGGAGCCGTCAACTCTTATGGCGCCGGTTAAGAACAGGTTGTTTTTGAATTTGAAATTTTGCTGCAGGTAAACGCCCGAGATCGAAATTTCACTTCTGCTGTCCGAAGGAGGCAGGATGGTACTGGCTCCGCCCACCGTTTGCACGGCGGGTGCAAGGCCCCGTCCGCTGGCGAGCAGGTACTGGTTCCTTTCGTATTGTACGGAATAACCTGCCTGGGTAACCGAGATCAGGTCGTCGGTAATATCAAACTGGTAGCTCGCGCTGAGGTCGTGGTTGATCTGGAAGAATTCGTTGCTTGCAGCGCTCGCATAACCGTTCTGGGTTTCGCCGCCACCAAAAAACGCCGAATTGACGTTATACGCATACGGCGGAAAGAAAGTCGTTCCTTTCTGGCTGTAATTGTCCAGGCCCAGCGTGTAATTGATATTGAAATTTTTGAAAGGATTTATTTTCAACGTAGCGTTGGCCAGAATACGATTGGTTATCTGTCTTTGTTTGAAGTCTTCGATGATGGACACCGGGTTAACGCGTCCCCTTTCTCCCACCGCCATCAGGTTGCCCACGGCGTCGCGCCGCCAGATATCATGGAAATTACCAATGATGTTGATGGCGTTGATCGGCGAATAAAAGGAGTTGCCATCAGGTTTTTCGTCGGCATCGCTGTTGACGTAATTAATGCCTACCGAGGCCGACAGCCATTTGTTGAAATGCTGGTCGATGTTGGCGCGGACACTGTACCGCTGGTAATCTGTGTTTTTTATGATGCCCTGGTTCTTAAGATAGGCAGCCGAGAGATAGTATTTGGTTTTTTCACTTCCGCCGCTTACCGATACGTTGTTGTCGGTTCCCAGGGCAGTTCTGAAAATATAATCATTGTAATCGTAGCGCGTAACCGGTGTGGTGTTGGTGGGAAGTGCACCGGCAACAACGCTGATAATATCCTGTGTCAATTCATCCGGCGTGCCGCCGAACTTTGTAGGAGCGTGGTTTACCGCCACTTTTTTCCGCAGTGAGTTCACCATAAAATTGGTGGAGAAGGTCACCTGCGGTGCGCCTGTCCGTCCTTTCTTGGTGAATATCTGTATCACGCCCGCATTCGCGCGTGAGCCATAGATCGCGGCAGCAGCGGCGCCATTCAACACCTCGATGCGTTCGATGTCGGCGGGGTTGATGTCCACCAGCCTGTTCTGACCGATCGATCCCACGAAATTGTCGCCACCGTAGCTTGTATTGGTAACGCGGTTGGTAGCGTTATTTACGATGATGCCATCTACAATATATAAAGGCTCGGAAGATGAATTAATGGAACTGATGCCACGCAGCCGCACCGAGATGCCGCCTGCGGGATCGCCGGAGTTCTGGATGATTTGCGCTCCTGCTGTTTTTCCCTGCAGTGCCTGCAGTGCATTGGTAGATGCGCCTTTTGTAAGGTCTTCCGCAGAGACTGAACTGATAAAGTTACCCAGTTGCCGTTTGGTTGTACCAACGTTTGTGCCGGTAACGATCACTTCATCCAGACCGGTAGCATCATTTACCAGTTCTGCATTTACTGTGTACGATGAGGCGCTGCCCACCTGTAAACGCTCTTCGCGGGTTCTGAACCCAACGCCGGTGAACTGCACGGTGTAGGACC
>CAMPGT010000244.1 GCA_946885665.1 uncultured Chitinophagaceae bacterium | reverse complement strand
AAACTAGCTGAAGCAATACTTCAAAATGAATTGGTAATCTTTGAAAAAGAGTTCCGGGAAGCCGTGAAAAGCCAGGTGCCCCTGCTCGACCGCATCATGCGTTTTATTGTGAACCGGAAAGGTAAACAATTGAGACCCATGTTCGTATTGCTTTCCGCAAAGCTCTGCGGCGCTGTTAATGAGTCCACGTACAGAGCGGCTTCATTAGTGGAATTGCTGCACACCGCCACCCTCGTGCACGACGATGTTGTTGACGAATCGACGGAGAGAAGGGGTTTCTTTTCTACCTACGCGCTATGGAAAACGAAGATATCGGTACTCGTGGGCGATTACCTGCTGGCCAAGGGGCTTTTGCTTTCCCTCGACCATAACGATTTCAGGATCCTACAGTTGCTTTCAGAAGCAGTCAGGCTTATGAGTGAGGGTGAACTGCTGCAGATCGAGAAGTCGAGATCGCTGAACCTGAGTGAGGAAGTGTATTACGAAATTATTCGCAATAAAACAGCGTCGCTGCTCGCGTCTGCGTGTGCAGCAGGCGCGTATTCCGCATCTCACGACGAGGATACCGCGGAAAAAATGCGTTTGTTCGGTGAAAAAACAGGTATGGCGTTCCAAATAAAAGACGACCTTTTCGATTATGGAACGGATTCGATCGGCAAGCCTACAGGAAACGACATCAAGGAAAAAAAACTCACCTTGCCGCTCATCTACACCCTTAATAACGTAAACAAACAAACGAAAAGAGAGCTGATCTATATTATTAAGAACGAGAATAAGAATACCGAAAAGGTAAATCGCGTCATCAGCGTGGTAAAAGAAAGCGGCGGCATCGATTACGCCACTGCCAAAATGCTTGGATTCCGCGATGAGGCGCTGTCCATCCTTTCATCCTTTAAAAGCGACGACGTCAGGAAATCGCTTGAAGAACTGGTCAGGTTTACGACCGACAGAAAACTCTGAAAACCCCTTGTGCACTTATGCATAAACGTTGGAAAATACTAACGGCCCCTGCCGATATTTGCAAATCACTTCACGAAAGTCTCCGCGTCAATCCCGCTTTATGCAAAATGCTCGTACAGCGTGGCATCAACACATTTGACGAAGCGAAAACCTACTTCCGGCCATCGCTCGACATGCTGCACGATCCGTTTTTGATGAAGGATATGGACAAAGCGGTAACCAGAATATTGCAGGCGTATGAGCACAACGAAAAAATTTTGGTGTTCGGCGATTACGATGTGGATGGCACGTCGTCGGTGGCCTGCATGACGCGCTTTCTTCATGAAACTTATAAACCGGAAAACGTAGATTTCTACATCCCTCACCGCTACCGCGAAGGCTACGGCGTTTCAAAAGCGGGCATAGACTTCGCCTACCGCGAAAATTATTCTTTGATCATTTCCCTCGACTGCGGCATCAAATCGGTTGAGCTGATCGGGTACGCAAGAGAACTGGGCATTGACTTTATCGTTTGCGATCATCATTTGCCCGACAATATCCTTCCCCCTGCGGTGGCAATACTCAATCCCAAGCAGGCCGACTGTCCCTATCCCTTTAAAGATCTCTGCGGTTGCGGCGTTGGTTACAAACTGATCACTGCAATGTCCATGCGACTTGGCATGCCGGCGGATTATTCCACAAAATTTCTCGACCTGGTGGCAACGGCCATCGCTGCAGACATTGTTTCGATGACGGGTGAAAACAGGGTGATGGTGTATTATGGATTGAAGAAAGCAAATACAGATCCCAACCCCGGCATAAAAGCGCTTATGCATCTCAGTGGTATCAGGAATGAGCTGCTGATCGGCAGCCTGGTGTTCATGATTGCGCCACGGGTGAATGCTGCTGGCAGGATGGACGACGCGAGAAAGGCGGTGCAGATGTTTATTTCGGATAATTACCGGCAGGCGCTGAAATACGCCGAAATGCTGCATTCGGATAATACAGACAGAAGGGAAGCCGACAGGCTCATCACCGAAGAAGCGCTGCAACTGATTAATGCAAATGCTTCGTGGACATCGAGAAAATCAACGGTTGTTTACCAATCGCACTGGCACAAAGGTGTCGTAGGTATTGTTGCGTCGCGGTTAATTGATCATTATTACCGCCCGACGATCGTGCTTACGCAATCGGGAGATTATGTGGCGGGCTCGGCGCGAAGTGTGACCGGGTTCAACGTGTACGAGGCCATACATCAGTGCAAGGATCTTCTTATCGGCTACGGCGGGCATTTTTATGCCGCCGGCATGACGATGGCCGAAGAAAATGTAACCGCTTTCTGCGACAGGTTCGAGGAAGTGGTGGCTTCGAGCATTGCGGACGACCTGCTGGTTCCTGAGATTGTTATTGATGCGGAAGTGGAACTGAAAGATCTGACAAATAATTTTTATAAGATCATTGCGCAAATGGAGCCTTTCGGCCCCGATAATGGCAAGCCAGTTTTTGTGGTGAGAAATGTTGTGGATACGGGGTACTCCAGAATTGTAAAAGAATTGCACCTTAAGTTATCCGTTACCTGCGATAACATTATTTTTTCGGGTATAGGATTTAACATGGCCGATAAGTACACGCTGTTGCAGGCAAAGCAACCTGTTGATGTGGTGTTTACGCTCGATGAAAATGAGTGGAACGGAACAAAGAGCCTTCAGATGAAGGTGATGGACATCAGGGAGACGGAGAAGAAAAGTTAAAACTTAAAAGTTAAAACTGAAAACCCTCCTCCAGTCTCCCGTCTCCTCTCACGCCTCCAAAATAATCTTGCTCTTCTGCTCTCCCATCAATTCAACACTTCTATTGATAAAATTCGTGAGATCATTTCCCTTCAATAACCCCTGCGACAGCAAAGCAAGATCCGCGAGGTTGCGCACCTGTTTCTTCTGCTTCTCCTCATCTCCTTCCTTCAAAATATTCTGAAAAATAGTGTGATTACCGTTAACAGTGAGCGTTACCTCATCGGGCATGTTCGCATAAAAATTTCCCATCGGCCCGCTTATCGCCGACATATCCTTCATCCTCCTCATAAATTCAGGCCTGGTGGCAATAACAGGCGGCGCCTCAGTGCTCAGGCCCTTCACCTCAACAGACACATGCAACAGCGGCACATCGAAAGTGAACAGTTGCTTCAGCTTGTCCTGATCACCGGTACTGATGAGGCTCTCAACCGATTCAGATTTATCTACCAGGTTATCGGCAATGTCTGCATCCACCCTGGTGAAATGAACATTCTCCCACTTCATCTCCATATGGTTAATAAACGCCGCGTCAACGATGGTTTCCATTTTCACCACCTTGTACCCTTTATCCCTGGCTGCCCGGATGTACGCATCCTGCTGAACGGGATTGGTGGAATAGATGATCACCTGTTTTCCTTCTTTATTTTTCTGGATAGCCTCGGTAGCGGCGCGGTACTCTTCGAGGGTATAGAATTTACCTTCTTCGAGCGCATCTTCCATAATATGAAACTTCGATGCTTTCTCAAAGAATTTATCATCCGTCATCATGCCGTATTTCACAAACAGGCCAAGGCTCTCCCACTTGCTTTCGAATTCCTTTCTCTCTTTATTAAATATCTCTTCGAGCTTGTCGGCAACCTTTTTCGTGATGTGGTTGTTGATCTTCTTCACATTTGGATCGCCCTGCAGGTAGCTTCTGCTTACGTTGAGCGGAATGTCGGGGCTGTCAATAACACCATGCAGCAGCATCAGGAATTCTGGAACGATATCCTTTACCTCGTCGGTAACAAAAACCTGGTTGCTGTAAAGCTGGATGCGGTCCTTCTGGATCTCATAGCTCTGCTTAATCTTCGGGAAGTATAAAATACCGGTGAGGTTGAAGGGATAATCCACATTGAGATGTATCCAGAAAAGAGGCGCCTCGCCGTAAGGGTATAATTGCTTGTAAAAGTCCTGGTAATCCTGGGTGGTCAGCTCAGAAGGCTTTTTTGTCCATGCCGGATCGGTGATGTTGATCTGCTTCTCTTCAAAAAATATCGGCACCGGCAGGAACTTGCAGAACTTTTCGAGGATGGTGCGGATGCGGGATTCGTCGAGAAACTCCTGGCTCTCTTCGTTGACGTGGAGGATAACGTTGGTGCCACGGCTTTCCTTTTCGGTTTCCTCGAGCACGTATTCCGGGCTGCCGTCACATTCCCAGCGCACGGCGGCCGCATCCTCACGGAAGCTTTTGGTAACGATCTCCACGCGGTCGCTCACCATGAAGGCGGAGTAGAAGCCCAGTCCGAAATGCCCGATGATGTTGGCCTCGGCCTGGCCCTTGTACTTGTTTACAAACTCTTCGGCGCTGGAAAAAGCCACCTGGTTGATGTACTTGTCCACTTCTTCCGCGCTCATTCCCACGCCTTTATCGGAGATGGTGATGGTTTTGCTGTCCTTATCGAGCAGGATGGTGATGGCCAGGTCGCCCAGCTCGCCTTTGGCATCGCCAAGGGAAGAGAGGGTTTTGAGCTTCTGGGTGGCATCTACGGCGTTGCTGATCAGTTCACGTATAAATATCTCGTGGTCGCTATAGAGAAATTTCTTGATGATGGGGAAAATGTTCTCGGTATGTACCCGGATGGAACCTTTTTGCATGTGTCGGAATATTTTTGCGCAGTGGGCGCAAAGAAGATGCCACTCGCCTCCCGGTCAATGAATTAGGAAAAAATGTCAGTTTTGCCCGGCAGCACTAAAATGATGGAGTGAAATTCGGCCGATTACATTACCTTTGCTGCCCTTTAAAACATTTCAATAACCGCCACGCCTGGCGTGGCAAAAACACAGGGTAATGCAGAATTACGAATTGATGGTGATTTTTACCCCGGTGCTTTCTGACGACGACTACAAAGCCGCTCAGAAAAAATACACTTCCTTCATCAGCGATGCTGGCGGAGAGATTGTGAACGAAAAGCCCTGGGGACTGAAATCACTGGCGTATCCGATAAACAAGAAGACCACCGGTCTTTATTGGGTATTGGAATACAAAGCGCCATCCGACTTCAATGAGAAGCTGAAGATCCAGCTTCTGCGTGACGACAATGTTATGCGTCACCTATTTACTGCACTCGATAAATACGCCGTCGAGTACAATGAAAGAAAGAGAAGTGGCGTACCATCAGGAACTGAAAAAATGGAGGCGTAAGACATGGCAAAAATCAATGAGATCAAGTATCTCACGGCGATCAAGGCTGACAAGCCCCGCAAGAAGTACTGCCGTTTCAAGAAGATGGGCATCAAGTATATTGATTACAAGGATGCTGAGTTCCTGAAGAAATTTTTAAATGAGCAGGGCAAGCTGTTGCCAAGGCGCATTACCGGGAATTCTCTGAAATTCCAGCGTAAAGTGTCTCAGGCAGTGAAGAAGGCCCGCCAGATGGCGCTATTGCCGTATGTAACTGACCTTTTAAAGTAAACACACCATGGACGTAATACTTATACAGGACGTGGATAACCTGGGTGCTGCTAACGAAGTGGTGAAAGTACGGAATGGTTATGCCCGCAATTATCTCATCCCGCAAAAGATAGCGCTCGAGGCCAATCCTTCGAACCTCAAGCAGTTGGAAGAGCGGATGAAGCATTTTCGCAAGAAAGAAGAAAAGATGCTGGCCGAGCTGAACATCGTTATCAGCAAACTGAAAGAGGCTCCTTTGAAGATCGGCGCCAAAACAGGTACCAGCGGAAAAATATTCGGCAGCGTGACCTCCCTGCAACTGAGCAGGGCGATCCGCGAGCAGAAGGGATATGAAATCGACCGCAAGAAAATTCACATCCCGGATGAAGTAAAAGAATTAGGCACTTACAAGGCAACCATCGATTTCGGGAACGGTAACAGCACCGAAGTTGAGTTTGAAGTTGCCGGCGAATAATGCCCAAAATGGAGATAAGGAGAATTTATTATTTGAAAATAAAAAATCCTTATCTTCATTAC
>CAMPGT010000243.1 GCA_946885665.1 uncultured Chitinophagaceae bacterium | reverse complement strand
CGGGTTTCACGCCAGGGCGCAAAGACCACGCAAAGTATCCCCCGCTGGCGGGTTTCACGCCAGGGCGCAAAGACCACGCAAAGTATCCCCCGCTGGCGGGGGTGGTCCCGACGAAGGAGGGACCGGGGGTGGACCGGCAATAGTCAATTACTGCAACAACCACATCTTCGAAAACTCATCATCAACAGCCGGCATAAGAGTACTCACGCCCACGTCATAAGCTTCTTTGTTTTGCCCCAGCTCCTCACCCGGGTACCTCAGGCGCAAAGGAAAATCGAATGTGCTCAAATTACCGTTATGCGTTATCGCAGGCAGGCCTGTACGACGCAGATCGAGATAAGCTTCGACCGCAACAAGAAACAATCCAAGCCATTTTTGCTCAGCAATTTTTTCCAGCTTGCCCTGCTCATCTGCGGGCAATGCTATTTCACTTTGCGCCAGGTAATCATTGATGTCATCATCCAAAAGTCCCCACCGTTTCATGGAAAGCGTGATTCCTTTCCTGTAATATTGGTCCGCATCTGCCGACAGCAATCCTTTTACCGCCGCCTCGGCAATAATAAATTGCACCTCATCGGCATTCATAATCACAGCCCTCAGCAAAGGATGCGCATTTTGCCTGAACAACTGCGAAAATTTAGATACTTTAAAATTACCCACTACCCCACCCTGCTCTGTATCGTAATGGCCGTTGCCATTTTTCCAGTCGCCGGGCATACCGGCAATAAATCCCGCATACAGTTTGTTTGAATCGAGGATATTGATCGACTGAGCGGCAATGTCAGGGTTTGAGCGGTTGATCAGCTCCCAGGTAGACGTGTAATTAAAACCATTCGGATCTGAAGTGATCACCGTGGTGCCGTCGAGCGAAGGGTTGCTGGTCCACGGCTTTTCAGCCGGTGCGAACCAAACGTTGAGGCGGGGATCGTTGTAAGCAGTGAGCATGTCAACGATTGTCTTTGACGGCCTTCTCCTGTCAAATTCATCTTTATCTCCCCAGTTTAGGGTGCCGCCCGCCCATGAATTTTCGTCTGTCGCGCCAACATATTCGATCGAGGCATTGTCGTCTTCTTCAGTGAATATTGGCGTTGCCGACGGGTTGTTCAATATCTCGCCCATTTTTGCGCCGGCGTCACCCATCTTTGCCGATGCCCTCAACAGCAAACGCAATCGCAGTGAATTGGTGAACTTCTGCCACTTTATCTTATCTCCATGAAACATCAGGTCCTCATTAGCGGCAATGTTTACGGTTCCATCGGGGATCAGCGTGTTCGCTTCCTCTAATTGTGCCAGCAAACCCGTATAAATATCTTGCTGCCGGTCGTATTTTGGATACAAAATACCTTCGCGTCCTTTCAGCGCCTCTGTGTAATAAATATCACCGTACATGTCGGTCATGAATGAAAACAACAGCGCCCTGAAGGTCATGAAGATGCCCTGGTACGACTTTGATCCCCTCTTCTCCGAAAGGCCTATGGCGCCGTCGATGAACTTCAGGATATCCATTGCTTTGTAAAGTTCATCAGAGGGAACTTTGAAACCGGAATAGAAATTATCGCCGCCCTGGAAGTTTCTTTCTATATATTGAACCGCACCGGGAAACTTCGTGTTCTCGTAGCCCATCTCCTGGTAAAAGAGAGTTGTTTTTTTGATAATGGAAGCAAGCAAAAAATTATCGTTAACAGATTCAATGGCGTTGAGCTCTTCGAGCCTGTCTTGTGTGCGCAATGCATCTTTGCTGCATGAAGCAATCGCGGCTATCGCGAACACAATGAAAACTTTATAAATCGTTGGCTTCATAAAATAGTTTTCTCAGTTTAAAAATCGATTCCAACTTTAAATCCGTACGACCGGATGCTGGGCAGCGTGGCCCTCAACACGCCCTGGCCTGTACCAACACCTGAGAAGGCGGTTTCAGGATCTTCGTGCCTGCCCGATTTGTTCCACTGAAATACGTTCCTTCCGATCAGCGATAGCGTTACACCATACAATTTGTATTTACTGGTAACTTTCGACGGTATTGTATAAGACAGCGACACTTCCCTCAGCTTAAAGTTGGTGGCATCATAGCTGCGTGTGGAAGCAAAATCCCAGATCACATCACCATAGCTGTTGTAGGGTATCTGGTAAAACGTATTGTTCGGGTCGGCGCCATTCACGATAAATTCACCGTCGCCGGGATTATCGCCACTGTAGTCGGGATTAATAAATACACCCCTGGCATAACTCGCATCGTTGAAATCCGAACGCTGTCCGTCATTGTTGTTATTGATGGCGTCGAAACCACTAGAGCCGGCAGCGGGCCAGGGAAGTCCACCGTGGTCGGCGTCCCTTCCACCAACCCACCATGGGTTATCGGCACCGGACCCCAACGTTGTTGCCGCCCTGCCGTTAGATTCAAGATACTGCTGGTTCACCGACACATAGCGGCCACCCTTTCTCAAGCTGCCCACCAGGTTAAGCGCAAATTGCCTGAAGCGTAAGGTTGTATTGAGACCGACAATATAATCCGGGTTAAAGTTGCCGACTTTCCCGCGGTCCCTTTCATCGCCTGAAATCTGGAACTCGCCGGTTTCATTGTTCAGCCAGTATTGACCCGCGTATTTTCCGTCCTTGACTTTGAGAATCGGATTCTGTTCGTAAATATTGCCAAGCTCTTCGCCAACCGCAATCCGTATGGTGGTCTTTCCATCGTAATTCGCAAACACATACCCGTTCGGTGCAAAATTATCAGACAGCCTGATGATGGTGGCCTTGTAATGCGTAAAGCTTGCCGACAGATCCCAGCTTATATTTTTTGTTCGTACCGGCGTAACCGACAATCCCCATTCGAAACCCTTGCTGCGTACGTCGCCGATGTTGGTGAGCATGCCTTTGTAGCCGGTGCCCTGCACAGTGGGAATTTCATCGATCTGGTTCTTCTGATCCTTGATGAAGTAAGTGAAATCGAAGCGCAGCCGGTTGTTGAACATTGCCAAATCAATTCCGCCTTCCGTGGTAACCGAATGCATCGGCTTGATGTTCGGATCCACCAGTGTGGCATCGATGCTCACGGTTTTCACCGCACCCCAATTACTCGGATCAAATGAATAAGTATCTATGGAACGCCTGCGCACCAGTCCGTTACCCACATCTGCAATACCAAAACGCGCCTTCACCAAATTGAACACCTGCGGCAGCCTGAATGTTTCCGATGCGATCCAGCTTAATGATGCCGAAGGATAGAAGTAATCTATCTTTTCTTCACGCAAACTTCCTTTCCAGTCGTTACGGCCGGTAATGTCGAGAAACAACTGGTTGTCGTAACCAACGTTCACCGTTCCATATACTCCTGTGGACTGCCCGGTGGCTTTTTCAACGGGCCGTACGATTTGCGTTCCTGCAACTGCATTCGCCAGCGAGAAAAGGCCCGGCGACGACAGTTTTCCCGCGGCTGCTTCCAGGCTGGTGTTATCATAGTAAGAATAATTTGCACCCACGCTTGCAGACAATGAAAACTTTCCGAAATCATTGTTGTACGTCAATATCGCATCCGAGTTCACCATCACGCTGCTGTTCGTTCCCATCTCAAACTGGCCGTCGCCATTCACAGATTTCGCGTCGAGGTTTCCCCTGCCCCATGACTGCCTGAGCTCGTAATTCTCTTTTACATTTTCCATTCCCGAACGCAGTAAAAGAGAAAAATTCTTCGTCATTTGCCAGTCGAGCTGGATCTTCCCGAAATAATTGTCGCGGGTAAACCTGTGAATTTTTTCGTAGGTGGTCCACCATGGATTATCGTTGCTTACGTCAACGCCATTCTGTTCCATGATCGATCCGTTCTGCTGAATGCCCTCGTAACCGTCGAGCCAGTAGTTTCTCATTTCGGAGAGCGGCTGCAGGTTGGAAGGGAAATTAAACAGGAGGCTGTTCAATATGCTGTTGGAACCTACGATATTCGTTTTATTCGGCGATATCGTTCTGATGAAACTTGAGCTTACTGAAACGCGTACCGTATTGGTGAGCCGGTAATCGGTATTGAGCGCCACCGATGTCTGGTTCACTTTCGTATTTGGCATCACTCCCTTGTTATTCATGTTCGAAAGTGACAGCCTGAACGATCCCTTATCGTAATTACCCCTTATGTTGACATTATTGGTGAGCGTGTTTCCGGTTTGCAAATACTCCTTCACCCTGCTTTCATGGCTCGATACCATTGGTTTGTTACTCCATTTTTGCAGCTTGGTATCCCAGTAATCCGCCGAAGTGGTGCCGTCAAGTTTGGGACCCCAGGTGTCGGTATTATCGAATTGCCATTCAAAAGCTCTTTCGCCCTGGCCGTATTCCTGCTGTTCTTCGATGAACTGATATGCATCGTCCCACACCGCAGAAGTGTTCAAAGAAACGCCAATTCCTTTTCTGCCGCCTTTACCGCTTTTGGTGGTGATCATCACCACGCCGTTGCCACCTTCGGCACCGTACAATGCGCCGGCGCTACCGCCTTTAAGAATGGTAACGCTCTCGATATCTTCGGGACTGATCTGTGAAAGTATGTTCCCAAAGTCAACGCCGTCCTTTGGGGTGAATGATTGCGTGCCCACCGGAATTCCGTCAATGACATACAGCGGCTGCGACAACTTTGAAATATTCGTTTCGTTTCTTGAAGGCATGGCGGTAACGCCTCGGATGTTCACCAGCACGGATGAGGTGGGATCGCTGCTCAGGCTCGTGAGGTTAACGCCGCTCACCTTACCGTCGAGCGACTTCAAAAAATTTGGATTGGCCGCTTTAACGAGGTCCTCAGATTTTACTTCGGCAACCGAATAAGCAAGCGATCTTTTGCTGCGTGAAATGCCCAGCGCCGTCACTACCACGTTGGAGAGCTCTTCTGCCCTGCCGGCTTCAAGAGTAACATTGATCACGGTGCGGCCACCAAGCGCCATTTCCACAGATTTGAAACCCACCGAACTGAATACCAGGATGGCATCTGCTCCCGACACGGCCAAAGAGAAATAGCCCTCCTCGTTTGTAGTGGTGATGCGCGAACTGTTCTTTTCCTGTACGGTTACACCTGTCAGCGGACCTGCAGCGTCTCTTACAACTCCGCTTACGGTAATATCACGCGGAGGCAATTGCTCAACGACGGGCTTTACAATTTTCTGCGTCACCGTTTTATTCTCTGCCCTGATCACGTACACATCGTTGATCTTCCGAAAGGTAAGTCCGCCGGTATTCAACACCTTTTTGAGCACCTTATTCACGTCGCCGTTTTTGTCCTGCGGCGCATATTTCACCATGGTCTCTTTCAGCGCCTCGGAGTCGTAGCTGAAATAGATGTGGCGCTCCTTTTGAAGCTCCTGGAGGAAAGTGCGGAGATGCACCGTTTTCAATTTACCCACCTGCGATCCGGAATTTTTATCCTTCGCAGAAAAAGCCATTTCCTGCGACAGCGCCGCGGTTGCAAATCCTGCGATCATGCATAGCGCAAGTACATACTTTCGAAAGGAACACAAGATCCTGTTAGCGTTGCACATAAGCGTTAGGTTGAACGTTATTGAATGTAGAGCTGCTGGTTTTCGAGGGTAACATTTATCGAAAGCGTTTCCCGGATCACCTGGATAAGCGCCGGCAAGCCATTGACAGGCATCACCGCCGTCATACGCAGTGCCTTTTTATTTTTATCCTGAAAAACAACCTGTACCGAATAATACTTCTCAACGAGTTTTGCGATTTCCCCGAGCGATGTGTTCTTAAAGTTCCATTCACCCTTCGACCATGCTGAATACATCGCGATGTCGATTGTGGAACGTTTGAAAGAATTACCTGATGCCGTCACCATTTCACCGGGAGAAAGCAGTGCAGCATGCGACGTCATGCCATCGTTTTCTACGCGAACGCGGCCGGTGGTGAGGGCAACTTCTGTTTCGGGTGTGCGCGCATTGACATTA
>CAMPGT010000242.1 GCA_946885665.1 uncultured Chitinophagaceae bacterium | reverse complement strand
AGACGGCAAACGGCAACAAGTGGTTTATAAGACAATGTCACTCCCCATTGCCCATTGCCTATTGCCTATTCCCCCTCCAACACCGGCAACACCACACCGCTCGGCCGGGCGGCGTCATGATACACCCTCACGTCCGCCTTCTTAAAATCCTTATCCTTAGCATGATAAATATCCACGAATTGCTGCGGGTTCATGTCCACCAACGGAAACCAACTGCTCTGCACCTGCACCATGATCCTGTGCCCGCGCTTAAACACATGCGCCACATCGGGCAGCTTAAACCGCACCTTCGTGACCTTGCCCGAAACAAAAGCCTCCGGCTTCTCAAAACTGTTCCGGTATCTTCCCCTCATCACCTCGCCCCTTACCAGCATCTGGTACCCATTCATCACATACCTGTCCGTATCACTGTATTGAAAATAATCAGGAAACACGTCCACCAGCTTCACCACAAAATCCGCATCCGTACCACTCACGCTCACATTTAAATCGGCTACCAGCTCACCGGCCACGGTCACATCCTCCATCAACGTATCCGTATTAAACACCAGCACATCCGGCCGGCTGGCCGCAAACCGCTGGTCGTCGGTCATATACTCCCTCGTACGCTCGGTAATCACCCCGCCGGTAAAAGGAACCGGCTTCGCAGGATCACTTACATACTGCGAGTAACCAGCCGCAGCCGCCGGCTTGCTCCACTTCAACCCACCATCACCCTGGAAATATAAACGCTTCATCTCCACACCCGCGGCAGGCCATTGGTCAAACTGTCGCCACTCATTCACACCGGTGAAAAAAATATTCGCCTCCTTTATCCCGCCAACATCTCCTTCTCCCTTCAAATAATAATTGAAAAAAGGGACCTCCATATTTTCAGCATACCACTCAGAAGTTTTACTGCCAAATTGCACATTGCCCAAACGACTCCCATCACCCCTGGCCCACTGGCCGTGGTACCACGGACCAACAACAATCCTGCTATCCGTTCCCTTGCTCTTCTCCTCTATCGCCTTGTAGGTGGCCCAGGCGCCAAAACAATCCTCCGCATCAAATAATCCTCCCACCACCAATACCGCCGGCTTCACACCCCTGATACCACTTCTCGCATCGCGCTTCTTCCACCACTCATCGTAATTAGGGTGACGCATCATATCGTTCCAAAAACGAATGCTGTCGCCTGTGAGCCGCGTGAAATTCGAGAGCGCACCCGTCCGAACAAAAAAATCATAATTGTCTTTTGTAACAGGCTCAAAGCCGCGGTTGACGGGGTGAGTAGTGGGCGCGGGGCGCGGACTGCCAAATCCTCTTCGCACATAAAACGTAAACGCGTCGATCAGCATCAACGCGCCATTGTGGTGCCAGTCGTCGCCCATGAACCAATCGGTGACGGGCGCCTGCGGACTCACGGCCTTAATGGCCGGATGCCCGCTCAGCGCGGCCTCTGTCGAATAAAAGCCGGGATACGAAATTCCAAAAACACCCACATTGCCATTGTTACTTTCCAGGTTCTTCACCAGCCAATCCACGGTATCGTAGGTGTCGCTGGCCTCATCAATATCAGAAGAAGTTTTTTTATTGGGATTGAACGGCCGCACGTCAACAAACTCACCTTCGCTCATATACTTGCCGCGCACATCCTGTATCACCATGATGTAGTTTTCTTTGAGATACCTGTTGTAATGGTTCTTCCAGAAAGTGCGGTAATTATTTTCACCATACGGCGCGCACGAATACGGCGTTCGCGTCAGCAAAACCGGATGTTTTTCGGTGCTGTCGACCGGTACATATATAGATGTAAACAGCTTTACGCCATCGCGCATGCTAATGTACCGTTCCGTCTTTTGATAATGCTGCACGAACCAGGCAGAGTCCGCATCCTGCGCACCCGCAAAAAGAGGAAGCGCCAGGAAGAAGAGTAAAAACGACCTCATATAAACAGTTTGGATAATGAAATTTAGCGGTTTTTCAGCCTATCTTTGCACTCCCTTAGAAACGGACACATGAAATTTTACAACCTGCTCATAAAATACCGCCTGCAGCTCGGCATTGTGCTCATACTGGCAGGCGTTGCCGCTAATATCGGGTATGGCTTCTGGCCGGCGTTTCCCGCTTACCTGATCGGCCTGATCCTTATTGCCGGGCACTTCTTTATCGGACCGCTCCGCCTGATACAGGATTACATGGAAAAAGGCGACATGGAAGGCGCCGAACGCGTGGTGAACTCGGTAAAATACCCGAACCTGCTGTATAAGCCCATCCGCTCGGCCTACTACACGGTTAAAGGCCAGATGGCCATGATGAAACAGGATTTCGAAGGCGCGGAAAAACACATGAAGAAGGGTATCGACCTTGGCTCACCCATCAAAGAAGTGGAGGGCGCCAACCTGCTGCAAATCGGCATGATCAATATGCAGAAAGGCAATTTCAAACAGGGCGAAAGCTACATTCGCCAGGCCCTTCGCAAGGGGCTTCCCGATAAAGAAAATGAAGCCGCAGCCTACCTGCAGATGTGCAACATCATGATGAACAAGCGCGAGTTCCGCGCAGCAAAAGACTTTTTTAAGAAAACGAAGGCGCTGAAGCCAACAAACCCGCAAATACTTCAGCAGGTAAAGGAAATAGAAAAATATATTACGCGGATACCGGGATGATCATCGGAAGTCGTTGCTCACCTGGCCGATCACTTCGTCCATAACGTCAAGCACTTTTTGCACCAATGCCGTCAGTTGCACCGGGTCGGAAGCACTTTTGCCACCCGACTCTATCGTTCTGATATCACGCTTCAGCGATACAATACCCATCGAGTCAATTGTCGATTTCAACTTGTGCGCATGCTTGCCCGTCATCACCCAGTCGCCCTTTTCACAACATTCTTTCAGGTCGCTTAATGTTTGGGGAACCGTTTGCAAAAAGAGCTCCATCATCTTTACGATGAAAGTTTTGTCGCCGCCCGATATGGCTTCAACCATCGCCAGGTCATATAATTTTTCACCGGCAGGCGTAACAACAGTATGGCCATCCGGGACCACATCAACATGATGCCCTTTCATATTCTTTGCGACGATGCCCATTAACGTGCGCTCTTCAAAAGGCTTTGCCAGGCAGTCGTTCATCCCGATATTCAGGTAAACTTCACATTCGGTTTTCAGCGCATTCGCGGTTAGCGCCACTATCGGCACCTGTGCCTTCGCTTCATCATGCATGGCCCTGATGATCTTTGTGGCTTGCATGCCGTCCATTTCAGGCATTTGAATATCCATCAGCACCAGGTCGTAGTCGGCGGCACTAATTTTCTCGACGGCTTTCTTTCCATTGTCGGCCACATCAACCAGGCAACCCCACGATTCCATGATATGTTTTGCGAGGTACTGGTTCAGTTCCACGTCTTCTACCAATAAAATTTTCTTGTCTTTCAGGCCGCGGTGCTTCAACATACGCGAGGGTTATCTATTTACAAGTTCGCCAGCCTGAATCATGCGGTATATGGTGCTTTTGCCCACGTCGAGTTTTTTTGCCACCAGCAGTACATCCCTGTCATATTTATCGAGGTAATGTTGAATGATTTCTATCTCGTATTGCTTGAGCGACTTTTCCTGCATCAACATTCCATTCATCGAACTGGTGGAATTTAACGACAGGTTCTGCGGTTGGATCACCTCATCGTCGGCGAGTACTGTCGCCAGCTCTATCACCGAACGCAGCTCGCGTACGTTACCCGGGAAAGGATAACCAAGCAGTTTTTTCTGTGCCTCTTCCGAGAGCACCTTTTTGGCACCGCCGTTCTCTTTGCAGAAAGCGTCCATAAAGTGCTTGGCCAAAATGATGATGTCGTTGCCACGGTCACGCAGCGGTGGAATGAAAATGGGCAAGCCGATAAGGCGGTAGTACAGGTCCTCGCGGAACGTTTTATTTTGCACTTCATCCATCAGGTTGCGGTGCGTGGCCACAATGATGCGGCAGTTTACTTTTGTCACTTCGTTGCCGCCCACTCTTATCACTTCGCGTTCCTGCAGAACGCGCAGCAGCTTTGCCTGCAAATTGATATCCAGTTCACCGATTTCATCGAGGAAAAGCGTTCCGTTATTGGCCTCTTCAAATTTTCCGATCCTGCGCGTTACGGCGCCTGTAAACGCACCTTTCTCGTGGCCAAACAATTCGCTCTCGAGGAGGTCCTTGGGTATGGCAGCAACGTTTACGGCAACAAACGGCTTCTTACTGCGCTCGGAATTGTAATGAATGGCCTTTGCCACCACTTCTTTTCCCGAACCGGTTTCGCCGGAAATAGATACCGTAATATTGGTTTTGGAGGCCTTTTCTATTAATGCGCAGACTTTCTGGATCTCGTCGCTTTTCCCAATGATGAATTTGGAAAAATCGTGCTTTTTCACCACCTGTTCCTTCAGTTGCTCAACTTCATTGCGCAGTCCGTTGATCTCTTTAAGATGCAGGAGGGTGTTCCAGAGCCTGTCTTTAGTGTCGTCGTCCTTAACAATGTAGTCGAACGCCCCGTTCTTCAGGAGGCTTATTGCTGTGGCCACATCTTCCTGGCCGGAAATGACCAACACCTGGATGGAAGGAAAATTTTCCTTTATTTTTTTCAACACCTCGTCACCTGCCATGTCGGGCAGCGAGTAATCGAGTGTAACCACATCAGGGTTTTCATGCAGATGATTGAAGAACTCACCTGATTTTTCGAAGCGTTTTACCTCGTAATCAGGGTTCAATGAGAGGTAATGCTGTAACATAGAGCCGTACCAGGTATCATCCTCAAGGATGAATATCTTAAGACCGTTTGGGTTTTTCATGGGCATGATTCTGGCCTTATAACGCAGAAATTGATAAATTATTCCCAAAATGACGCTCTCTTTCCCGTAAAACACCAAAAATTTCCTGTTTAAACCTCAATTTCAGGAACCACCGGGCACCTTACCTTTGACGCATGATCTTAAGAGATAAACTCAACCAGCAGTTTGCGAAGGAATATGAAAGGCTGAATGAACAGCAGCGGCAGGCGGTCGATAAGATCGAGGGGCCGGTAATGGTTATTGCGGGTCCGGGTACCGGGAAGACGCAGATACTGGCGGCACGGATCGGTCGCATCCTGCTGGATACCGATGTTTCTCCCTCCAATATTTTATGTCTTACCTACACCGATGCCGGGGCGCTGGCCATGCGGCGCCGGCTCATCCAGTTTATTGGGTCTGATGCTTACAAGGTGAATATTTTCACTTTCCATGCCTTTTGCAATGATATTATCCAGGATAATCTTTCCCTTTTTGAAAAGAACGAGCTTGATCCGATCTCCGAACTGGAAAAAATTGAATTGCTGAAAAGGCTGATAGACCGCTTTCCGAAGGATCACCCTTTAAAAAGATACCGCGGCGACGTTTATTATGAAATAAAAAATCTTGCTTCTCTTTTTTCCACCATGAAGCAGGAAGGATGGAAACCCGATTTTATTATAAAAAGCATCAATGCCTACCTCGACGATTTGCCTAACCGGGATAAATTTATTGCCAAAAGGGCGACGAAAGAATTTAAGAGAGGCGACGTACGCACCGATAAAATTGAAGAAGAAAGGGAGAAGATGTCGAAGCTGATGGCAGCCGTTAAGGAATTCGACACTTTCCAGTCGATGATGCGCGAGAAAAACCGGTACGACTTTGATGACATGATCAACTGGGTGATCAGGGCATTTGAAGAGAACAACCAACTGCTGCTGAGTTACCAGGAGCGGTTTCAATATATACTGGTGGATGAATACCAGGATACGAGCGGAACGCAGAACCAGCTTGTGCGACTGCTCATTAACTACTGGGAGCAACCGAATATTTTCGTGGTGGGCGACGATGACCAGAGTATCTATCGTTTCCAGGGGGCCAATATCGATCTGATGGTTCTGGTCTGTTGCGACTTCGGTGTGGTTGTGTTCTATGTAGTGGTGTCTCACTGGTACGGG
>CAMPGT010000241.1 GCA_946885665.1 uncultured Chitinophagaceae bacterium | reverse complement strand
GTCGATTTCCTGATCAGCAGGACAAGCAGGGGCAGGATGCAGCAGATAATCAATGCAAATTGCATATTGATGGAAAACATCACGATCAGCATGGCCACCAGCGTTATGGAAGAAGTAATCAGCGGCGACAGGTTGTTAATGAGAAATGATTTCACCGCACTCGTGTCATACTGAATCCTGTACAGCGAATCGGATGTTCCGACGCTGTCGTGATGAATGAGCGACAGCCGTTGAACATGATTGAATAACGCTGTTCTGAAATTCAATACCAGCTTCTCTCCGGTGTAGGTGTTCAACATCCAGACGGCGATGATGTATAGGTTTTCGAGGAGGGCGATGCCTATTATCAGCGCTACTGAGATCCAAACCACACTGCCAAAAGTGAAGGTGTAACCATCGGGAAACATCGAGGCGATGAAGTTGGGAACAGGCACGTTGCCAAAGCCACTGTCGATCAATATTTTTAGGGCAAGCGGTTTCAGCAGCACCAGCGGGATGGCGCAGATATTTAGAACGAAGATGATGGCCAGGAATATCCAGTATTTTTTGGACTGGTTAAGTACCCTTGCCACTAAGCGCATTGAATGATTCATGCGGGTTTCAATTGATCCTGTTAAGCATATCGGTCAGTACCTTATTGCTGTCAAAATAGGCATGTGCCATTTCTTTTGCGGCGCGTGAATGACCATCCCAATCGGCTGCTACCTCAGTTATGCAATTTATTGCTGAATCCATGTCGCTGAATGAAAAAAGACCCCTCTTGGTTTCGATGTATTTTGACCATCCGGTATCCTGAGTAATTACAGGCCTTCCTGCCGCAAGGTAGCACGCCGACCGGCACGAAAACCATCCACTGTTTGACTTCACATAAGCGTTCTTTGCCACGGAGAATTCCGCCGACGATGAATGAATAAATTCAACATACCGGTCAGGCGAACGGATCTTATCCGACGGATTCGTCACTGTCCATCCATGCTCGTGCAAAGCTAAGCCGTTGAACGCCTCGCGAAAATCTTTTGACACGGCCATCACCACCTCAAATTCTGCAAATTTACATTGCCCCGGCACTCCCAGTATCTTATCAAACTCAATATCCTTCTGCCCGTATCGTTCGCGATTGTAGCTAAGCTCACTTCGAGCCGACCAATTCATAATCGTTGTGAAAACCGGCCCGGCCGCCGGTTGCGCATATGGTTTGCTCCAATAATCGAGGCACACCGGCTGGTGCGTTTTTATCCAGTTGAGCCCAAGCGTTGGTACCGCGCAATCCGTTTCACCTATATTTTCACCGAAAGTAAACAGGTAGTTATACCACGAATACCGGTTTCGAATATGCTCATACGAATAAGCGGCGTCACTGTCGTCCCAATCCTGCGTTTGCGTGAACATGGGATCCGAATCGATCAATATTCTTATGGGTATGTTGTAATATTCTTCGCGCAAACAGGTTGAAGCGGAAACATTGAGAAAAACATCCGCCGTTCTGCAAATGTCATCGAGTCTTTCATTCGCCATTCCAAAACATTTGCCCGATCCAATATCCCTGTAGGCCCATCGGCCGGTGAAGCCAAATTGATCCATAACCCTGCTGAGATATTTTACACTTTCTGTAGCGTCATCCCATTCCTGCCCGGGCGCCTGGTAGCCGGAATATTGCATGGTATCCTCGACATAATACACCTCATGGCCCAGCATTTTGAGTCCCAGGGCGTACTGCAGGTAATCCCACGTTACACCGCCCGTAGGATACAGTCCTATAAATCCTCCTACTATAATCCTTAGTCTTTCCAAATTAATTATTGTATATCAGGATGCCTGAATCGACGGCCTGGCTGTTCTTCTTTTTTGCCTGGCCAGGCGGCGCTTCTGATGCCGATATGGCGTAATATTCCAACATTGTAAACGACGTATGCAACGTGTTCCATGAGATGGTGGCTCCTCTCCAGGTGCTTATTACCGTTGCCAATGCAAGCAATAATAATAACAGGCCGGGTAATATTTCGTGCCACGCGAAACATACTGCAGCCAGGCTGATTGCGCTGATGAACAACGCGACGATCACCGGTGAAACCCGCAACCTGTATTTCAACTTCAGGAACTGCTTGCCCTCGCCATGTTCTTCTGCGAGCAGTGTTGAGCGCATGCAGACCAGCAAATGATTTCTTGATTGCAGGTCCCAGTTGTCGTATTCCCTGCCTCTTTTGACTCCTGCTTTCAAACTCACCAGGTTTTTTTCGAGGTCAGTGATCCAGTCGGCCGGCGCGCGCCACTGCTCCGACCATACTGTTATCGGTTTTCCTGAAAATTTAAAATGAAACTTTCTGCCCGGCGTGGCATCTCTCCGTCGCCAGGGTGTAAATCCATGTTTCAATCTTCCGGTTAACCTGGCTACTGGCTGCACCAGGTGAAAAAAGCCGGTAAGCAATACATGTCTGAATTTATCGTGGGCGATGCGGGCCTTCGAAATATTTATGAATGCGCTGTAAAACGACTGGTACACAACGATAATGGTTGCCAGGAAAAATCCTGCCCACGCGAACAGCAATACCGGCCAAATAAATCCCAATAAGGAAAGGCATAAAAATCCGATGGACAAGATGAACCACTCAGGCATTAGCGGCAGCGAACTCAGCAACCCATTGCCCGGCTGATAAACCGATTGAAACAATGCGGTGCCCCATGTTCCATAAAATATTTTCTTCTTTTTGAATGCGACGGGCGTTGTTATACCGTTGCCATATATGCTTCCGCCCCACGCATAATGTCCAAGCGCATTATATTTCTCCGGCCATTTTGCTTCCAGCAGCGCTTCTGCCTTGCCATATCCTTTTTGCTGTTTCCAATAAGCAGCAATTGAGTTTCTGCGATGGTGCCACACCAGGGCCGCGTGATGAAATCCTATTGTATATCCTTCTGCCTGCAATTTCCAGCAAACATCAACATCGTCGCCGGCGGACCTGAAAACAGGATCAAACCCTCCTATCTTCTGCAACGCGATTTTCCTTACCGCGAAGTTGCAGCCAGGAATATGCTCGGCAATTTCGTCGGTGAGGAGTACGTGCGCCGGGCCGCCCGGTGAACTGGCCACGCATGTTGCGATGGCGCCATCCTCAGTAGGCAATAAATTTGGCCCGCCGATGGCGGCATGATGGGAGTGAAGAAAGGCATAAGCAAGATAATTGAGCCAGTCGGGATCGGGGTATGCATCATCGTCGAGATATACGACGATGTCGCCCGTCGCCTGCATCATGCCTGTGTTGCGCGCGTTGCTCAGCCCGCGGTTAACGGTGCTGATCAACCGAAAAGGATATTTTCGGACGATGTCCGCAAGGTTATCCGTTGATCCGTCATTGACAACGATCACCTCAAAATTAGAATAGTTGACCTTCATCAATCCGCGCATGCAGTCGTCTATCGTTGATGAACCATTATAAGAACAAACGACGACGGAAATTGCGGGTGCGTTGGTTCCCGCATGAAAAGGAACATTATTAAAGATCTCTTTTACAGCCGCCAGTGCCGGCTTTGGGTTTCGTTGCCTGTCGGTTATACCGAAATCCCAATCCGGGATCTCATGACCACCCCGCCACCACTCATCGGTCCAGGCGAATACGAACATGCCGGCGCAGCCCTTACCGAATATGATTTGAGATTGCCAGGCGAGTGTGTGGGCCTGTGTTTCTTCAGTGTTTCTCAAGCTGTCCAAACCTATTTCTGCAAGCACCAGCGGAAGATCGCCGCATAGATTATGCAGCCGCGACAGGTAAGCATTTAATTTGTCTTGCGTTTCGAGGTAAACATTGAAACTCAGGAAGTCGAGAAAGGGAAGCTCTAAATATTCGGTAGTCGGATAATTTACATAGGTCACCAAACCTTGTGGGTCGGCACTTTTTACCGCTGCATAAAGTTCCCTGAGAAACTGTTCAATTTTCTTCTTGCCATACCACCTCACCACTGGCGCAGGTATCTCATTTCCAATGGTGTAACATAATATCGCGGGATGACTGGAACATATCTTTACATATTCCCGTATCTTTTTTATTATGGAGGTCTTTCTTTCCGGCTCGTCGAGAAAAGTAATGTGTTGTTCCCACGGCAGGCCCACCATTAATTTAAGATCGTATTGCAATGCAAGGTCAAAGATATACGGCGGCGGTACGGTGTACGTTCTTACACTGTTGATGCCATTTGCCTGCATCATTTGAAAATCACTTTCAACCACTTCATATTCCGGAAACTGGTAGTTGTCGGCATCCGGTTTAAAAGTGCCGTAGGTGACACCTTTAATAAGATACTTTTGGTCGCCGACAAATATGAATTTTCCTTTGACGTAAGGTCTCGAGTAACCAATTGTTTCCAAAACAGATATATTCAATTCCATGCATCAGCGTTTTCGTGATCTATGCTATGCGCGCAACGTCGGGTGATAAGGAATCCTGGATTCTTACATTTAATGAGGAAAGGTTTGCAGTGTGTAAGAGAATGAACTCTTTGGGGTGACATTGCCTAGTAGCAACTAGTATGCCAACCTGCGGAAACGGAAAAGACCATATTTTCGCTTTTTGATTTTTCAAATTATTAACACCAATCGATGTCTTATTGTTCCGCTATTGAGACCATGCATGACGAAAGGAAGGCGCTGCATAAAGCCTACCACGATAAACTGTACGGATTCCCGATCCACGATGATAATGAATTGTTTTGCAGGCTTGTTCTCGAGATCAACCAGGCCGGACTAAGTTGGGAAACCATCCTGAAGAAGGAGGCGGCGTTCAGGAAAGCCTACCATAATTTCAATATAAAAAAGATAGCCTCTTACACAGAAAAAGATAGGGAGCGATTGCTTGGTGATGCGGGCATTATCCGCAACCGTTTGAAAATTAATGCTGCGATCGAAAATGCAAAGACGGTGCTGGCACTACGGAAAGAGTACGGGTCATTTGAAGAGTGGTTGCAGCATCATCACCCAAAATCAAAAGATGAATGGGTGAAGCTCTTTAAGAAAACATTTCTGTTTACAGGAGGAGAAATCGTAAACGAGTTCCTGGTAAGCATCGGCTACCTGCCCGGCGCACATGCAGAGCATTGCAAAGTATACAAAGTCGTATTGAAGTCGAATCCGATGTGGCTGAAATAATTTTTTTCTTTATGTCCAATCCTCGTTCATCCGATTGTTATAAGGTATATAGTAGCACATCTCCTAACAAAAAAATGATTTACAATGGAACAGTACATGTTAATCTTCAGGCACCAGGATGGTAAAGAAGTGGCCTCGCCCGAACAAATACAAGTGTGGATGAAACAAACGATGGACTGGATAGGCACCATCGCCGCACAAAACAAGTTTGTAAGCGGCACCGGACTGCCTTTTGAAGAAGCCCGGGTTATAAAAGCAGAGAACAAAAACAAGGTGGTTACCAACGGGCCGTTTGGTGACATCAAGGAAACCATTGGTGGCTTTGTGATCGTAAAAGCGGATTCTGTCGAGGAAGCGGTTGAATTTGCGAAAGGCTCTCCCGTGCTGCAAGGTGACGGCAACAGCGTTGAAGTGAGAAAGGTGGACAACCATGACAGCAAATGAGTTAATACCGCATTTGTTCAGGACAGAGTTCAGTAAAATATGCGCTGTCCTTTCCAAATATTTTGGCATCGGCCGCATCCAGGCCGCCGAAGATATTGCCAGCGAAACTTTCCTGTCGGCCCTCGAAACGTGGACCTACAAAGGTATCCCAGAAAATCCAACCGCCTGGCTTTACACCGTGGCGAAGAATAAGGCGGGTAACTATGTTAAGCGCTCGCAAATTTTTACAGATAAAGTGACTCCGGCCGTAAAAGGCGCATTCACCGCCGGAGAATTCCCTGAAGTTGATCTTTCAGAGACAAACATTTCAGACAGCCAGTTGCAGATGCTTTTCGCCATCTGCCACCCTTCCATTTCTATCGAGGCACAGGTTGGATTGGCGCTGCGGATACTTTGCGGTTTCGGAATAGATGAAATTGCCAGCGCTTTTTTGACAAGCAAAGACACCGTCAACAAACGGTTGTTCAGGGCCAAGGAAAAGCTTAGAGCGGAGCGGGTGAACATTGAGT
>CAMPGT010000240.1 GCA_946885665.1 uncultured Chitinophagaceae bacterium | reverse complement strand
ATTGTGATTATATTTATTTTTATTTGGCGCATGTTTAATTTTTTGCTGCACAAAGATGCTACTATTTTTTTGATAATTCCAAACAATTAAAAAAATCAAATAAAAACTTTTACTCTGTGCGCAGATTTTTCACCGGGTTCGCTATCGCGGCTTTTATCGATTGAAAACTCACCGTTACCAATGCAATCAACACCGCTGATATTCCGGCAACAACAAATATCCACCCACTGATTTCCACCCTGTATTTATATCCGTCGAGCCAGTTGTGCATTACCCACCAGGCCACCGGAAACGCTACAACGCATGCAATGCCTACCAGTTTCAGAAAGTCTTTTGAGAGCAGCATAGCAATGCCCGGCACACTCGCACCCAGCACCTTCCTGACGCCGATTTCTTTTATCCTGCGCTCCGCAGTATACGCGGCTAAACCAAACAGGCCCAGACATGAAATCAAAATGGCGAGCGTTGCAAACACATTGGATAATTTTCCCACGAGTTGCTCATTGCTCAGCATTTGATTGAACTGGTCGTCAACAAAGTGATAGGTGAAAGGATAAGTTGGATTATCTTTTTTGATGACGGCGCCAATTTGCTGTATGGCGATTTGCGCGTCAATACCGGGTTTAAGACGAACGTACAAATTAGACGCGTCTCTTTTGTTCACACAGAAAAAGATCACAGGATCCGGCTTGCCATACATATTGCCATACACGTAATCGTTCACCACGCCCACTATCTGCAGTTGTGCGCCGCTGGTGTCGTCATCCCAATGAAGCGTTTTGCCGATTGCCGTTCCCTGCCCCATTAACTCCTGCAACGACCGAGTGATCATGACATTCGTCTTTTTTGACTCAACACTGTCGGTGGATACAAAATCTCTTCCTGCCAACAGTTGCATACCGGCTGTTTTCACGAAATCCGGCGACACATATCGCAGGGAGAGCAACACCTGCGACTTTTCATTCTTCCCCTCCCACGTGAGACCGCTGGAATTGTTTCCGCCGTAAAGCGTATTGTAGTTGGATATGGCGACATTTTCTATTAACCCCGTGTTCAGCAGGTCGCTTTTTACGACATCGTAATTGCCGATCATTTCGCTGTTCATATCCACCTGCAGCAGGTTATTTACATTGATCCCAAGGTTGCGGTTTCTAACGTGTTGTATTTGTTGATAGATAATAACAGTGCCGATAATGAGTACGATGGATACGGTGAACTGAAGTATCACCAGGCCCTTCCTGATCAGCACCGCGCTGCCGTTTTTGAGCTTCAATCCCTTTAACACAAACACCGGGTTGAACGACGACAGGTAAAAAGAAGGATAACTTCCGGTCACCAATCCACAAATGCAGGTGATCGCCACCAGTGCACCGAGATGCAGGGGGTTATTCAGTCCGAGTGTCAACTGTTTTTCTACCAGTAGATTGAACGCGGGCAGCACAAGGGAGATAATCAACATTGCAAAAATCGACGACAATATTGCCATGAACATCGCTTCGCCGATAAATTGAACGATCAGCCTGCGTTTGCCGGCACCCAGCACTTTGCGCACGCCCACTTCTCTTGCACGCTTGTCGCTGCGCGCCGTGGCCAGGTTCATAAAGTTGATACAGGCAATTAGCAAAATGATCCATGCAATAATTGAGAACAACCGTACATATTCAATTCTTCCGCCGCCTGTTTGCACCCCGTTATCAAACTCGTCGCGCAAGTGCCAGTCGTTCATGCTCCATAAAAAAGGTACCGGGATTGCGGTGGGCCGTCTTTGTTGGATAAAGGTGCTCAGTATTTTGTCGACTGATGAAGTTTGTGTGCCGGGGCTTAGTTGAACATATGTGTTTACGCAGTTGTTGCCCCACGACTGTGCCCAGCTTTCATTTTCGTTGTACCAGATGCTAAACGGACTGACCCATTCAAAGTCAAGGCTGGAATTTTTTGGCAGATCCTTCAAAACACCGGTTATCACGAAATTTTGTTTATTGTCCACGCGCACGGTTTTGCCTACTGCATTTTTATCTGTGCCAAAAAACCTGATAGCCGCCGCTTGCGTCATCACTATCGTATTGCGTTGCGAAAAGGCGGTCCTGGCGCTGCCCTCAACAAAAGGGAAATTGAACATGCTGAACAGCGACGAGTCGGCATAGGTGCCATGGGCATATACCGCTTTATCGCCGATTGTAAAAAGTTTTACGTTGCCGGTGCCCGACAGCCGACAGGCGTTTGTCACGCCCGGAATTTCCGACTTGATGGCGGGACCCATCAGGGCCGGTGTAGAGCCGAATGTAGCGATGTAAGTGTCGTACTTCTGGTTCTCCCGTATCATGTACAACCTGTCTTTGTTCACATGAAACTGGTCGTACTTAAGTTCATCCTCAACCCATAAAAATATCATCGCCGCACATGCGATGCCTATGGCAAGGCCGAAGATGTTCAGAAAACTATAGCCTTTGTTTTTCCAAAGATTGCGAATGGTGGTATGCAGAAAGTTCTTCAACATACAAGAGTGATCGCATGCGCTGTGCCATTAATTAAGCGATTGACGCACAGGCATTTAAGAATTGACATTTAACGCCCGGTGTGCGGCTGCGAACACCTGCTGTGCGCAGATGGACACGGCGCACCGACTGGGGATTCTCCGTAATCTGCATAAATTTTTGCCACGATTCTCTTAGATTCGCCCGAATCCACGGAAGAGTTTAGATCTTTTTTCGTAAAGGCTGGCAGCACAGTGTACCAATTCGAGTTGCATTGAGCTACCAGGCGATAACTGTTTATTTATTGTATCTGCTTCATCAATGAACACCCTTCGATGCGTCCCAGGCGCGTTGCTGCTTCCTGGCATACATGATTTGCCCGGTATGATAGGCATTATGCGTGCTCATGTGCGTGATGATGTCTGTCTGCTCCGTAGTTAGTGGTTTTTTCTTCGCAGCGATTGCCTGTTCCCAGGCTGCTGAAACACTATCCGACCGGTGTACGATCGACAACCATTCCGCGGCACCCAACGACGAAAATGTTTCGTCATTGCTGCCCTGAAAAGGCTTGTCACGTTTTCCTTTGAAGAGATTGAGCCCGCGGGTGTTCCAGAATGTCAGGTGAGTGACCAATTGAACGATCGAATGGCTCGAATCGTCTGGCCGCCACATCGCCTGCTCAGGAGTAAGTCCCTCGATGGCAGCATGCAGTGGAACGAACCACGCCTGCTGGTTGTGCGTTTCTTTCAACTGCCGGAGCAAGATGCCTTTTGTAGTGGAATCGATCAGCTTTTGCTGCCCCATACAAGGCGATGCCAGGAAAACCAACAAGGCAATTATTGTATTTTTCATAATCCGTACTCGTTAGCCACAGGAAATTTAAACAAATTCCCACTGGCAACAGCAAGCTGTACCGAAAACCTATATGGTCTCCTTTTTGGGAACAACAGGAATCAGACCGTGCTTTGACATGACCCACGCTAATTTCTGCAGGTCAGGAGGAAGGCCTGTATTGACTATTTCGGCCACCTCTCTGAAAAAGATAGGTCCCAGCAGGGCAGGAGTAATTACAGCGAGGCCTTTGGCATCCACTGGTTTGAGGTTGTCGAAGCCGTGTACAGCCCCGCGCGGAATAAAACAAGTGTCGCCGGGCGCAATGTTTATTGTTTCGCCGTCCACCGTGAAAGTAAGGGTACCCGATATCCCATAGATCGTTTCATCGAAATTTTCGTGGTAATGCGGTATCGGCACCTTTGCTCCTGCTGGTACAGTAAATTCAAACATCGATACGGAACCTTTTGTGTCGGCAGCTTCGACAAGGAAGTCGATTGTAATCTGACCGGCTTTGATAGTTTCTTTGTTCATAAATTTTTGTTTAGTGAACAAACATATCTTCCCAAATCGATAACCTTCTTGATTTCAGATAAGAAACTTTTTTTCGGAAATTTTCTTTCGAATACGGCTGAGTGTTTCCGGTGTCATCCCCAGGTAGGCAGCTATATGATAAAGCGGTATTCGACTCAACAAAAGCGGCTCTTCTTTTATAAAGCGCCGGTATTTTTCTTCCGGGTTCTCAACAGTTGCTTCTGCAAGCCGCTTTTTCAATATATAATTCGTGTCCTGCTGTGCACGGATAAAACCCATTGTAAAAGATTGGATCTGCGTAACCGAGTATACCCAATTTTTCCGGTTGATCATGTGCAGCTTACTGTTTTCGAGCGCCTGCACACATAATTCAGTCGGCTTAATATCCAGGAAACTTACCAGTTCACTGCACCATCCATTTTCCATTTTAAAATATATGGTACGCTCTTCACCATTGTTATTGATATAATATTGCCGCAGGCAGCCTTGTTCAACAAAGTACACGTATCTCACGATATCACCGGAACGATAAAGATGCTCGTTCTTTTTTACTTCTAAAGGTTCAAATAATTGGACAAGTTTGCTGCATTCCTTGTCGGAGGCGTTATATGCCTGCTTAAGTTGGTTTACCAGTGGAGAAGGGGTCATGGTGGAAAGGGTGTCTACGTGAAGTTACGGAAAGTAGGCGCCTCGAATGAGATAAGTTACCAGGAGCAAAAGTATCCGCTACAACAGCTTATTTAGCTATGGAAGAACCGTAACTAAAAAGTAGTTCGTTCGATTAATACCAGGCAGCACAATAGGTTATGCGCTGGCCGGCTCGCCCCTGAAGGCTTTCTTCAAGGTAGCGATGTCGAACTTTTTCATTTTTAAAAATGCCTGCGTCACACGCTCGGTTTGTTCACGGCTGCCTGTAGTCATCAGTTCATCCAGAATACCCGGATTGACCTGCCATATCACTCCGTATTGGTCTTTGCACCAGCCACACTGCTCTGCTTCAGGAACAGCAGAAAGTTTTTCCCAGTAATAGTCTATTTCTTCCTGCGAGTCGCATTTTATCAAAAGAGATATCGCTTCGTTGAAATTGAATTTATGTTCCCTCGCACTATCCATTGCGGAGAACCACTGCTTTTCGATGACAAAATCAGTGAACATAACCGTACCTTCTTTGTCGGGTTCCATGCCCGCGGGATAACGGTGGATATTTCCCCTTTTTGAATTTTTAAACACTGAAATATAAAAATCAGTTGCCTCTTCGGCTTTACCACATACATCTCCTACAAACATTAGCGACGGTACGATAAAGGGCCGGTCTTCGCCCGCGGGGTCCGAAAGAATAAGTTGCCACGAAACGCCGTATTTATCCTGTATCCAGCCATAACGCCTGCTGAAAGGATATTCATCAAGCGGCATCAGTGCTGTGCCGCCGGCAGATAACTTTTCCCAGGTGGCATCTAAATTCTTTCTCGCTTCTCCATCTTTTGAAGGATCAAAATTGACCGTAAACGAAATCGATGGATTGAAGGTAAACAACGGCCCGGCACTGATCGCCATAAATGGCTGACCGGAAAGGTGGAAAGAAACAACATCGCAATCTCCTGAGGGCGTATCACGAAGTGTAGTGACATTGGTTACTGCCGATCCGGGAAAGAGCGCACAGTAAAACTCCGCTGCTTCCTTTGCTTCTTTATCGAACCACAGGTGCGGTAAAATTTTGTTTGAAGTTGCCATGATTGAATCGTTTTAATGGTTGTTAAGATTCAATACAAAGTTCAGGTTAACTGCCAAACTTCAAGCGGTGGGAATACGGCAACTTCAGGGGGCAAGTGCGGCAACCTTAGTTCCCGCTCTTCACCCTGCTCTGTTCCTCGCTCGATCCGCCACTGCGGCGGCGTGCGGGGGCGATATCCTTTTTGCCGAATTTGTAGGTAAAGGAAATATTGAACTGCCGGTTATCTCTTCTCCTGTCGTTGGTAATGTCAAGATCCACATCGGCATAGCGTGAGTAGCCACTAAAGTTGGTGGTGCGGAAGATGTCGCGGACACCTATCTTAATGGTGCCCTTTTTCTCCCAAATTTGTTTTGACAAAGCTGCATTTACCGCACCCATTGGCCGGCCGATGAGCAATCCTTCCGATGGATTGGAGTTGAACCAGCCGCTAAGCTCCGCTGTCCAGGTGCCGGCAAAATTAAAGCTGTTCGTGAGGTTGCCATCAAAGTTAGTGACGGTGATATTTACAGGAGTGTTTTCTATACCATCGTTGTACAGGCCGTTATAATTGTTGGCAAAAACACCTGCATATACATTCAGGTTCCACCACTTT
>CAMPGT010000239.1 GCA_946885665.1 uncultured Chitinophagaceae bacterium | reverse complement strand
CCACTCCCCACTCCCTACTCCCTACTCCCCGTCTCCCCCATCGCCTCAACGATCTCCTGGGTAACGCCGGTAAACGAAAAACCGCCGTCGTGAAATAAATTCTGCATCGTCACCATTCTCGTCAAATCGCTGAACATCGTTACACAATAATCCGCGCACTGCTCTGCGGTGGCATTGCCCAGCGGACTCATCTTGTCGGCATAAGCCACAAATCCTCCAAAACCCTTCACCCCACTGCCTGCAGTGGTCTTCGTGGGCGACTGCGACACCGTATTGATACGCACTTTATTTCTCTTTCCATAATGATACCCGAAACTTCTGGCAATGCTTTCCAGCAACGCCTTTGCATCTGCCATTTCATTGTAATCGGGAAATACGCGCTGTGCGGCGATGTACGTCAGCGCAACAATGCTTCCCCAATCGTTTACAGCATCCATCTCCCAGGCGGTGCGGATCACGCGATGAAACGACACCGCAGAAATATCCAGCGTCTTCTGCGTAAAACCATAATCCAGCTCAGTGTAATGCCTGCCTTTTCTGACATTAAGGCTCATGCCCACAGAATGAAGAATAAAGTCAACCTTTCCGCCAAAATGCTTCATGCTCTCCTCGAACAATTTCTTCAAATCATCCATGTTTACCACATCGGCCCCGATCACCGGCGCCGTCACTATTTCTGCAAGCTTGTTGATCTCGCCCATCCGCAATGCCACCGGCGCATTCGTCAACACCAGCTCGGCGCCTTCTTCATGACACCGCAGCGCCGTTTTCCACGCAATGGATTTTTCATCGAGCGCGCCGAATATTATTCCTTTCTTTCCTTTTAACAGATTATATGACATGGCCGTTATGATTTTTACAAAAGTAAGGGGTTAGTTCATTACCATCTCGCGCGCATTTTCCAGCGCCGCGGCAGTGGGTTTTTCGCCACTCAGCATCTTTGCGATAGCAGTAATTCGCTCGTCGCCGTCCAACACCCTGATTCCCGTCTTCACCGCATCGTTCCTGATCTCTTTGAACACGAACAAATGCGCATGCGCCTTTCCGGCAATCTGCGGCTGATGAGTGATCGTAACGATTTGCCTGCTCTTCGCGAGCGACTGCATGATCAGGCCCACCTGCCGCGCGGCCTCGCCGGAAATACCGGTGTCGATTTCATCAAAGATCAAGGTAGGGAGGTCCATAGATTCGGCCACGAGCGACTTGATAGATAACATCAGCCTGCTCAGCTCACCGCCCGAAGCCACCTTCCTGACGGGCTCAAAACGATTGCTCTTGTTCGCATCGAACAAAAACTCAACACTGTCCGTACCAAACGCATCGTGCGCAATATTCTCTAAAGAAACTTTCAGTTTTGCATTCGGCATACCCACTTTCACCAATAACTGATTCACTTTCTCTTCCAGTGGTTTTATTTGCTTTTTTCTCTTCTCAGATAATTTCACCGCCATCTCGCCGGCTTCTTTCAGGCAGTTATCAACCTGCGTCTGCTTCTCTGCGATGGTGTCATCAATATTCTGCACGGCCATTAATTTTTCGTCGAGTTGCTGCTGAATTTCCAATAACTGCGCTGTTGTTTGTACGCCGTGTTTCTTCATCAACCGGTAACCAACCGACAGCCTTTCATTCAGCTCTTCGATGCGCGTGGGGTTATAACCAACTTCATCATTCAATTTCTCCACTTCGTCCGCAATGTCTTTCAATTCTATTTGGGAAGATTGCAGTCTCTTCAGCAATTCTTCCATTGCCGGATGAAATTTTGAAAACCCCGACAACTGGTTCTGCATCGTCTTCACCTGTTGCACAACTGCATGCTCACCGCCCGTCAGCAGTTCAGCAACCAGCGACAACGCATTCTTGATACCCTCCGAATTATTCAGCACCTTCAGTTCGCTGTCGGCCTCTTCCAGCTCGTTCTCCGAAAAACCCGCCTCTTCCAATTCATCGAAGAGGAACTTATTATAATCATATTCTTTATTGAAAGAATTTTTTTCATCCACCAACCTGTTGAGATCAGCTTCTGCCGACCGCCAGTTTCTGTAAACAGACTGATACTTTTGAAGTAAAGCCGTATTACCGGCCAGCGCATCCAGTACATCTCTTTGAAATCCCGCGTCCGAAAGCGACAGGGTATCGAACTGACGGTGGAGGTCAACCAGCAATGAGCTCACCTGTCTTAGCTGATCGAGGTTTACCGGCGTGTCGTTGATAAAGGCGCGCGACTTACCGCTGGCGGCTATTTCTCTTCTGATAACGAGCTCATTGGTATTCTCTTCCTGGAGGTCGAAGTCGGTAAGAATTTTTTGGAGCGATGGCCGGCCGTCGATGCTGAAACAACCTTCGACGTTGCATTTTTTTCGCGGTTAAGTAAAACGGACGTGTCGGCCCTTTCGCCGAGGATAAGCGAGAGGGCGCCCATGAGGATGGATTTTCCTGCGCCGGTTTCGCCGGTGATGGCATTCAGTCGCGGCGAAAATTCAATGCTGATCTGGTCAATGATGGCGTAATTGTGGATGTAGAGCGTCTTAAGCATACGAGCGTTAAAACTGAAAAGTTAGAAGTTATAAGTGAAACGCAATGCTGTTTTCAGAAGAAAATAAAATAGAAAAATCCGGACCCACCTGGCGCCCGGATGCTGAACTTTTAAGTTTTAACTTTTAACTTACTTAACCTCTACGCTGTCGAAAAGATCCCTGTCGACGAGAATCCTTCCGCAGTTTTCGCAAACGATGATCTTTTTACGCTGCTTGATCTCGCTCTGCCTTTGCGGTGGGATGGCGTTGAAGCAACCGCCGCAGGCGTCGCGTTCAACCGGTACAACGGAAAGCCCGTTGCGGTAGTTGGCGCGGATCCTGTCGTAGGAGTTCAGTAACCGCTCCTCAACTTTTTCGCGTGCCTCTCCCGATAATTTATTAAAATGTCTTTCTTCTTTTTCCGTTGAGGCGATGATCTTTTCGAGTTCGCCTTTTTTGGTGCCGAGCACTGCTTCTTTAGCAGAGAGGTTCTTTTTGGCCTTTTCAAGGATCACCACTTTTTCAGCGATCTCTTCGTTGGCATCTTTGATATGTTTTTCAGCGAGCTTCATTTCAAGCTGCTGCATTTCAATTTCTTTATTGATGGCCTCAAACTCACGGCTGTTCTTCACATTTTCGGTCTGCTTCTCGTATTTCTTGATCAGCGCCTCGGCTTCTTTGATCAACTCTTTTTTCTGGTTGATGAATTCCTGGATGCCGTTGATCTCTTCCTCGATACGTGTTTGCCTGGCCTGCAAACCGGTGATTTCGTCTTCCAGGTCGCTCACCTCCATGGGAAGCTCGCCCTTCAGGACCTGCACTTCATCTATTTTGGATTCTATTTTCTGGAGAGTGACGAGAGAGGTTAATTTTTCTTCGACGGAATACTCTTTAACATTAGCCATGTGGTGTGCCTTATTTTCGTTTATTTTCCTGTGAAATAATTAACCGGATTGGTTCTTACTTCGGATTTCAGGACGGCAAAGTTAGGGAATTTTTGAAGGAAAATGTCTATAAATAGGTCAACGGTGAACTGCTCGCTTTCATAATGTCCGATGTCGCAAAGCAGCAGGCCGGGAACGGCGTCGAAAAATTCATGGTACTTCACGTCGGCAGTCACATACGCGTCGGCCCCGGCTTGCAAAGCGTTGCTTATCAGGAAGCTGCCCGCACCGCCGCATACGGCCACCGTCTTGATTCGCCCGGCAGGCAGCGCAGTATGGCGCACCAACTGAAGCCTGAATCGTTCGACAAGCATTTGCAGGAACGCCACCCCGTCGGCCGGGTCGATCTCGCCGATAATGCCGCTGCCCGTTTCCTGGTGAAAGTTATCCAGGCCGATCACTTCGTAGGCCACTTCTTCGTAGGGGTGAGCGGTGAAAAGCGCATCGAGCACCTGCCTTTCCAGGTAAGCCGGCAGGATCACCTCCAGCTTGGTTTCGGGTTGCTCTTTGCGTTCCCCCACCTTTCCGCTGAACGGCTCGGCGCCTACTCCCGGTTTGAAGGTGCCGGTGCCCGGGGAGGTGAAGCTGCATTCGGAATAGTTGCTGATGTTGCCGGCCCCGGCCGCGAACAGGGCGTTGCGTACCGTTTCAAGATGTTCGTGCGGCACATACGTGTACAATTTTTTAAGGATGCCCTGTTTCGGCGCCAGTATCTTCCTGTTGGTGAGGCCGATTTTATCCGCTATCCTGCCGTTGACGCCGTCGGGAACATTATCGAGGTTCGTGTGTGCGGCGTAGATAGCAATGTCGTTTTTGATGGCTTTGATTACCGCCTGCTCCACATAATTGCTGCCGTTTATTTTTTTGAGTCCGCGGAAAACTATGGGGTGATGGGCGACGATGCAATTGCAGTTTCGCGCCACTGCTTCATCGACCACTTGAGGAGTCGCATCCAGTGTGCACAGAATGCCCGTACATTCCCACTCGCGGCTGCCCGTGATGAGGCCAGCATTGTCGTAACCTTCCTGCAGTACGGTTGGAGCGATGCTTTCGAGCGTGTGGAGGATGTCGGCGATTTTCATGCAAGGCGAAGATACGGCGGCGGAAAGAGCAAAGGGCAAAGGTCTTAAGCTATCTTAATGTTGAGAAAAAAGGCTTCTTTTTTAAAAAAAAAAAATTCAAAGACGGTTGTTGCTTTAAATGAAAATTAACCAGTAATGCGGTATTTACAAAAGCAATTCGTTTTCAAAAATGAATCGGGCATCCGCCTTCGCCGATTGCCGTTTGCCGATTGCCGTTTTAACTTCCCCCTATCAAATACTTTTAGGATTTCCCCCTAAACTCTCCTACATTCGCACCGTGTTACACTCCATGAAATCAATCCCTACACCAACGCCCCGAATGCGCTCCTCTACGGAACGCTGTTGTTGTATCGGATGCCGCAAGGCATAAACTATTGATATTTCGGCATAAGCCTGCCCTATCGCATAAATTGCAGTTTGAACAAACTTCTTCATCATCACATTTTTAAAACTTAAGTTATGAGTACACCTCGCTTCGAAACTCTCCAGCTTCATGCGGGTCAGGAAATTGACCCCCACACCAAGGCCAGGGCTGTTCCCATTTACCAAACAACATCCTTTGCCTTCAACAATTCCGAACATGCGGCAAATTTATTCGGCCTCCGCGAGTTCGGTAATATCTATACGCGCATCATGAACCCGACCACCGCCGTATTCGAAGACCGGATGGCAGCACTAGAAGGAGGCGTTATGGGGTTGGCCACTTCATCTGGCCAGGCTTCCCAGTTCCTGGCGCTTACCAACATCCTGCAGGCGGGTGACAACTTTGTAACAAGCTCCTATCTCTACGGTGGCACCTACAACCAGTTCAAGGTGTCCTTCAAACGGCTGGGTATCGAAGCGAGATTTGCCAACAGTGATGATGTTGAGTCGTTCGTAAAACATATCGACAAGAATACCAAGGCCATCTACCTCGAAACAATCGGCAATCCCCGCCTAAACATACCCGATTTTGAAAAATTCGCCGACCTGGCCAAAGAATATGACCTGCCTCTCGTGATTGATAATACTTTCGGCATGGGTGGCTATCTGTTCAGGCCCATCGAATGGGGCGCCAACATCGTTGTTCAGGCGGCCACAAAATGGATCGGCGGACACGGTACCGTTATCGGCGGCGTGATCGTGGATGGCGGCAACTTCGCCTGGAACAATGGCAAGTTTCCGCAGTTCACTGAGCCCTCAGAAGGATATCACGGCCTGAAATTCTGGGACGTGTTCGGAGAAGGCAACCCGCTCGGCCTGCCAAATGTGGCATTTGCCATCCGCGCCCGCGTGGAAGGTTTGCGCGACTTCGGCACCTCTCAGGGACCGTTCAATTCATTTTTATTGCTGCAGGGCCTCGAAACGCTTTCTTTGAGAGCTGAGCGCCATTGCCAAAATTCGCTGGCGCTCGCGACATGGCTCGAGGAGCATCCGCAGGTGGAATTTGTTGAATACCCGGGATTGAAGTCGAGCCCCTATCACGACCTCGCCAAAAAATATCTGAAAAAAGGTTTTGGCGGCGTGCTCAACTTCGGCGTGAAAGGAGGGAAGGAAAATGCAGCAAAATTCATCGATTCGCTCAAGATGACCAGCCACCTGGCCAATGTGGGCGACGTAAAAACACTGGCTATCCATCCTGCTTCAACAACGCACGAACAATTGTCGGAACAGGAACAACTGGCAGCAGGTGTTCGTCCC
>CAMPGT010000238.1 GCA_946885665.1 uncultured Chitinophagaceae bacterium | reverse complement strand
TCGTAGTCCCATTTGTAATAACGGGAGTCGTCGGGTGTACCATGACTTGAAACAGCTATCTTCACGCCGTTGTTTCTTTCCCATATCACACTGTCTATTTCCGCGGTACTGATCACATCGAGCCATTCCGACTCATATTCATTCGATTTGGCCTGAATCTTCAACCGGTACCTGTTGGCGTTGTTGAGTGTCAGGAAATCGCTTTTGTAAAGACCCGGCTCCGCTTCAGCAAGGTGGTACACGCTGTTGTCGTCGCCTTCAATCTGCACATTGGCGCCGGTTTCGGGAATGAGGGTGCGCTCACTGATTGGCGAGGTGCGGCTAAGCCTGATCTTTGTGGTGTCGCCATTCAGGATATTTCCCTCCACTACAAGAAGTCCCTCCCTCGACGCTTCCAGCGGAAGCCCGTACCGTTCACGGCAGGCGGCCAGTGAATAGACTAACAATATCCCTGTGACCAGCAATCTCACCATACTATTTAACCTGTATAGAAGTCTGAGACGTTTCTACCTTTCCATTGTCAGCAACAGCCCGAACAACGATTGCATATTCGCCTTCGAGGTCGGAAGAATAAAAATCAAATGCATAATTTCCATTCTTGTCTTTATCCAACCTGGGATTCCAGTAAAGAACATTCCTGAAATCGGGTATCCGGCTGTTACGTTTCGGTTCATCTTCATACTTCGGTGAATAAAATTGATCCGCAACACTCGCACCATCGTAATCTACCACGGTTGCGTACCTTCCGAAGTTCTTGAGGTCCGTATTCAGCCGAACGTCTACAATGCCGTAAAATGTTTGATGGCCCATGAAATATTTCCTGGCCACCACTGCTATGCTATAAAATTCGTCGGTATTCAATTCCATAAAACGACTATGATCAAACATCGGCACGCCGTTAACCAGGATAAGCGGGGCGCCCGAAAAAGGCACACGGTTCGCCAGGAAATTATAGACAACCGGAAACAGGCGGCCGTTGCGCCGCTGCACGCCCACCGTGGTAACATATTCTCTCAAAATTTCCTCTACGGTAGAAAAGTGAACATAATCGCTCATCAGGTAAACGGCATCCGGCTTCCCATAAAAGGGTATCTCCGACCCGCTGATGCTATCGTCGATAAGTTTAGCACCAGGATTAAAATACCGCTGCACCTGCGCCGACACGATACCTGCGTTGACAACCGCCGGCGCCGCTTCAAACACGTTCTGTTCTGGTGAACCACTCAAATGGGCGCCCTCACCAGCGTACGGCGTGACGAGCTCGATGGCATAACTGCTGTCGATGCCGGGGTTCGTTTGCAGCACCAACTCCTTCTCTCCCGCAAGGTCGCCCACTTCGAATCTTATTATTCCGCCGGAATCGCTCGTCGCCACAAACAGGTGGTTCGGAGCGTGAATAACCGACAAATATCCCCGGATGCCAGCTTTCGGTTGTTGTGTTCGCTTATCAATTACTCTTCCCGTAATGATATGTCCCCGGGCCTCAGGAATGAATGAATACACCTCCTGCCGGCCAATGTTGCACGGATTTTCGGGTTGTTCATCAACAATTTCGGCCGTGCCTCTTTGCAGGGCATCTGTTCTGAAGACCGACACCGAAACCCGCGAAGACGCGGCGCCGGCAATGCGCACTGAAACGCGTTCCCGTTTAGCATATTCATTTTTGGAGGGCACAACCTGTATCCCGGCCACATTCGCCGGAGGGTTTATAACCTCCTTGTGAACAACATTGAGCGGCGCTATTTTCAACGGGTTAACCACCTGAACACTTTGACGCGCAAAACTGCCTGCACCGAAATTTTTCATCCAGTTGGTGTAAGCAACGACGCTGTAGATCCCGGTGGTAATATTTTCGGCAATGGTAAACGATCCATCGCCATGCGCGTCCGTAATGGCTACTTTCATTTGGTGCACAGGCTTGTTGTCTGCTCCAATCAACTCCACATAAGCAATCTTGCTCAGACTCGATAATGTATCCGCACACGCATCAAAAACATTCAGCGTGAACCAAAGCGGCTCGCCGGGGTAATACCATTGTTTATCTGTTCCCAAAACAATCTTTTCAGCATGCTGCGCGTCTGCGGCTGCAATCCGCATCATGAACAAACTGGTGAAAAAGATTATTTTTATACGCATCAGAAACGGATATTGAATGAAATAAAAGGAATAGCGGTCCCAAAGATCGAAAGCTTGTATCCATTGATGGCGCCGTCTTCCGACACATAATAAACCGAAAAAGGATTTTTCCTGGCGGTGACGTTATACACGCCGATCGTCCACGAGTTGTGTGTTTTCTGGTTCACTTTATGATTGCCTTCGATGTTCATTGATAGATCGGTTCTGAAGTAATCGGGTATGCGGTGGCCATTCCGTGGTCCGTACAGGGTTCTATACGAACCGGAATAAGAGAATCTCGCCACCGGCAGGGTGATGGGCCTTCCCGTACTGTAGGTGGCGTTCAGCGATACACTGAACCGATGATTAACACGGTAGTTTCCGATGAAGGTAAAGTCGTGCGGCTTGTCGTAGTTTGCGGGATATTCTTTTCCATCGTTGATGAGCTCGCCTGCAACCGGATCGTCCTGGCGAAGCAAAATTCGCGACCATGTATAACTGAACCAGCCATTCAGCTTTCCTGTTGATTTTTTCACCAGCAGTTCCGCACCGTAGGCTCTTCCTTTTGTATTGATCACATCTGTTTCGATGGTGTGATTCATTGTCAGCGTTGCCCCGCTTTTGTAGTCGAGAAAGTTGGTGATTTCTTTGTAATATCCTTCCAGCGAAATTTCGATTGTGTTGGATTTCACATTGGTATAGTATCCTAATGAATATTGTGTTCCTTCCTGGGGTTTGATGTTGGGATCGCTTAGCTTCCACGTGTCTGTTGGCGCCATTGCAGCGGTGTTGGAAATCATGTGGATATATTGCCGTTGTGTATTAAAGCTAAGCTTCAGCGACGAATTTGGCGTAAGAGACTGCCTGATGGACAGCCGGTATTCCGGGCCGCCGTACGATTGTATCACTTTCCCTTTGTTGTAAGCTACGGTTCCCGTTATGTTATCGTCGCTCCGCGGTAGACCTTTGGCGTAGGTATTGATTGCGCGTGGTCCCATGACGTTAAACATAGACACGCGTACGCCTGCTTCCACTGATGTATGATCGGTGATGTTCCAACTGTCATTGAGGTATGCAGCAGATTCAACTGCCCGCTCGTCCTCTAGTTTGTCATATATTACAAGCGACTCCGGCGTGGTAGGTTCATATGTTCCCGGGTTGAGTTTGTAAGCGATACTGTTTACGCCGAAATCAAGTGTGTTACCCGAATTGATGTAATGGGTAAAATGGGCCTTGAAATATAACTGCTGAATATCAAATTTAAGCCGGTATGCGGCTATTGCATTTCGTGTGCTTGTTACGGCATATTGATAATTATCCGATCCACCGGTAACAACAGCATTCAGCTTGTTGTTAAATACGTGTTTCCACTTCAATGAAAAGTTTGTATTGCGATAGCCATATGTTGTGTCACTGTTGAGCCTGAACTTGTCGGAGCTTACGTAGCCCGTAAAATAGAGATTATTGTTGTTGTTGATTTTGTGCGACAGCAGAAGGTTCAGGTCGTAGAATGATGCCTTGCTTTTCCGGTACTCTTCGGGGAGCCGGTTGATCAGCCATCCGGCGTAGGTAGTTCGTGCCGCTGCAATAAACGAAGTTTTATCTTTCACAATCGGTCCTTCCAGCATCGCCCTTCCGGTCAGCAATCCTATCCCCGCGCTGCCGGAAAGTTCTTTTTTGTTGCCTTCCCTGCCGCTTATGTCTACCACCGACGACAACCGGCCGCCGAAACGCGCAGGCATGCTGCTTTTGTACAACACAACGTCTTTGACAACGTCGGGGTTAAAAGCGGAGAACATGCCGAAGAAGTGGGCGGGATTGTAGATGGTCGCATCGTTGAACAGCATAAGGTTCTGGTCGGAAGACCCTCCGCGAACATTGAGGCCGGTGCTTGCTTCTCCCACTGTTTTAACGCCGGGCAATGTGGTGATCACTTTCAGTACATCTGCCTCTCCAAGCACCACAGGTACCTGCCTGATCGTTTTGAAGTCAATGCGCTGCGCGCCCATTTGTGCGCTCTTTAAATTGTTCAGCTTTTCACGGGAAATCACTACATTTTTTAAAGTTGTTATCCTGCCAATTAATTCGAAGTCCAACCTTCCATTGTCGTACACAGCCACATTAATTTGCCGGTCGGTCATTCCCAGGCTTTCAATTTTGAATATGTGCTTTCCGCCGGGAACCTCGATAGTGAAGTACCCAAAATCATCGGAGACAGCCCTTCGAACCGGCTTGCCGATTTGCACGGAAGCACCCGCAATCGGCTCCCCTGTCTTTTCGTCCCGCACATAACCGGCCACAGTAAACGATTTGCCTGCGGTAACATTGCCGGGGATACCGATCACATAAAGTTTGCTGACATTGGACGCCAACTGAACACTATCTTTTTCCTGTACTTTGGAAACCAGGTCGTCAGTTTTTGTGAGCTGTCTGAAATCGGTGACAATCTGCTTTCCTCTTGTGATGATGATGTACCTGGCATTGTAGAGAGAATACTTTATGTCCGTATTTGAAAAGGTTCTGTCGAGCAGTTGTGCAATCGTTACCTGATCTGCAGAAATGGTAAATGATACGGAATCGAACTGGCGCGGCTCAAAATAGAATTTTACGTCAGCTTGTTTCTCGAGTTCATCGGCGATGATATTGAGGGATGCATGATCGAAGTTGACGGATACTTTATCATCAAGAACGGTTTGCCCGGAAACGAAGAGCATAAGCAATTGCAGCAGTAAGGAGAGTGAAAGTCGTTTCATTTCCGTGCGGATAGTTCGTTGTAATAGTTTGTAGTTGCTGTGAGCATTGTTTCGAAACCAGCCTTTCTGAAGCGGCGCCGGTTTTTTCTCATAAAAGCGTGTATCGCATCTTTTTGATCTGCAAATAGCTGTGTGATTGCCTTTTTATCGGGTATGAAGTAGTCGCCGTTTCGCAAAAATATCCTGTACTTTGTCTGCACTTTCAGCACCGGGGCGATCTCATGATTCACTATTTTATCTTCCAGTATCTTGATCTCTTTTTTGTACAGTGTTGCTTCATCGTTGACGAGCACCTGCCAGAATCCGCCGGCTTTTGCATTCCCCGAATCGAGAAGATAAACAAAGTCGGCGCCGTGCATATGAAAGGACCGGACCTTTGGAGAAAATAATCTAATTAGTGCATTACCGGTAATGTCGGTGGTAACGAGCTCATCCAGCAACTGGTCGTAAAGCAGGCGGACGTTTTTGTATTGCCTGTCGTAGTAAACCAGCTCGCCGAAAGTAAAGTTGTTGGATCCAAAACAGATAATGCCGTTTATCGTTTGATAGGGAAAACGCTGGTATTCGCCGCCGCTGAAGATGGGATCCTGTTCTTTTGTTGCTGCCTGGTATAGCTGGGTACCCGTTACATTGTCCAAAGAAGCGCCGCTTTGTCCGTATGATTCCAAATAGAGAATCGTACAAAGGCACAGAACGGTTAAAGGCTTGGTCATAAGCAGGCTCTTGGTTTTGGTCAGGTTCCTTGTCCTAAGTTAACCGTTTTCCATCTAACGATAGCAAGCCACCCGCGGGAAAAATAGTATTTCGTCAAAAAGAATAATTGTTTTCAAATTTAACGCCCGGCAATATCTCTTTTAGGCGGATCTGGTCCGTCCCCCGCGCTTCGTGCCACCCCCGCCAGCGGGATAATAACCGCGGTTGCCAGGAAAAGAATCAGCGTCAGGGTATTTACTAAAGCATCGCTGTCGCAAATAGCCTCTACTATTGTCGGATAGTACCACTGTCAAAGTAATATTTTCCAATCATCTTTGTAATGTTGATTACAACAATCAATTGAAACAGTGGAGCAGCAACCATAACAAAAACGGGCGAAACCGAAAAGCCAAACGAGTAGGAAGTTAAAACAAGATCATATGTCGAACAACAGCGTATCACTCCACAGAGTGCTTAAAGCATCACCCGAAAAAGTATATCGCGCATTTACCGACTCACTCGCAATCGCTTCGTGGCTGCCGCCCTACGGCTTTCTCTGCACCGTCCATGAATTCGAGCCGAAGGTCGGAGGTGTTTACAGAATGTCGTTCACCAATTTCTCAACAGGCAACGGACATTCCTTCGGCGGAAAATATATAG
>CAMPGT010000237.1 GCA_946885665.1 uncultured Chitinophagaceae bacterium | reverse complement strand
AGTGGTGGCGCCGAACCCGGTGACCTATATAAATGCAGAAGTCAGCGACTACGGCCATGTATATATTGCCAGCGAGAGCGAAGTAAGGGCGATGGTCGCAGAATTATCCTCAAACTGAAATGATATGCAAAGAGTGGGTTTTACGATGAAATTGCACGACGGATGTGCCGCCGAATATCGCAGGCGGCATGATGCCATCTGGCCCGAACTGAAAGCTGTTTTAAAGGAGGCGGGCATCACGAACTATTCCATCTTCCTCGATCCGGACACAAACGTCTTATTTGCTTATCTCAAAATACCCGAGCGTGAAAATCTGCGCCGGCTGAGCGAGCATCCCGTGATGCACAAGTGGTGGAATTTCATGAGGGACATCATGGATACGAATGAAGATGCATCGCCGGCAGTAAAAGACCTCGATGAAGTCTTTTTTCTTGAATGATAGAAGAACATTTCTGAGTGCCAACGGCAGCTACTCCTCACCCTCCCGCGTTTTGCGGATAAACAGATAATAGCCGAGAAAGCTGGCGGCAATGGAGAACGACATGATGGCGATGGAATGTACGCCTAACGGCATCGTGTAATTGACCAATGTAAGACCAACGCCCGTTCCCGCAAGCATTGCGAACCATTTAAAAGCGGAATGTTTCGAGTCGCTGTGCGCATCTTTAAGCAGAGAAGCCGCAAGCGATTCGGGAACACCCTTGTCAACGATCCTGTTCCTGATCCGAAATTCCAATATCCGTTTTAGAATCGCGAGAACAAACATCATCAATGCGATCAACAAAAAAATCGTCGCGCAAATACGGAACATCTGCATGCCGTGCTCAGAAATGTCGAAGCTGTTCGCTTCCTGCGCCTGCGTTGCAGCGCTTATCAAAACAGCTATCAAAAAGAAAATGACTTTTTTCATATCGTTTGTTATTATCTATTAGAAGTAAAAGGATGAATAATTGTTGCAGTTATTGCAGAGAATTGATGAGTTTTATTTTGGTCTTGTAATTTTTATAGACATCATACGCAAAACCGGCTGCGGCCGTTATCACCGAAATACAAATCAACACCGGCACCAGCCAGTCAATTCCTTTAAACAGGTTGCTGATTTCTTCGCCAAACAAGATTATCACAACCGCCGCGATGATCAGCACAGCCATCAGCATAAAAAATGAAAGGCTAAACTTTATCCGTTTGCGCCCGGGCAACTTCTCCATCACCGCTTCACTTACGTCAAAATCAAATGCAGTTGCCGGCTGCTTTTCTATTTCAGCAAACAATTGCCTGTATGCTGCCAGTTGTTCCCTGCACGCCTGGCAGGCATGCAGGTGCGCAGATGCGGCTTTGGTAATGCTCGCCTCGTCAAGCCCAAATTCCTGCAGTTCTTCTTCAGTCAGATGCTGATCACTCATATGTCTTCTTTTCGATAGTTCATTAACAGTGCATTTTTCAGGGTTTTTCTGGCCCTGAACAAATAGTTTTTGACGGTGCCCACGGGCATACGCGTTATCTCTGCAATTTCTTCATAGCTCATTTCCTGGTTGTGAAACATCACGATCAGCGTTCGGTAAACCGGGGGCAACCTGCCGATCGCACTTTGCAGCAACGCCGATCTGTCCCGAAACACAGCCGCATCTCCATTCTCGACAGCTTCTTCGTTGATGGCCTCCATGGCGTAAACCGCTTTTTTCCTTCTCAGGTGATCAACGCAGCTATTGTAGGCGATGGCGGCCACCCAGGTAGACAGCTTCGACCTGAACCCGAACGCCGGCAGGCTGTTGTACACCTTCAGGTAGGTTTCCTGTGCCACGTCACGCTGGTCGTGGGTGTTCGTTATCATTTTACAAACGATACCGGCCACCAATCTTTCAGTGTTTTCAATCAATATTGTAAATGCCTGTTTATTTCCGTCCAGTATGCTTTGAACCAGCAGTTGTTCCGTGCCGTATTGTCCGTTTTGATGCTCCACTGCTTATGTGACGGATGATGAGGATAAATGTTGCAGGAAATTTAGTCCATCCAGTCGCAAGCTGCGTTAGTATTTTCCGCTTTTAATGCTTATTTTTCGAAAATTTTACACCGAGCCCTTATTTATGAAGTCTCTTTACCAAGCCCTCCTCGTTGCCATCCTTCTTCCCTTCGTGGCCTGCCAGAAAGAAGTGAGCGAAGACCTTCCCGGCAGCCCGAAGCCCACCAACAAGGTGAAAACTTATACCGAAGACTACACCTCTTCGACCGGTGAACATACCGTTGCGACCTTTGTTCTTTCTTACGATGAGTCGGACCGGCTCACCAGCCTAGTGAACAGCGAACATCCGGGTGATAAGTTCGTGTATGGTTATTCCGGCGACAACCTCGTAACAACCGACATCTACAACTCCAACGAAGTGGTGATTCATGATGATGCGGTAATCAATGAAATGGGACTTGTGGATAGCACCGTTCAGTACAACAACGAAGGCGACACTTTGGTGCAAAAGTTTTTCTACAATGAAGCCAAACAACTGATCGCCGTACAACTGTTTGACGTGATCAACGGCGAGATGCAGATGTGGTCGGCTACCACCTACACTTACGACCAGGGCGGCAATCTTGTTTCGGAAGCGGGTGAAGACGGCATCATCACATACGAGTACGAAAAAATTATTCTCAACACCGTGGCCATTGCACCCACCTACATGTATTTGCCGAAACAGCTTCCAACAAAGCAAACCATCACCAATGGAAGTGAAACGGCCTCGATCGTCCATACCTACGTATTTGACGAGGAAAACAGGCTCACGGAAGACAAAGCAGTTGCTTCCGATGGCAGCATGGTTATCAAAACGTACACGTACTAACGCCGGGGCAAAACATTTCTTTCCCTATCTTCATGGGCCGCGCCTCAAAAGCGCCGCAAAACTATATGACAGGATATCGCTGCGTGCTGTTCATAACAGCGGCCTTCTTTTTATTCTCCTGCGCCGATAAAAAAGCGGCCGATAATCTCTTTCCCGATGCCATGATAAAGTTCGAGCCCTACGAAAGCAATCCCGTGTTCACGGCGGGTGATTCAACAGCGTGGGACCGCAGCATCCGCGAAAGGGGATTTATTTTGAAGGACGACAGCTTGTATAAGTTGTGGTATACCGGTTTTACCGGCGACGTCGACACCGCTGTTAAGCATTTGGGTTACGCCACATCTAAAGACGGCATACACTGGGAACGCTATGCGGGCAATCCGATTTTCAGCGAAAAATGGACAGAAGATATGATGGTGTGGAAAGATGCCGGTACTTATTACATGTACGCCGAAGGAACAAACGACGTGGCGCACTACCTCACTTCAAACGATGGTATACAATGGGAGGAGCAGGGAGATTTGGTTATTATAAAAACGAATGGCGACACCATTCCGGGTCCTTATGGTACGCCGGTTATTTTTGTGGAAGATGGCAAGTGGCACTTGTTTTACGAAAGAAACGACGAGGGCATCTGGTGCGCAACCTCGAGCGATCACAGGACATGGAAGAATATACAGGACGAGCCCGTGCTCCAACCGGGACCGGAGAAGTTTGACCTGGGGGCAGTTGCCGCCGACCAGGTAGTGAAATACGAGGGCAGGTATTACATGTTCTATCACGCCACTGCCGATCCGGGATGGGTGTCAAAACCATCGCCCTGGTCGTCGAACGTGGCGGTTTCCGACGATTTGCTTCACTGGAAAAAATATCCCGGCAATCCCATTGTGGAGGGCGACCATTCGAGCCCCGTCGTGGTGTTCGATGGGAAACAATACCGGTTGTACACCATGCACCCCGATGTGTTTCTTTATACTAATGAATAAAGCTATATTGTGGATTCTTCTACCGCTTACCTCGATGCCGCTTAAGACTTTAAATTTATTGTAATACTCATGAACAATCAATCAAGGCGGAATTTCATCAGGAACTCTTTTGCTGTGGCCGCAGGTTTTACCATCGTGCCGCGGCACGTGCTTGGCAGAGGCTACCTCGCACCGAGCGACCAGCTCACGAAGGCGATCATTGGCGTGGGCGGGATGGGTAAGGGGCACATCCCTTACGCCGGCACCCGCGTTGTTGCCATCTGCGATGTGGATACCAACCACATGAAAGAGGCCGCCGGCATGATCGGCAAAGGAGTGAAAACATTCAAAGATTATCGCGAACTCATACAGCTTCCCGAAGTGGATATCGTCCACATCGCCACACCGCCGCACTGGCACGGCACCATGGCCGCCGATGCGGCACGCGCCGGCAAAGATATCTGGTGCGAAAAGCCGATGACACGCACCATCGGCGAGGGCAAACGCGTGATAGAAGCCGTAAAACAAAACGGCCGCATCTTTCGCCTCAACACCTGGTTCCGTTTCGAAGATAATTTTTATGGCATGGGCACCACCGTTAAGCCCATCAAAAAACTCGTGCAGAGCGGACTCCTCGGATGGCCGCTGAAAGTGACCGTGAGCAGGCACACCGGGTTCGACTGGAAATTTTACTGGGTCGGCAAAACCAACCTGCAGCCGCAACCGGTGCCAGCACACCTCGACTACGACCGCTGGCTCGGCCCCGCACCCTACAAGCCTTACAACGTTCACAGAACACACCAAACCTTCCGCGGCTACTGGGACTATGACGGCGGCGGACTGGGCGATATGGGACAGCACTACCTCGATCCCATTCAATATTTCTTAGGAAAGGATGAAACTTCACCCGTGTTCGTGGAGATAGATGCCGAACAGCAACACCCCGATGCGGTGGGCACATTCAGAAGAATTGAATTCACTTACGAAGACGGCTGCAAGATCGTTCTCGACGGCGAAGCAAAAGATGTGAACGTTCCTTATATCGAAGGACCGAAAGGAAAATTATATCCGGGTTTCCGCTCCGACATTCCCGACCTCGAAAAGAAGCTCGCTTCTTTCCCCGATCCCGATCCACAGGTCACCGATTTCATCGAAGCCGTAAAACACCGCAAAACATTCGCATTAAACGAATCGAACGGTCACCGCTCCTGCACACTCGTCAACCTTGGCAAAACTGCGCTGCAGTTGGGCCGATCACTCAAGTACGATCCCGTGGCACAGCTATTTGTTGACGACGAAGAGGCCAACAGGATGGTCGATCCGCCTCCCAGGGAACCCTGGGTAATGTAACGTGTTCACCAAATCATTATTAACTGTCAATTAGCGTATGAAACCTGTTATATATTTTCTCCTTTTCCTGTTGCCAGCGGTGTCGATGGCACAACAGTCGAACGACCAGCGCACGGTGTCAACGAAGATTGCGGACGTGCTGGCAAAATTTCCTGCCGACAACAGCAAGTTGAATGACCTGAACGTGCAGCAGCTCGAATCGCTCGGCGAAGAAGGACTCCTGCAAATGGCGCGCATGCTCGCCGCGCCGGGAAAGGGCGATAACACTGCCATTGAATTTGCAATCGGTGCATACACCAACTACGTGCTCACCTCCGGAAAAGGAGACCAAAGAAAAACAGCAATAAACGTTTATGGCAAAGCACTCGACGAGGTGGGCGACGATGTAAGCCGGCAGTTTCTCATCAAGCAACTCGAACTGATTGGCAACGACGCTGCGCTGTCATTTCTCCAACCGTATATTAATAATGAAAGGTTATCGGGCCCGGCTACAAGGGCGATCGCTGCCATCAATACCCAGGCAGGCGGCGACATGCTGCTGAAAGCATATTCCTCTGCCACGGCCGGAACCCGCGCACCCATCATCGAAGCATTGGGCCACATGCGTTATGCGCCGGCCGCCGCCACTATCGAAACCGCTCACAAAAGCGGGGACGCATCTCTCCGTAAAATTGCTGCTTACGCTTTGGCGCGCATCGGCAATCCTTCTTCTGCCGAACTACTGCACGCAGCAGCTAAAAAAGCAGGCTACACTTATGATACCACCGATGCCGCATCTTATTACGTGCAATATCTTCAGCAGTTGGCTGCAGGCGGACAGCAAAAACAAGCGGCAAAACTCGCCGGCAAAATGATGAGCGAAGCGTCCGCTGCAAAACAAACGCACGCCCGTATTGTCGCACTCACGATGCTTTCTGAATTCAATGACGGCAAAACGATGTCGCTGCTGTTAAAGGCCATGAAAGATGGCGACATTAAATATCGTGGCGCGGCGCTGAAATTAGCGGAACGTTTTCGCAGCAACGCAACGGACAAACAATGGTTGTCGCAGCTCAAATCAGCATCGCCCGAAGCAAAGG
>CAMPGT010000236.1 GCA_946885665.1 uncultured Chitinophagaceae bacterium | reverse complement strand
ACCATATTCCAGTTTTTCTTCAGATCAAAATAAAAATGTCCCCTCAGGAATCGCGCCTGTGCTTCAATGATTTTTTTATCGGCTTCCGACATATCCTCGACGCCGCTTAAAATGCGAATAACGGCGTTGGCGCGACCCACTCCTTCATAATCGGATCTCCATTTATTGTTGAGATAAGAATTAGATGGGTCCATGGCGTTCCATCTCTGATAAGGAATCATCGGTATTTCCGATCCGCCGCCTGCACCTTTATGCGCCTCACCTCCTGCAATACTTCCTTGTAAGAAATTGCTTGGCGATGCTGACCAGGAAGAACCTCCTGCAAGCGCATCCGTTCCTTTCGATACGCCGTCGAGCGCTGCATAGGCACCGATAAGCAGCGCATTGATGCCTTCGCGGGAGGTAAGTATGGATTCATTCAACGCTCCCTGCACGGGCTTTTCCAGCAGGTCTTTATTGCACGCGACGATAAATGGAAGCACCGCGAATACCAGTATTTTGATTGCGTTATATATTGTTTTCATGAATTGTTTTTCTTTTGATGGTGAATAACTGATCAAAACTGAAGATTGACGCCCACGAGATACTGGCGCGGCTGTGCGTAACCTCCCTCATCAATTCCAAAACTTGTGGAATTGCCGGTGATTTCCGGATCAATGCCTGAGTATTTGGTGATGGTAAAGAAATTAGCTGCCTGTACATAAATCCGCAATTTTTCCACGCTGTATTTTGACAACAGCTTGCTGGGAAGCGTGTACCCCACCTGTGCATTTTTCGCGCGCAGGTAACTGCCGTTTTCAACATAATAAGAATTGGGAGCGCTGCTGGTGCCAAAAGATGCAGTCGATTCCTGGATAGACACCTTCGCGTTTTTCCGGTCAGGTGTCCAGGAGTCGTATAAAGCTGTATGGCTTTTCGAGCCGGGGCCCAAAGTGGGCCAGAAATCCGTCCACCACTTTGTTTGGTTCCAGATTTCATTACCCTGCGAACCAAAAAGAAAAATGCTGAAGTCAAAACTTTTGTAAGTAACTGCCAGATTCAATCCATAAGTGAAGTCTGGATTGGGATCGCCCAGGAAGGTCCTGTCCGCGTCCGTTATCCTGCTGTCTCCGTTGATATCGTTATATCTGAAATGACCCGGTCTTACATCGTTTTGATAAACCGCCGCGCCGTTGCCTGTCGAAGCCTGTGCCTCTTTGTTTGCAGCCTCGATTTCTGCAGCATCGTCCCAAAAACCGACGATCTGGTAACCGTAGAAGGAAGAGACGGGCTGTCCTACCGCGTTACGAACGATATCCGTTCCGAAGCGCTTGGCATCCGATCCAAAATAGTCGGAAATATTGCTCACCTTGGTAATCCGGTTATTGTAAGTAGTGATGATGGCAGTGGCTGTTAGCTTCACTTCACTACCCACCCTGAAGTTGCCGGTGATAGCAGCGTCGATGCCGCTGTTTTTCATACTCGCAATATTGATATAGGGAACAGTGGAAGCACCTGCGGTACCCGGAAGCGCCGGGTTAAATAAAAGGTCCTCGATTTTTTTGGAATAGTAATCTGCACTGATCTGTATTTTGCCCTGAAACAACGTCGCATCAAAACCGGCGTTCGAGTTGATGTTACTTTCCCATTGTGCTGAAGGATTACCGATCGTGGTCTGCGAAAAGCCGGCAGCAAGTGCCGAATTACTGCCACTGATATCGTAATACGTATTCGACCTTGTTCCTCCGAACAGGTAATAGGAGTTCACCACGCCGGCATTCGTCTGGTTACCCATGACACCCCACGAACCACGGATTTTCAGGTCGGTTAACCAGGTGATATTCCGCATAAAGCTTTCCTCGCTGATACGCCAGCCGGCGCTAATGGAGGGAAAGGTTCCCCAGACATTGTCAACGAATTTCGAAACGCCATCGCGACGAAGGGTCGCGCCCACCAGATATTTATCTTTAAAAGCATAATCAAGCCTGCCGAAATAAGAGAGCAATGAAAATTCGGCACGGTCGCTGGTAGCAGTCGGGGCGGCCTGGCCAGTTGAGAGCGTGGTGAAATTGGGGTCGAAAACGAAGTAATTCTGATTGGATGCTGTCAGGTTGTTAACAACGTCGTTGTATGCCTCGGTTCCCGCCATAAATTTGACTACATGATCATCATTAAAGGTTTTGGAATAAGAAACCGTGTTGGTCCAGGTCCAGTTATAATATCTCGACGGCGATTCGCTGTAACTGTTCGTAGAGGAATTCTCCGCATTTTCATATTCAGGGAATGTGAAAGAACGCTGATACCTGTTTTGGATCTCGCCGCCAAAGCTCGTCCTGAATGTGATGTCTTTCAAAATATCGATTTCGGCATACACGCTTCCAAAAATCCGGTTTTCGTGATTGCGGTTATCCTTTGTCCTTTCGCGTATAGCAACCGGATTTCTCGAATTGCCTAAAAGTTGGCCACCGACAGTATAGGAGCCGCCGTAATTCCCCATAATATCGTGAACGGGAATAATTGGCTGCTGACGGAAAGCCTGTCCGATCGCACTGCCTTCTGAATTCGTATTGCTCAGCATGTTATTGGCCAGTACGATGGCCAGGTTCTCGCCGACACGGATATTTTTTGAGATATTGAATTGTGTGTTCGAGCGTATAGAGTAGCGTTTTAAATAGGTGTTAATAAGGGTGCCCTGTTGATCGAAATAGTTAAACGAGAGAAAATAATGTCCTGACGGCCCGCCGCCGCTGATGGAAACATTCTGGTTGTTGATGAATGCCGGCTTGAAAATTTCGTGGTACCAATCCGTTCCCTGTTTGTTGGCTTTCACGATCCGGTATAACGTGTTTAATTCTGCGGCCGACGAATAGCTGGGATTGACATTATATAGTGAAGGATCAGTTGACGGATCACCTTCCATGGCGCCAACCGGCATAATGTAGTCGGGCAGAACCGGCTGCGTGTTCTCGCCGCGTGCCCATCTTCCGTAAAGCGGATGAATCACTTCGTCCCTGTTCTCGGTTTCATACACTTTCCACTGCAGGTTCGCCATTTCCTGCGGGCTGAGCAGATCCCATACGTTCCCGCTTTTAGGACGTTGTGTGCCGTAGTAACCGGAATACTCGACCTTTACCTTTCCGGTTCCTCTCCGGGTGGTAATAATCAGGACGCCGTTGTTTGCCCGGGCACCATAAATGGAGGCAGCGCCGGCATCTTTCAATACCTGGATGGAAGCGATGTCATTCGAATTGAGATCCCTGATACTGCTTACCGGAACACCATCCACGATATAAAGTGGATTATTATTACCGAACGTGTTGATACCCCGAATAGTGACGCGCGGTTCTTCCCCAGGCTGCCCTGATGAAAGCACATTAACACCCGAAGCCTGGCCCTGCAACTGATTTGCCAGTTGGCCCGTGGGTTGTTTGTTCATTTGCGAAACGTTTACCACAGCCACGGCTCCGGTCAGATCCTTTTTTCGCTGACTCGTGTAACCGGTTACGACAACTGCATCAATAGATGTTGCGGTGGGCTCGAGCACCACAGTGATGTTTTGCTGGTCGCCAACGACTATCTCGGTCGGTTGAAACCCAACCGACGATATTTCCAGCACGTCGGTAGGTTTAGCCTGCAGCGTAAAGCTGCCGTCGGCCGCAGCCGCTACGCCGGAAGCAACGCCTTTGATGTTAACCGAAGCCCCTGCTAACGGTTGATTTTGCGCATCGGTGACCTTGCCGCTGATCATCGTTTGCGCAACGGCGCCATAACCACATACGAGCAAAAGAAAACATGGCAACAGGAATCTGAGAGTCCTCATTTTCGTCATAGTTAGATGTGTTAGGAATGAAATAATGTTTGAAGTGTACGGTGAACACGAATATTTATGTGGCTTTCATTTTTAATGAATGATTCAGCCATGTGGCATTTTTTCTTTTCATGTATAGATAGAGGATAACAAAGGCGACTATCAGGATAGCGGGCAAAACTGACATCAGGCGCAGGGTGGCGGCACCAGCCAATATTTGCGCCTCGGCCGCTGCCTGTTCAATGGCTGCACCAGCGTTGATTAACTGTTGCGAGACCTTGTCCAGTTGGCCGGAATACACCTTGCCCATGTAAGGCAACACCAGCGCAGTAGAAAGCAACCCCACCCCGCCCATCAGGGAAAGGCCGAGCGGTCCCGTTTTGTAAAGATGCTCGGAGACAAAACCGATCATTGTTGGCCAGAAAAAACAAATGCCGGCTGCGAATACGCCTGCAGCAGCAAAGGCCGCATATCCCTGGGCGGTACCCAGCCACAACAATCCTGCAAAAGAAAGTACAGCAGAAATCACTAACAGGCCGGAAGATGATACACGCTTCAATACAAATCCGGCATTGGCCCGGCCAATCGCCATGATACCGTTGATAAATACCAACAAAAGAATAGAAGGAATTCCGACGTGGGATAACAACTCAGCAATCCATTGGTTAGTGCCCAACTCCGTGGCAGATGTGAGAAGCATGCAGATCAGCATAAAAATAAAGAGAGGGTGAAAGCACGCCTTTATCATCTCTCTGTTGGAAACGCCGAGCATCACACGCTCTGACTGGGGAAACACCTGGCGGAAAAACAATAATCCGTAAATCAATGTAGGCACAATCATCACCGCCATTTGAATCTTCCAGTCTACCTGCGCCAGGGAAAAAAACCAGGCAACGATACCGCCGATCACGATGCCGCCGGGAAACCAGATATGCCACTGGTTGATTTTCTTTGCCTTGTCATCAGCATACATACTGCTGACCATCGTATAGCTGGCCGATTCTATTAAACCGTTGCCGATGCCTACCAAAAGCGTGGACAGGAATAAAGGCCAGTAGCCTGCAGAAAAAATCGTCAGGATGATACCCGAGAGGTGGGCGATAAAAGCAAAAAGATACATTCGCCGAAGGCCCATGAAGTCACATAATGGCCCTCCAACGAACATAGCTATCGTAAAACCCCAAAACGCGGCGGAAGCGATCTCGCCGATTTCCTGGGGCGTCAGGCTAAAGTAATCTCCCAGCGTGCCCAATAGAGCCGCGCGCAGGGAAAACGTCATGGCAGTGACGACCAGCGCGAGCGAGCAGGCATTAAACAACCGTCTTTTATTGACTTCAATTTTCATAACAGTGCAATCGTTTGGCATAACAATATTATTTTTATTTGCCTGCCGGATTGTTCATTTCGTTTCAGTGAATAAAATTATACATGTGGCCACCGTCCGGTTGCCTTTAGATTGCGCAAAAGAGGAAGATTCGTAGTTGCATTTTTACCCGGCGAATAAATTTGCACACTAATAGTGACAGAGGAGAATGTCGGGACGCACGAAGAAGTAGATGCTAAAGCGTTCCTGCGTTATTGTTTTTTTTAGCTTGCCGGTTAGCAATTCCGGTTTGCCGGTAGGTAGCGGGCGAACATCCGAATTGCTTACGGAAAACGGTTGCGAAATACTGGCTGCTGGAAAAGCCGCATTCGTAGCCAATCTGGCTGATATTTTGTTTTGGATGGCCAAGTAATTGCGCCGCCGCTGCCTCCACCCTCAGATGATTCAAATATTGCATAGGGGTGCTGTTAGTCAATTGTCTGAAGTAATGAACGAACCGGGTAATGCCCAGGCCGCAATGATTAGCCATTGATTCAAGAGTCCATGGCTGATCGAAACTGTTGTTGAGATCTTTGATAAACAGTTCAGCCGTCCTAACGCTGTCGGTCAGCGATTCATTGAAGTGAAATGATCCCTGGCGAAACAGGTTAAGCATGTGCATGAGCAACTCATTTACATAGATGAGCGCCCACGATTCATTCACTACTGATCTGTCGTTTCGTATGAGTTGGGCAATTTTCAAAAAGCATCTTCTGATCTCGCCATTAGCCTTCCATACAGGCTGCTCATTTTGCCTGAGCATCTTTGAGAGTTCTTCAATATCTTTTTTGTTGAGCAGCACCCAGGATGGCCATTTCCATTCCTGGTGCGGATGCCGGACACCCACATCCAATATCAACCAGTGCAGTTTACCTACGCCTACATAGGGATTGCCCACTTTGTGCAGCTGCCAGGGTCTTGTTATAGTAAAATCATCGGAGGTGAGTATAAAGTCGTCCTCTTCCATGGAAAAAGACATGCTGCCTGTTTCAAGGAAGGTAATTTCTATGCCTTCGTTCCTGTGGTAATCGAGTCCCCACTCTTGTGGAAACTGCGCATCCCAGTACCCGATAGTATTGATGCCAGGCAATAACTTCAGATCAATAG
>CAMPGT010000235.1 GCA_946885665.1 uncultured Chitinophagaceae bacterium | reverse complement strand
CGGACGATCGAAGCATATTTTTTCGGTGATGCGCCCACTGCCTGGCGAAACCGCATTTCCAGCGGACTTTGGCTGATGTGCAGTTGCTCCGCCAGTTGTTTTATTTTGATGTTGCCCCTGCTGTTGTGAATCAGCGACAGTGCCGTCAGCACCAATCTGTCAGGTGCTGCATTCGTCATTCTGCTGCACAAAAAATTTTCGACGGCCGAAATCCTTTTTGCATCCGATGTTGCTTCGGCCAGTTGTTCCTCCAAACACAACAATTCAGAGCGAAGCATAAAGTTATCCAGTGAAACGCTTTCGCGGAAAAGTTCATGGAGGGGTTGTTTAAAAAATGGAGCGGCCCCTGCTTCCCTGAAGAAAACCAAAACAGTTCCAATATCTGGTGAATTTTTAAAAGTGCGGCTATGGTCTGCCAACCCTGATACTCCCGAAACGGACAAGGGCATTTCTTCTCCATTTTGCATCTGCGACAGTCGCCCTTTGTATTGAAAGCCAATGACCAGGCCGGTATCCGGTAAAACCCGGTATGTGGTTTCTTCACTTGTTTCCTGGACGGCGAACGACCGTACAAACGGTTTGAGAGCGTCACAGGGAATATATGTTTGAAATGTCATTGGCCGTCTTTGCCGTCAGGCAATTAGAAACGTTAATTTATGACTTTTAAGTGGGAAACATCGAACGTTGCACATGCTTCCTTTCTTTGACGCCCGTTAGACGGACCCTATACCTGTCAGCGGCGCATCGGCCAATTATCATCGCGCCCGGCAGGAAGGCCACTTTATCGCACAGTTGTTGATAGGGTGTAAGCGACTATTAATTTATTAATATCGTGCTCATGAAACCGTACAACCTCTTTCAACACGTGGTCCGCATAAGTCTACTGGTGTACATCGGCATGGCGGCCGGGTGCGTTACGAAAGACGAGCCGCCCGCCGGTATTCCGGTAACGCCGCGCGATACAACGATTACTGAAGACAACGCGGTTACCCTGCTGCAGATAGACAGTCTGGCTGTACAGCGCTACCTGGACAGTGCGCGGGTAAGCGATACTTCGCGCCAGCTCATCAGTAATTTCTACAATAGCCGCAACTATCAATACGCGTGGTTCGATGAAAAAGGACTTACCGAACATGCGGCGATGCTGTGGAACCTTTATCGCGACTATGCGGAGTACGGGCCGCGGGTACCCGCCGCCGATTCGATGCTTCGTCAACACATGGAACGATGGCTGACCGACACGATGCGGCAGGTGATGGGCGCGAGTGCAAAAAGTGCGGAACTGCAACTCACACAACTGTTTTTTGATTATGCGTTTGCCAAATACATGGGCAACCTTGATCCCGCCGACTTGCAGTGGTATATACCGCGCAGAAAAGTGAACGTCACAGCGCTGCTCGATTCACTGGTTGCCGGCCGCCAGCCGGTGGACGACTGGGAGCCGTTGCACCCGCAATACCGCCTGCTGCGCCATCAACTGCTTACATACACGGGTATCGCTGACAGGGGCGGCTGGGATTCCGTTTTCTTTCAAAAGAAAAGCAAGCTTTCTGTCGGCGACTGCGACAGTGGGGTGGTCCGTCTCAAGCGGCGTTTACAGGCAACCGGGCAGTTTCCTAACGGCGATACGTCGGCCTGTTTCACGAGATCCCTGCGCGACTCACTGATTGCGGTACAACGGCAGTTCGGGCTGCAGGCGGATGGGGTGGTGGGCGCTTCGACCCTTGATGCACTGAATGTGCGGGTAGAGCAGAGAATCGAGCAGATACTGGTCAATATGGAACGCATGCGCTGGCTGCCGCGGCAACCGGAAGGTACCTGGATCCTGGCCAACATTCCCTCCTTCCGCCTGCAGGTTTTCGAGGGTGACTCGTCGGTGATGCGCATGAATATTGTTGTGGGAACCGCCGCCACCCGCACGGTTATTTTTAGCGACGAGCTCAAGTATATTGTTTTCAGTCCCTATTGGAATGTACCGGCCAGCATTGTGCGTCAGGAGATTGTTCCGGCGTTGCGCCGGGACTCGAATTATTTGCGCCGCTCGCGTATGGAGCAAACCGGTACGCGCAATGGGCTACCGGTTATCCGGCAACTGCCTGGCCCCGGCAATGCTCTTGGGCAGGTGAAGTTCCTGTTCCCCAATAACTATAATATCTATCTGCATGATACGCCGGCGAAAAGTTATTTTGGAGAAACGAGCCGTGCATTCAGCCACGGTTGTGTGCGCGTCAGCCGGCCTTATGAGCTGGCGAAATTCCTGTTGCGCAGCGATACAACGTGGACTGAACGCGACATTCGCGCAGCCATGCACGCCGGCAAAGAGAAATGGGTTGCGCTTAGCGAAACGGTTCCGGTGTTTCTCACTTACTTTACCGCATGGGTAGCCGATGGGCATTTGCAGTTCCGAAAAGATATTTACGGACACGACGAGCGGATGAAGCGTCATTTGTTTTCGCGCAACGACGACGCGTTATCCGGAATGAGTCGCCCAACATCCCTGTCGCGCTGAACGGACTTATGAACCGGGGGGTGTATCCACAATGTTGCCGTTTTCATCCAGGTAGGCAATCATGTCATCCAACGAATTGCCGTCCCGTTTGTCTCTCTGCTGGAGCCTCTCACGTTTCTGCTGCAGGCGCTCCAGCCGTTTTTTTTCTTTTTCTCTTTTTTGAAAGGTCTGGTGTGATCTTGCCATGTAATATGCTTTTAGTGAATAATAGTCCGGTCACCTTTCTGCGTAGTCGGGGCGCAGCGCCCAATGTGGTTCAACAGCGATGGCCGGTAAAAAAGGGTATCGCCGGAAGTGTCCGGCAGGGGAAGTTCTTATCCAAGACGGTTTTCGACAATGAGGGGTTGCACGCAGGGCATGTCACATGCCGGCTGCTGGTTTTGAGCGGGTTGACTATTGATAATCTTCCTCCCCTTGGATGCGCAGCCCAAATCATCCGCAGCGCGGATAATTAAAATCTCATTAATATCCGACTCATTACCAGGAGAAAATGACGGTGCTTTCATTTGGCAATGATGCCGATACGTTACCATGCGACGGGACTGCCGGCGGCAGTAGATCAGCATTCGTGGTGTATGGTATGTTAATTGTCGAATGAGGTCGGCTTCGATCGCCCAAAAATCGAAGAATACCTGGTCAATCACAGGTGGTCAGAAAAACGAAACAGTGATTTTTCGCTTCAAAAAGGAGATGTACATGAGGACGAAAGTTATTAAAAGAAAACGTGTGGTCAGAATGGACAATTCGAACTCTTCTGCCACACCTATTTCCGGTAAGCGGTATCTTTTTGTGCTGGCCTATTTAAAAATCAGGCACGGCGCGCGGGGTAACAGTCGAAAGAACCCAAATATTTTTTGAAAAGCTTCCGGAGAAGGCATCCGTTTGCGGACTCGCCAATAAAATTTTGGATCGCTGTGATAGAAAATGTCTATCGAAAGTTACCTGCTCTTGATATAATGGTTATGAAGAAAAGTGCAGGCTTTTAAATTCTTTAGCACTTCACATTATAGAACATGAAAGAAGCATGGACGTTTTATTCCTCTTCATCCAAACGAAGGAATCTTGCTGCATTGTTGTAAAGTATATCCCTCTTTTGTTCCTTTGACAGAAAATCTGCTGCTTTGATAGCTTCAATGCCTTTTCCAATCATTTCCGGCCAGCGCATCTGGTCTGACCCAAACATCAGGCGTTTGCCGAGACCTGCATTCACGAGCGCTTCCAGGTACTGGTAAAAAGCCGTGCGGGGGATGACCCACGTAATGGTGGAAACATCGGCATACAGTGTCGGGTACTGATACATCATGGCAATCATGTCATCCAGGAAAGGATAACCGGCATTCTCCACAAAAAGCCTCAGTTTTGGATGGCGAACCAATACCTTTTCCAGCAAGAGCGGGCTGCCGGCAGCGGATCGAAAACCCGGAAGGTAGGGGCCAATGCCCTCGGTGTGAATGAGTGTAGGTAAATCTAACTCTTCGGCCAGGGCAAAGTAAGGATCAAGTGCCACATCGTCGGGAGCAATGCCATTGAGTTGGGTGGCGATCTCTCCCATGCCGGTATAAAATCCGGCTGCATATTGCTTCCTAAGCTGCTCTGCGTCCGGGCGTCCGGGTTGAAAGATAAAAGGCGCCGCAATAAATCGTTCCGGGGCAGCGTCAACCCACTTCGCCACGATCGCAGGATCGAGGCCGCTGAGATGCGCCTTTACGATATGGTAACGATCCATGATCTGCAGTGTTTTCATTAACGTTTCTTCATGATTCGCCGTTGCATGACCTTCTCCCTCGCACGGTTCCGGGCGGCAGAGAGACGGTTGTCCCGCGCGAATTTCATGTGGCGGAAGATCTGCATGCAGGTGCATGTCGATGATAGGTTGCAGCTTCTGTGCGGATAACGTTAAGGGCCGCGATATACATAGGCAAGTCACTAAACATCCGGTGAACAGTGTATGCGCATATTTTAGAATCGAATTTCTTTTCATCTCAAGGAATTTTAGATTGACCTTTATCGAAGAGCTATTCAAAATTATCGATAAAGGAAGGGCTGCCTTGCCCGGTAAGTACCCAATTTTCTGTCATCAACAGAAATGAGTGTTTCTACCCAGATAAGGGATACATCGTTTAACCCTGCAATGATTTAAAGAAGTTTGTGCTTGTAGGCGTGTGCGGTGGCAGCAGACCGGGAGCAGACGTCAAGCTTTGTAAAAATATTGCTCACATGTCTTTCAACCGTTCGTTCGCTGATAAACAGCTCGTCGGCGATTGTCTTGTTTGTCTTTCCATCTGCAATCAATTGAAGGACCTGATTTTCCCTTCGGGTCATCTCGTTAGCTGCTCGGCGTTTTTTCAAATGGAAATATTCCTCTAATTTAATAATGTCGGTAACGGCTTTCAATTGTTGGAAAACCGATCTGGCAGCTTCACACTCCATCGTAGCGGAATCTTCATCGCCCATTTCTTTATATGCCCTTGCCATTACCGAACGGGTACGGGCAACTTCGTAAGGTGCATTCAATTGATCCCATACGCTACGTGCATTTCGTAAACTGGTTAAAGCCGGCTGCGGATTTCCTTGTGCGAGTAATACCATTCCTTCCGCCTGGGCCGCCAATGCATGTACCCATGGCACATCATGCACTCGGGCCATTTTCTTCAATTCATTTGCTGTTGACCGTGCCTGTTGCACGTTGCCATCGGCAAGCAATATCTCCACGCAGGCAAAAAGAATTTCGCATTTGTTTTTTAACGTCTTTGTTTCCGTCAGTGCATTGGTGATGGACGACTTTGCCCTTTCTGACTGCCCTTGTGCCAACCGCAATAAAGCAAGACCCGGCTGTGGGTTTCGTCCCAGTTTACCCGCCTCCTTGTACGCTTGTTCGGCCCTTGCATTTTCTCCCTGCAATCGGTAGAGATCTCCCAATTGGCAGAAAGCAGAACCAGCCGCCGGTTCTGGTGTTGGCTGCGTCAATAGTTTAATGGCATGAACAGCTTCATGCAAAGCATGGGTCCAGTTGCCATTTAACCGCATGATTTCGGAGCGTCGGGTAAGACATTGTCCGCGGAAGGGCACCAGGTCAGGGTGGGCGGCACACCAGTCGCTGAGCCCATCGGTCCACTCTTTGGCCCTGTTGAAGTCGAAGATTTCCAGAGATGCTTCAATCACGGCACAGTAAGCGATGCCAACAACTATCGCACAAAGCTCTCCCGATGCAACCGCTATCATGGCCTCATCCAAAAAGTTGACGCCTTCTTGTATTTCGCACATTCGAATGAGCGCCTGTCCGCGACCCAGATCAGCAAGCGTGCGCAGGTTTTGATCAGCAAAGCGGTTGCCGGTTTCGCATGCCTGATCGAAGGCCCGCAGCGAACCCTGCTTATCACCTTTGCGCAGAGAGCTGAGCGCAACCGTCAATAACAAATACCCTTGTTCGGCACAATCAACAGGGTTTTCTTCCAATAGTTTTTGCGCATGACCAATCCAGCCGCCACCCCTGACTGTTTCTCCTCCGCTCATTAGCGTAAATCCCAGCCAGAAAGCACACCGAACGGCTCCCGGGATATCGCCATTTTTCAGAAAAGTATTATGGGCGCCGGTCCAGTTGTCATTGGCATCTTTGAATTTTCCGGTGAGATAGGCAGCCATCGCCAGGCATTCAAGATCATTGGGTGCAAGCGGTTGCTCCTTATTCGCCTTCGACAAGTTTGTCAGCACCTCTTTCCATTTTTCCTTTATGTTAGGGAAGTCCCTCATCTTGTGATTATTA
>CAMPGT010000234.1 GCA_946885665.1 uncultured Chitinophagaceae bacterium | reverse complement strand
CTTGCCGACAAGCCCATGGCCATCAATGCTGCCGACTTCGAACTGCTGAAACAATCGTTCACTGAGGCAGAAAAGAAGAATGTGCTGCTGTATGATATCATGACCGAGCGTTCGGAGATCACCAACATCCTGCAGCGTGCTCTTGCTGCAGATACCAGCCTGTTTGGTGAATTGAAAGAAGGAACCGAAGAGAATCCGGCGGTGAACTTCGAAAGCGTTCACTATTTCTTCAAGCAGGTATCCGGCAAGGACCTGGTGAGGCCAGTGTGGTTCTTTGATGCGGAGCAGGAAGGAGAAGCCGTTGCGGATGTGGGCACGCACCTGGTAGACCTCGTGCAATGGGAGTGTTTTCCCAACAGGGCCATCGATTATAATAAAGATGTAAAAATTATTTCATCGAGACTTTGGCCTACACCGCTCACGCCGGAGCAGTTTACGAAGGTAACCGGCGCCGACAGTTTTCCCGCATTCCTGCAAAAGGATATTAAGAACGGAAAGCTGAACACACATGCAAACGGTGAAATCAATTACACCATCGATGGGAAGCACATCAGGGTGGCGGCAAAGTGGAACTTCCAGGCGGAAGAAGGCGGTGACACGCATTATGCGATGCTTGACGGCACAAAGGCAACACTGACGGTACAGCAGCGCAAAGAAGATGGTTTTCATCCAACACTGTACATCAACGCAGCAAAAGGAAGAGGCAAGAAAGAATTTGATTCGGCGGTACAGCAGGCCATTGCAAAAATAGTTGAGCAATATCCCGGAGTGAACACAGAACGCTCGGGGGATGGATACAAAGTAATTATTCCGGAACAATATAAAGTTGGACATGAGGCGCATTTCTCCCAGGTGATGGAGCGCTATTTGGACTACCTGCAGAACCATAACATGCCCGAGTGGGAGGTTCCCTGCATGCTTGCCAAATACTACATCACTACCAGGGGAGTGGAGATGGCATCAGACAAATAAATACTGGTAAAAGCGGATTCCTTTCCGACCGGTTTATTGACATCCAATAGGCCGGGGGCCATTGTCTTGCCTAAACTGTCCGGAATAATGAGCAACCTTATTAAAAGTTATTTGATGAATGACCATGTTTTCGATTTAACGGGTAAAACAGTTTTGGTAACCGGGGGAGGCACCGGCCTGGGGCTGGGTATTGCCAGAACACTGATTGATGCCGGCGGTAAGGTGATCATATTAGGAAGAAGGGAAGATGTATTGAAAAAAGCCTGCAATAAACTGGGCGGACAATCATCCTACAAAGTGTTTGACCTGTCGCGTATAGAGAACATTCCCAGTTTGGTGAACGACCTGGAAAAAGAAGCTGGCCCCGTCGATATCCTGGTGAACAACGCAGGTATCCATTTAAAAAAAGATGCGCTGATGGTTACCGACGAAGAATTTGAAAAAATGATACGCATTAACCAGCAGGCCGTGTTTTCGCTCTCGCGTGAACTTTCTAAAAAGATGGGTCAGCGCAGATCGGGCTGCATTATTATGATCAGTTCAATGGCTTCGCGGTACGGCATACCGAAGGTGGTTGCCTATACCGCCGCAAAATCGGCAATTGAAGGGATGACGCGCGCGTTGGCAGTGGAGCTGTCGCCGATAGGCATAAGGGTTAACTGCATTGCGCCCGGCTTTATTAAAACGGAGATGTCGGCAAATGCTTTTGATGGTGACACTGAACGGAAGAATAAAGTTTTATCGAGAACGCCGATGGGCTTTCTCGGGTCGCCGGACGATGTTGGTTATGCGGTAGTATATCTCTCATCGAAAGCGGCGAAATATGTAACGGGTGTGGTGTTGCCGATCGATGGTGGGAACTCGATAGGCTTCTGACGCCCGTTTGCCTATCCTATGAAAACTTTTTCGCGTGAATTATTTCTTGCCATATTAAAAACGATATCATGCAAACGCGTATATCAATGCCAAACGTAATACTGCCTTTATGTATTACCGTAGTGATGCTGCTTCCTTCTTTTGTGAATGCACAGTTTGTGGTGAAGGGGAAGATTACGGACCAATTGAACAATGAACCGCTTGCGGGTGTGACCGTCACCTTAAAGGGAACGGAACGAGCCACATCAACAAACGCCACCGGCGACTACACCATCTCTCTTCCAACAGGAAAGGGAAGGCTTGTATTCAGCAACGTGGGTTATTCGAACCAGGAGGTTGCCGTCGGCAACAAACATGAGGTGAATGTAAAACTGGAGGGTGTGACCACCAGCCTGAACGAAGTAGTTGTAGTGGGTTATGGAACGCAGCGGAAAAGAGATCTCACCGGCGCGGTGTCGCAGGTGAAAGCCACGCAACTGGAGAATGAGAATCCCGGCAATGTGCAGGATGTGCTGCGGGGAAATGTTCCGGGCCTGAACATTTCGCAGATCAACTCTGCATCGGCAAAAGGTGGCGGCGACCTGCTGGTGAGGGGAAAATCCTCCATTAAAGCCGGCACCTCGCCGTTGATCGTGCTGGATGGAGTGATCTACAACGGCCAGTTGAGTGACATCAACCCTAACGACATCAGCACCATCGATGTGCTGAAAGATGCAAGCTCCGCTGCGGTGTTCGGTGCGAAGTCTGCTAATGGCGTGGTGTTGATCACTACTAAAAAAGGCAGGACGGGAAAGCCGCAGATCACGTTGAATTCGAATGTGGGCTACGGCGAACTGGCGATGAACGAGCCACTATATGACGGGCCGGGATTTGTGGCGTGGCGCTCGGATGTGCAGAATAGCCGTTTCGTGAATCATTCTCCCTATGAATATAACGACCCGCGTACGCTTCCTTCAGCTATTTCGGTTGATGAGTGGCTCGCATACGATGGGTCCGAAGGCGATCCAGTTGAAGTATGGCTCACGAGGTTAGGTTTGAAACCCGTGGAAATAGAAAACTACAAGGCAGGTAAAACTGTTAACTGGTACGACCTGATGTTTCACAAAGGATTCCGGCAGGATCATACCGTCAGCCTTTCCGGGAAAAAGGACGACATATCTTATTACATGTCGGTTGGCTACACCAGGAATGAAGGGATTATCGTTGGTGATGAATATTCTACGATCAGGACGAGGCTGAACCTGGAAGGGGAGGTGGCAAAATATTTAACCGTTGGCATGAACATGCAATTTGCCGATCGTGACGAAAGTTCGGTGCCGGTTGACTGGGGACAGATGGTGAACGCTTCGCCTTATGGTAAGATATACAATGACGACACCACTACGCTAAGAGACAGTCCCAACGACGACATTGGCAACAATGCCAACCCGTTTCGCGACAATGTGTACACGAACCGGCTTGAAAAAACGAATACTTTATTCGGAACACTGTATGCGAAAGGTGATTTGCCGGCAGGATTTTCGTACCAGGTGAATTACACGCCGCGTTTCGATTTTTACCGTTATTTCAATGGCGTATCTGCAAATCACCCCACCTACCGCTTACGCGGCGGCATTGCCACGCGCACCGACAGGACGATTTACGATTGGCAGATAGATAACATCATCAGGTGGAACAAAACATTTGGTGAACATTCCTTCAACGTGACGCTGCTTGCGAATGCGGAAAAATACCAGTCGTGGGAAACAAAGGTCACCAACGAAGGCTTCCTGCCGAGTGACAATCTCAGTTATCATAATATCGGGGCAGGCACCAATCCCATTGTGTCGAGCGACGACCAGGTGAGTACCGGCAATGCGCTGATGGCGCGGCTCAATTATGCATTGAAGGACCGCTACCTCGTTACACTTTCATACAGGCGCGATGGTTATTCGGCATTCGGCCAGCGCAATCCAACAGCCGACTTCCCCGCTGCCGCACTGGCGTGGGTGTTCAGTAATGAAAAATTTATGGAGAACGCCACCTGGCTGAACGCTGGCAAGCTGCGCGTTTCATGGGGTGTGAATGGTAACCGCGACATCGACCGCTACCTCGCCTTGTCGGATCTGACTACCGGTAAATACCAATATGTTACTCCCGCGGGCGACCTGGTGCTTGTTTCGCAGCTATGGGTAAACCGTATGAGCAATCCAAACCTGAAATGGGAAAGAACGACATCATACAATGTGGGTTTTGATTTTTCGGTGCTGAACAGCAGGCTCGATGGCTCCGTCGATGTGTACAAAAAATCGACGAGCGATTTACTCATCCTCCGTTCATTGCCCACGGCGATCGGCTTCGACGAGGTGATGGCTAATCTTGGCGAAGTGCAAAACAAAGGCATAGAGATCAACCTGCGCAGCACGAATATCGATCACGATAATTTTTCATGGCGCACAAATGCGAGCTTCTGGCTCAACAGGAACAAGATCGTTCACCTGTACGGTCCGGTGAATGTGCGCGACGAAGAGGGAAAAGTGATCGGGCAGGTGGAAAAAGATGATTTGGATAACAAATGGTTCATTGGCCATGATCTCAATGAAATATGGGATCAGCGCGTACAGGGAATTTGGCAGTCGAACGAAGCTGACCAGGCGAGTGAATACGGTGTTTTTCCCGGCGACTTCAAAGTGCAGGATGTTGACGGCGATAAGAAATATTCCGATGCCGACAGGCAGTTCCTCGGCTTTACCACTCCGCGTTTTCAATGGACGTTGAGGAACGAGTTCACGCTGTTCAAAAATTTTGATTTCTCGTTTATGCTGTATTCTTCATGGGGACAAAAGGCGTCATACAATGAAGCCAAGAACAACAGGGGTTTCCAGGACAGGCAGAACTCTTACAAGTTTCCTTACTGGACGCCGGAAAACCCCATCAATGATTATGCGAGATTATATTCCAGCAACGGAGGCGCAACCTTCAGCGTTTACAGGAATTCTTCTTTCATACGACTGAACAACGTGTCACTTGCATACACCCTTCCCGCACGGATAGTGGAGAAGGCAACGCTTGAAAGCATGAAAGTGTACGTCAACGTAACCAATGCCGCAATGTTTGCTCCAGACTGGGATTACTGGGATCCTGAATTCAGGAACCGGAACAGCAGCGGAGACATTTCTACAGCTATCCCTCCCCGTTACTATTCATTGGGCGTGAACGTTATATTCTAAACTTCCGCAATAAAAATTGTGCAGATGAAAAAGTCATTCAGTCATACGATATTTTTTTCCATTGCCATTGCCGGGATGCTGGTATTTCCTGCATGCAAAAAAGATTTTCTGAAGCCAAAGCCGCTTTCTTTCTTTTCGCCCGGTAACGCTTATACCGATGCTGCTGGCATGCGGGCCGCACTTGTGGCCTGCGCCCGCAATGCGCGTATTGAATATTATGGTGATAATCCACCAATACTTACGGAAATGGTTTTCTCTGAAGTGTCTGTTGAAGGAACAACCGATAAATCCGGTCCGGCGCAGGATCTCAACCTGCTCATCACGCCGGACAACGCTGCCGAGTTTGACAATGCCGACCATGCGAGGATCGGTTGGTACTGGCGCGAACAGTATCGTGGGATAAAATACGCGAATACGGTCATTACACGCATTGACGATGCGAAATATCAATCGGAAGAAGAACGCAATGCCATTCTCGGCGCTGCATATTTTCACAGGGCGCTGCGTTATTACCGCCTCGTTCACCAGTTTGGCGACGTGCCTGCCGTGATGAGGGAATACATGGAGCCGAAGCTCGATTTCTATTCCGTTAAGCGCGAAGTGATCCTTCAAAAAATGAAAGAGGACCTGGAATTCGCACAGCAATGGGTTCCCGATAATGTAAACAAAGGAGAGGTCACGAAGGGAGCTGTGAGTCATCTGCTCACCAAAGTGAACCTTGCGCTCGGTGATTTTGATGATGCGATCGAGTCGGCCTCCAATGTCATTAACGGTGGCGTGTATGCGCTCATGACAGAGCCTTTTGGATCAACTAAAAAGAATGTGATCTGGGATCTGCATCGCCCGGAAAATAAATCGCTTCCGGAAAATAAGGAAGGGCTTTTCATGATTATCGACAGAATAGGCGACGGAGGTTATTATACCGGAACAGACAATACCACGGGCGGAATGAGGATTATGCGGCAGGCCATGCCTTATTGGGGCAATAATATCAATACGCCCACCGGTAAAAAGGGGACCAATGATGGTACTGCCGACAACCTCGACCTGGTGCAATCCAATCTTGTGGGTCGCGGTATCGGCCGTTGCCGCCCGACGCCGTACAGCCAGTTCGACATTTGGGACGACTCCAACGACCTCCGGCATGCCAAAGGCAACTGGATGAGAATGGAAGATTTGGTGTATAACGAACCGAAGCTCAGGAAAGATAACGACCCTTATTATTTGCAGCCGCTGCAGTTGTATAA
>CAMPGT010000233.1 GCA_946885665.1 uncultured Chitinophagaceae bacterium | reverse complement strand
TGGCGCTGTTCGTGGTGCTGTTGATGAGCGCGGTGAGGATTTATAAAATTATGAGGAAGAGAGGCGGCGATAGGCAATAGGCAATAGGCAGTAGGCAATGGACATGGGCAATCGAGAGTTTATTTTGTTCTCTATTTTATCTGAATAGAATTTTTCTTAAAAAAGAAAAATAATCATTCTTTTATTGCCCATTGCCTATTCCCCATTGCCAAAAAAAGCCTCCCATAAAGGAGGCTTTTTTTGATATTCAGTTTTTCCGGACCATTGGCCACTAACACAGTTTTTCTAAGAATACCGAATTTTTCCCTGTTCGTTTTTTTCACAGGAATATCAGAACTAAAAACGGGTTTTGTGAAAAAATCGCCAGTAGAATATTACATCAGGTAAATAATCAACTTACAGCTACCATTTCGCGGAACAGATTAAACAACGTTGCTTTTCAAAGGAGGAGAAAAAATTCTGGGAAGGACCGCCTACAGTAAAAAAAGGAAAGGGGAGTAGGAATACTCCCCTTATTAACCCCTAAACCCTAAACCGTAGAAAAAAAATCTTTATATCTGTGTTTGATAACTTATAATATGTGTTGCCTCCTTCATCCAAACCACTGCATCATTTCAACTCGCACTTAAACCCATAAACTATGCCAAAAGTCGCGATCTAAGGGTTAGCATCTATGTATTGGTTAAGAAGTTTATACTTTTGTTGACAATTTTTTCGACCCGCTTCATTTCTACCTCCACCCTTAGCAAAATTCCGGCCGATTTCGGTAACTTCGCACACTTTTTTTATCCAGATTCTCCCACCTAATTATATATATGGCAGTGCGATACCGTGAATTCTCCAAACTTAACTTGCCTTCCATAGAACAGGAAGTACTTGCCAAATGGAATGATATACAAGCATTTGAAAAAAGCATAAGTGTGCGCGAAGGCGCCGAGCCGTTCGTTTTTTATGAGGGGCCGCCCAGCGCAAACGGTCTTCCGGGAATTCATCACGTCATCAGCCGCACATTAAAAGATTTGGTATGCCGTTACAAAACCATGCAGGGTTTCCAGGTGAAACGCAAGGGCGGCTGGGACACTCACGGCCTGCCCGTGGAGCTCGGCGTTGAAAAAGAATTGGGCATCACCAAGGAGGATATCGGCAAAAAGATTTCCGTTGAAGAATATAACCAAAAATGCCGGGAAGCAGTTCTGCGGTACAAAGACAAATGGGACGATCTCACCAAAAAAATGGGGTATTGGGTTGACCTCGAACATCCCTACATCACCTTCGACAACAAATACATCGAAACCCTATGGTGGATCCTGAAAGAACTGTATAAAAAAGGTCTTTTGTACGAAAGTGTCAGCATCCAGCCGTACTCCCCCGCAGCAGGAACGGGACTGAGCTCGCATGAACTGAACCAGCCCGGCACCTATAAAATGGTAAAAGACACCTCGGCAGTGGTGATGTTCAAAGCGGTGAAGAATAAGAAGTCAGACTTTTTATTCAAGAATCTCGACACTAAAAATGGAGAAATATTTTTTCTCGCCTGGACCACCACACCGTGGACGCTGCCCTCCAACCTCGGTCTCACAGTGGGTCCCAATATCAAATACGTATTGGTCAGCACCTTTAATCCTTACACGCACCTTCCGGTTAATGTTGTGCTGGCAAAAGACCTTGTTGCCAATTATTTTAAAGCGGAAGGCGAGAATGGTGATTTTTCGTTATTTAAAGATGGAGATAAGATCATCCCCTGGAAAGTACTTCACGAGTTCAAAGGAGCACAATTAGAAGAAATAAAATACGAGCAGTTGCTGCCCTACGAGGCCAATTCGCCCGATAAAGCCGGAGGCAATCCGTTCCGAGTGCTGCTGGGCGATTTTGTTACCACGGAAGATGGTACTGGCATCGTGCATACTGCGCCGGCCTTTGGCGCGGACGACTATAAAGTCGGAAAAAAGTATGACATCGGCATCCTCACGATGGTGGACAGGCAGGGCAAATTCGTTGAAGGATTGGGTGAGTTCAGCAACAGGTACGTGAAGAATTATACAGATGATAAAAATTATGAAGATGTTAATGTGGACATCTCTGTAAAGCTGAAAAAAGAAAACAGGGCGTTCAAAATCGAAAAATACGAGCACAACTACCCGCACTGCTGGCGAACCGACAAGCCGGTATTATATTATCCGCTCGACGCGTGGTTCATCAGAACAACCGCAGTGAAGGAGAAGATGGTGGCCCTCAACGAAACCATCAACTGGAAACCAAAATCTACAGGTGAGGGAAGATTCGGGAACTGGCTGGAGAATATGGTCGACTGGAACCTGAGCCGCTCCCGTTTCTGGGGCACGCCACTGCCGGTTTGGAGAACAGAGGATGCCAGCGAAGAAAAATGCATCGGCTCCATTCGCGAACTGAACGAAGAAATTCGCAAGGCAAACGAAGTGCTGGGGGGTGATACCAACAAAGATTACCTGCATGAAGGAATACTCGATCTCCACAAGCCTTACGTTGACGAGATTGTATTGGTGAGCGAAAGCGGGCTGCCGATGCGCAGGGTGCCCGACCTGATCGACGTGTGGTTCGACAGCGGTTCGATGCCTTATGCCCAGTGGGGCCTCGACTATGCGAAAATGGATGCAGGAGAAGAGATGCCCTTCAATGCGCCTTTCGGTACCAACTACCCCGCAAGTTTTATTGCAGAAGGGGTTGACCAAACGCGCGGATGGTTTTATACGCTTCATGCCATCTCCACCATTCTTTTTGGTTCTGTGGCCTTCAAAACGTGCGTTTCGAACGGGCTGGTGCTGGACAGGTACGGCAACAAGATGAGCAAACGGCTGGGAAACGTGGTTGATCCTTTCAAAACCATCGAACAATTTGGCGCAGACGCCACCCGCTGGTACCTCATCACCAACGCTTCGCCCTGGGAAAGCGTGAAGTTCGACCTCGAAGGGATCAAGGAAGTGCAGCGAAAATTCTTCGGCACGTTATATAATACCTACCAGTTTTTTGCACTGTATGCCAATATTGACGGGTTTTCCTTTAAGGAAGCTTCAGTTCCGGTGGCCGAAAGACCCGAAATAGACCGGTGGATCTTATCGTCGCTCAATACCCTCACTGGTACCGTCACCGAATACCTCGACGACTACGAACCTACACAGGCCGGCCGTGCCATCGAAGACTTTGTAGACGAGCACCTGAGTAACTGGTATGTGCGACTGTGCAGAAGGCGGTTCTGGAAGGGTGAATACGAACTCGACAAAATATCGGCGTATCAAACGCTCTACGAGTGCCTTGAAACCGTAACCAGGCTCATGGCGCCCATCGCTCCGTTTTTCAGCGACAGCCTTTTTGGCAACCTCAATGAGGTGTCGGGGCGACATCAGGAACAATCGGTGCATCACGTTTTGTTTCCGATGGTAAAAGAGGAGGTGATCGACAAATCGCTGGAAGAGAGAATGCAATTGGCGCAGGACATCTCATCACTCGTATTGTCGTTGCGCAAAAAGGTGAATATCAAGGTTAGGCAGCCGCTCCAAAAGGTATTGATACCCGTTATCAACGACCGGATGAAGAAACAGGTGGCGCTGGTCGAAGAGCTGATCAGATCGGAGGTAAACGTGAAGGAAATTGAATATTTGGACAGCGACAATAGCTTTATCAAAAAGAAGATAAAGCCCAACTACGTTGTGTTAGGAAAGAAATTGGGGCCGAAAATGAAGGCCGTTGCGGCTGCTATCGGTACAATGGGGCAGGAAGATATTGGAAAGCTGGAAAAAGAAGGTTCTATTTCATTGTTAATTGATAACGAACCTGTAATATTACAAATACAGGAAGTGGAGATTTCCGGGGAAGATATTCCCGGATGGATGGTGGCAAATAAAGACAATCTGACAGTTGCCCTGGATGTTAACGTGACCCCGATTTTGGTAAGCGAAGGCAATGCCCGGGAACTGGTCAACAGGGTGCAGAAAATCAGGAAGGATAGCGGATTTGAGCTGACGGACAGGATCATTGTTAAACTATCAGCGCACGGGGAGTTAAAAGACTCCATCGCGCGATTTAATAACTATATTTGCGCCGAAATTTTAGCAGATCAACTCGAAATGGTGCCCGAACTCGTTGAGGGAACCGAAGTTGAGGTGAATGACATTCCGGTGAAAGTGTTTGTTTCAAAAAAAGCCTGATGTATGGCAACCAAAAAGAAAGCAGCGAAGGCTGCCAAAAAAAGCACCCCCGTAAAAAAATCAGCCGCAGCAAAAAAACCGGCTGCCAAACACATATCCCCTTCCAAAGCTGCTAAACCGGCCGCTAAAAAAGCTGTGAAACCTGCCGCTGCCAAAAAGGCCGTCCAGGAAAAACACCCGGTAAAGAAAGTGGCGAAGCCAGCGGCAAAGTCTGCCCCGGCAACTGCAAAAGCTCATTCCAAACCAGCGGCTTCTAAAACACCCATTAAAAAACAAGAAGTCAAACAACCAGTGATGCCGAAAAAAGAGGACAGGAAGAAAGAGGATAAGAAACCGGACACCAGGCATGCGGAAGCGAAGAAACCAAACCTTGCAAACATTCCGCCGCCCAAGAAGCCGGCTCCACCTGCAAAACCCGTTAAAGTAGTTATACCAGAGATGAAGACAAAGACAGTGAGAAAGTATGAGCCTGAATTCACTAAATCCGTGCTCGACCAACCCGAAACGCCACAGAACGGCCCAAGCCTGAGATATAGCGACGGCGAACTACAGGAATTCCGTGAGCTTATCCAGAAAAAGCTCGACCAGGCGAAGAAAGAGCTGACCTACCTCCAGGGACTGATCACCCGCAAGGATGAGATGGGTGGAGATGAGAATGAGAACAGGTATATGACCATGGAAGATGGCAGCATGAGCATGGAAAGGGAGCAACTGGCGCAAATGGCAAGTAGGCAGATCAATTACATCGATCACCTGGAGAAGGCGCTGATGCGTATCGAGAACAGAACCTATGGTATTTGCCGCGTTACCGGCAAACTGATAGATAAAGCACGTCTTCGTGCCGTTCCTCATGCCACCCTTAGCATCGAGGCGAAGCAGATGATGAACAAGTAAGGGAGTTACCTGCCAAATTCTTCAGGAAGTTCGCTTCTCAGCATGTATTTATAAATGAACCTGCAGGTTTCCTGCAGGCTATGCATTGCTTTCAATCCCTTAAAGCCATGGCGCTGACCGGGGTAGATCATCATTTCAAAATGCATGTTCCTGTCTTGCAGCGCATCGATGAGCTGCACACTGTTCTGCATGTGAACATTGTCGTCGGTGGTGCCGTGTACGATCCGTAAAACTCCCCTGTACCTGTCTACATAACTCAGTACCGACGTTTCCTTATATCCATCAGGATTATCATCCGGCTTGTTCATGAAGCGCTCTGTGTAATGCGAATCATAGAGCCGCCAATCGGTTACCGAATAATTGGCAATGCCATGGGTGAAAACATTGGCGCCGTAAGTGAGGGCCATGCAGGTAATGTAGCCACCGAAGCTGCCGCCGGTGATGCCGATCCTTTCAGCGTCGGCCCAATTTTGTGCGGCCAGCCATTTTGCGCACGTCATGTAATCGTTAATCTCCCATTTCCCCAATTGCTTATAAATGTAATTGATGCCCTTCTTTCCAAAATGCCCGGAACTCCGGTTGTCCATGCTCACCTGGATGATGCCCTCCTGCGCCCACCATTGCGTCAATCCGCCGGAGGGCTTCCACCGGTCGAATACCGTGCCTGCGTTCGGACCGCCATAAACAGATATCCATATGGGATATTTTTTGGTTGAATCGAAATCCAGGGGGTACGTGACCGTCATCGGGAGGTCAAATAATCGATCCGATGATTTGACCGTAATGATTTCAGTGCGCGGCAGGTCGTAATTGTCGAAGGCCTCGCCTTTCGCGCTCCCTAATTCTCTCACAATTTTGCCTTTGCTGTTGACGAGTGACATCGCCGGCGGCGTAGAAAGATTCGAATAGGTGGTGATGAAATATTTTCCATGAGGCGAAATGGAAACAATATCATGCGAAAAATCACCGAACGTTAAGCGTGTAAGGTTCTTTCCATTGAACGACACTTTATATACGTCGAACCTCGTCGAGCTTTCTTTTCTCGCTTTGAAATATATCAGTTTGCTTTTTTCGTCAACGGTGAGAACGGAGGTTTCCCAAAAATTACCTTCGGTAATTTGCTTTACCAGGCGGCCGTCGGCATTGTACAGGTACAAGTTTTCCCATCCGTCCTTATCCGATTTCACGATGAAATCGCTGCCGGCGACTGCCTGCGCCATGCCGCGCTTGAGCGCCT
>CAMPGT010000232.1 GCA_946885665.1 uncultured Chitinophagaceae bacterium | reverse complement strand
CAAAAAATACATCGACAACCTCGATCCCGAGGCGCAGGTATCTTCATCAGACAACCTGCAGGGAATTGAAACGCACACGCTGCCCACGACACGCAGCTATGGTTTGAATTTGAATTTCAGGTTATAATCAGCATAAACAAATATTTTATGAAGAGTATAATAAAGATATTATTCGCGGCCTCCCTTTTAACAGGAATGGCTGCATGCGACAAGGATTTTGAAGAGGTGAACGTAAACCCGATATTACCCACAACACTCGATCCCGGGTATTTATTCTCGAATGCGCAATACACGTCTGCCATTCAAACCTTCCACTACCAATCAGAAATTGTGCAGCAGATCATCACGCCCTACACCGGCGTGCTGGAAGGGGGCAACCACAATATTGTGTACGATCCCAATACGAATGTCGCCTTCAACAATCTCTACAATAGCCCTGTGCGCTTTTTGGTGGATGTGATCAACCAAACAAAAGACGATGCCGCGCGCAGCAACCTGTACAACATGGCAAGGATCTGGAAAGCTTACGTTTTCCAGGTGCTGGTGGATACCTACGGCGATGTGCCCTATTTTAATGCGGGCCAGGCGTTCATCACTGAGATCAATTTACCGGAATACGACGACCAGAATGCGATTTACGACGACCTGCTGAAAGAGGTAAGGGAAGCGACCGCTGCACTCGACGCCGGAAAATCTATCGAAAGCGGCGACTTGTTTTACCAGGGCGACATTGCCAAATGGAAGAAGCTCGGCAATTCGTTACTGTTGCGCATTGCAATGCGGTATACGAAGGTGGATCCTGCAAAGGCACAGGAAAATGTTGCCATTGCGGTTGACCCGGCCAATGGCGGCGTGATGGAATCGAACGACGATAATGCGTGGTTCCCTTTCAGCAGCACTTTCAATCACCCCAATGCCAACTTCTTCCAGGGAACGGAAAGAGGAAATGTGTACCTGGGCGGGCCGTTTATTGATTACCTGAAAACGACCGATGATCCGCGCCTGCAATACATTGCCGTGAAATATGAAACACCATCGGCGCCGCTGGATGAAGCGGGCGCTGCCGACACTGATCCCGCCAACCAGGAAGGCATGCCTTATGGTTATAACGAATCCACCATCTCCACGGCGCCCGGCTTTCCCGGAAAGATCGGTTCTGCCTTCAAATACTCGCAACTGAACAGGCGTACATTGGGAAAAATCGACGCCCCGGAATTTTTCATCACCTATGCACAAACGCAATTGCTGCTGGCCGAGGCGGCACAGCGCGGATGGATAAGCGGCAGTGCGGCCGATTATTACAATGCAGGCGTACGCGGACACATGGACCAGATGGCACAGTTCGATGAATCGGCAGTCATCTCTTCGGGTGACCAGAATGATTATCTTACGGCTCATCCTTTTAATGCCGGTACCGCGCTGGAGCAGATCAACACGCAATACTGGGTCGCTTCCTTCCTCAATGGTTCGGAAGCATGGGCCAATTTCAGGAGAAGCGGGTACCCGGCGCTTGCGCCCAACCCGTACCCCGGGGCCGACGCATCGGTGAAAGGCGATTTCATTCACCGGCTAACCTACCCCGTAAGAGAGAAGTCGGTAAACACCGATAATTACAATGCGGCGGTGGCCCGGCAGGGAGCGGATGACCTCGCGACCAGGATATTCTGGGACACTCCATAAACAACTTATCAGTATCTTATAGAGTTTTTGCAATTATTCTTTCACGTAAAACACAATTTTTTATCATGACGCCTTCACAGAAATATGCAACCAAACTAGGGCTTAAGGAACCTGACTCTGCTGCGGAAACGCAACCGCCAAAGGAAAACAGCCGGCGGAACTTTTTCAAGAAATCAGCACTTGGGGGAATAAGTCTCGGCGGAGCCTTCTTATTCTCTCCCATAGAAGATTTGGTGGCGCAAAGCACATCCAACGTAAGCCGTTATTCGGCGCCGTCGGACCTTAAGATAACCGACCTGCGGTACGCGGTAACCTCTGTAATGGGCCGTACCGCGATGATCAGGATAGACACCAACCAGGGAATATACGGATTAGGAGAAGTGAGGGACGGCGCCGACGAAAAGTACGCGCTGATGCTGAAGAGCCGCATCCTCGGCAAAAATCCCTGCAATGTTGAAATGCTGTTCAAATCAATCAAGCAATTTGGCGGGCCTGCGCGACAGGCCGGCGGTGTGTGTGCCATAGAAATGGCGCTGTGGGACATTTGCGGAAAGGCTTACAATGTGCCCTGCTGGCAATTGCTGGGCGGAAGATATCGCGACAAGGTGAGGCTGTACGCAGACACTCCCGAAGCAGGCTCGGTTGAAGAACAAAAGAAATTAGTGAAATACCGTATGGAAGACCAGGGCTACACCTGGCTCAAGATGGACGTGTCTATCGGCGAGCTGAAAGGAAAACCCGGCACGGTGGTCAACTCTAAATTCTGGGAAGATTCGAGGGGTAACCTCAACCAATGGGGCGACCAGTCGAACTACATGAGCTATGGTAACACCATGCACCCGTTCACACAAATACAAATCACCGACAAGGGCCTCGAGGAACTTGCCAAGATCGTTGAGAATGTACGCGCCATTATCGGTTATGATGTACCGTTATCGACGGATCACTACGGTCACTTCGACCTCAACAACGGCATCAGGCTGGGCAAGGCGCTCGAAAAATACAGGCTGGCCTGGCTCGAAGACGTCGTTCCCTGGCAATACACCGAACAATGGAAAACCATCAGCGAAGCAATAGAAACACCCACGCTGACAGGAGAAGATATATATCTGCTGGACGGCTTCAGAAAACTGATTACGGAGAGAGCAGTGGATATTATACATCCCGACCTGGCCTCTTCGGGCGGCTTGCTGGAAACAAAGCGCATCGGCGATTTTGCCGAAGAATACGGCATTGCCATGGCGATGCACCAGGCCGGCACTCCGATTTCTTTCATGGCGAATGTGCATTGCGCTGCCGCTACACAGAACTTCCTCGCACTCGAGCACCACTCCGTAGACGTGAAGTATTGGGAAAGCCTGGTGAAGACCACCGATGGAAGAAAGCTGATCGAGAAAGGATTTGCGAACCTGCCATTGACAGCCCCCGGTCTGGGCATTGAATTGAATGATGAGGTGGTGAAGCAGCACCTGCATGCTACAGACAAGAGTTACTTCGCCCCCACACCGATGTGGGACGAAAGACACTCGCATGACAGGACGTATAGCTGATGAAATTATGTTCCCGCAGGGTTTTTCGAAAGAGACCCTGCGGATCATTAAAATAAAAACACACAAAATCGATGATCAAAAAAATCTTTCTTCTTTCAGGGGCGCTCTGGCTGTCGTGCGCATTTGCGGAGGCACAGACCGTAGGCGCCACTCCTGAATATGTAAAGGAGCTCACATCACGATGGAAAGGCGAACGCTTTGCGGACGGCCGTCCAAAAGTATCCGACCAGGCGCTGGAAAGCCTGAAGGAATGTACGCTCGAGCAGGTGTGGGGCTTTTTGTATAACAAGGGATTTCACAACCAGGTGGAAGGTAACTGGATCATTTTGAAACCGGGCGAGGTGATGACGGGCCGCGTGGTGACCGCACAGTTTACTCCCTCGCGCCCCGACCTGGATAGTATCGTAAAGGCAGAAGGTAAAGCAGAGGGTCGCTCGCAGAAAGGCGGCATCAACATCTGGCCCATAGACATCCTCACCAAAGGAGATATTTATGTGGCCGACGGGTATGGTAAAGTGAAGGACGGAACGCTTATCGGCTCCAGCCTCGGCAATTCCATCTATGCCAAAACCGGCAAGGGGGTAATCTTTTATGGTTCCATTCGCGACATGCAGGAACTGAAGGAAACGAACGGTTTCAATGCGTGGATAAAGGGACATCACCCTTCGTATATCAAGGACATGACGCCTGTGTCCATTAACAAGCCCATCAGGATTGGCAGCACGACTGTGTTGCCCGGCGATGTCGTATTTGCCAATGATTACGGCGTTGTTTTCGTTCCGGCGTATTTGATTGACGAACTGGTAAAGAATGCTGAACTGGTGCGCCTGCGCGATACGTTTGAGCGGTATATGTTGCAACTGAATAAATACCCCAGCGGCGAAATTCATGGCGACTGGTCCGACAAGATGAAGGACGAGTTCAGGACATGGATGTCGAAGCATCCAAAGAAATTATTGGTGTCGCAGGAAGAAATAGAGCAGTACATCAAAAGACAGTAGGGGGTAGTGTTTTTTTCTACATGAAGATCGTGGCCGAACAGGTTGCGATCTTTTTTTATTTGGTTTGCGATGCGAAAGACGGTGCCGCTGGTAATGATCTAATACTGTCTTGCTCTTTGCAATTCATTTTCTGTATTCGTACAAGGGTTTCTTTCGTGTTATCCGGCCCACCCTTCCCTGTCGAGGCTCCTGTATTGGATGGCTTCGGCTATATGCTGGGGTTGGATGGAACCGGAGGTTTCCAGGTCTGCAATCGTTCGGCTCACCTTTAATATTCTGTCGTAAGCGCGCGCCGACAGGTTCAATTTTGCCATGGCGTTTTTTAAAAGGTTGCTTCCTACTATATCTATTTTACAGCATTCAGACAATAGGTTCGGCGTGATCATCGCATTGCAATAAATATCATGATGCTCACGATATCGCTCTTCCTGCACCGCCCTTGCGGCCATCACCCTGCTTCTTATTTCCTCCGAAGATGCCCTGCGCGTGCGGTCGGTTAATTCACTATAACTCACTGGTGTTACTTCAACGTGAAGGTCTATGCGGTCGAGCAGCGGACCCGATATTTTGTTGAGATATTTTTGGACGGTGCCCGGCACACAGGTACATTCTTTTTCGGGGTGATTGAAATACCCGCAAGGACAGGGATTCATGGATGCCACCAGCATAAAGTTTGCGGGAAACTCTATCGATATCCTGGCCCGCGAAATGGTAACCCTCCTTTCTTCGAGTGGCTGCCGTAAAACTTCCAGGACGGCTGTTTTGAACTCCGGCAACTCGTCCAGGAAAAGAACGCCGTTATGTGCAAGAGAAATTTCGCCAGGTTGCGGATTACTGCCACCGCCCACCAGTGCCACATCGCTGATGGTGTGATGGGGCGTACGGAAGGGTCGTTTGGCGATCAACCCCGAGCCGGGCGGCAATTTGCCGGCAACCGAATGAATCTTCGTGGTTTCCAGTGCTTCCTTCAGCGACAGTGGCGGACATATCGTGGGTAGCCGTTTCGCCAGCATCGTTTTTCCGGCTCCGGGCGGCCCAATCAATATAACATTGTGCCCGCCCGCCGCCGCAATTTCGAGTGATCGTTTAATATTTGCCTGCCCTTTCACATCATCAAAATCAACATCGAAAGTTGACTGCGAGTGCAGAAATTCTTCGCGTGTGTCGACAAGTACAGGGTCGAGCGACGCCTCATCTTTAAAAAACTCGACCACCTGTTTAAGGTGAGACACCGCGTACACCTTAATGTTATTCACCATGCCTGCTTCGCGTGAATTCTGGATCGGCAATATCAATCCTTTGAACTTATCGTTCCAACTGGTAATCGCAATGGGAAGGGCGCCCCGTATGGGATGAATGCTGCCGTCAAGATTCAGTTCGCCCATGATCACGTAGTCGGACAACCTGCCCGCATTCTCCAATTGCTCGGAAGCCGCAAGTATTCCGATGGCTATGGGCAGGTCGAAAGCAGCTCCACTCTTTTTTATGTCCGCCGGCGCCAGGTTAATGATAAGCTTCGTGCGCGGCATGTGATAGTTGTTTGTTTTAAACGCCGACTCGATGCGCTGAATACTTTCTTTTATTGAATTATCGGCAAGCCCCACGATGTAATAATTACTTCCGGGCATCACGTTCACCTCAATTGTAATTGTAATCGCCTCGACTCCATATACTGCACTTCCAAATGTTTTAACCAGCATCATGGAGCAAAGAAACTACGGCGGCGGAGAAAAAAAATGGGAAGAAAACGGAGGAGAGACAGTTTTTTCATCCTCAAAAAAAGATGAAAAAACATAAGCGCGGCGGTGTTTAAACCCGGAAACGAAAAGCTGAAATTACTTGCTTTGCAAAACAGTGGCGGCGTAAACACCTGCAGTTTCGGTGCGCAGGCGCGTGGGACCGAGCGCGACGGGAACAAACCCGTTTTGTGTGGCGAAAGAAATTTCGGTTGACGTGAAATCGCCTTCGGGGCCGATGAGAATCGCCGCGGGTCCCGTCACGGCGTCGATGCTCAGCGGTTCGCCGCCTGCTTCGTAGGCGAAGAACAGGGTGCGGTTGGCAGGCCAGCTCGCGACCAGCGCGTCCAGCCATTGC
>CAMPGT010000231.1 GCA_946885665.1 uncultured Chitinophagaceae bacterium | reverse complement strand
ACGCCGGTCCGCCAAACACAGGTTGCGCACTTAATCCGCACTGGCCGGCATTCACGCCGCGGTTTCTCATTACCCTGATGTTGTGAACGCCTCCGTCCGATTCGATGAAGTCGTCGGCAACAAGGTGAATGTCGTTATTGTAAATGTCGATGGCCACTGCTTTCAGGTCCTGTTCCTTTTCAGGTGTTCCGTATGTGGAAACGCAAATGCCGTCATGAAAATAGGCGATGGCATTGTGGCAAATCACGTGGCCCGAACCATACACCCGGATGGCCATGTAACTATTCAATTGGTTGGGCGGGTACACCCCCGGATTGGCCCATCCCCGCAGCCTGTAGCGGTCATCGCGGCCAATCATTACATTATCGGCAATGTAAAAGTTTTTTGAGCCGGCATATTCCGTTGTAACGGCGATGCCAACATCTTCCAGCCGGCAGTTGCGAATGGTAAGATCGGAGGCGCCGGCCACTTCCTTCTGCCCCGCAACGAAAGCGATGTCGGTATTCCTGATGGTGAGTCCTTCAAAAATATGATGACGTGTACCGGTTACGTCGAACAGGCGGTGTGCACCGGCGCCGTCGAAAATCACTTCTCCATCGCCTGCGCCGCGGATCACAATCGGCCGCTCTGCTGTACCCTTTGCCGTGAGTACATAGGTGCCGTCGAACGAGAGGCCGTTGGGTTCAACATAATTCAGGCGGTCTGCTTTGTACATGCCTGCGTGCACGACCAGGATATCGCCAGGGTGCACTTTTCGTTCGCTCACTACCGACCAGTCGCCGAGCCCCGAACCGTAATAAGCGGCCTTTAGTCCCAGAAATGCCGGTTGCTGCATTTCGCCTTTCCAATCTACGGGGTATACATGCAGGATGCGGCCATCGCTTGCCGCTTTGGGTTCGGTACGCGTTTTTACTTTTACGAGCTGCACGGTCTTGCCTTCTGCGCCATCAGGATCGGATAAGGCAAAGCGACATTCGTATTCCGTATTGGGAAGTACATCCAGTATGCTTCCCGCAAACATGTGCGGCACCGTGTAATCGAGGAACTCTGTTTTGCGGATAACACGCTCGCCGCCGAGTCTCAACAGGGGAAGAGCGGGCTGCCACTTTTCGGTGCCGGCCACGCGGTAGCTGGCCTCGACAGTGGCGTTGCGGTTGCTGTCGCCGGTAATGTGCCATTCAAAGCCGAGGTTGGTGAGCGTTGGCGGTTCCACAATAAATTCTCCGGCTTTAACGGCATCCTGCGCCGGCGCAACGAATGAGATGAAAAGAAACAGGGATAGATATGCGAAGTGAATTTTCGTCATCATTAATGGAAGTTAATAACAAACAATCAAAGGCAAATGCCCTTTACCATGTTTCAGGGAGCGGCAGGTGGAGGCTTAAGGTACATTCTCCTTACCTTTAAAGGGAACAGATGAATTCCTTTATTAATAAAATTTCCTCATTGGGAATATATCCCAGTGACAAAGAAGACGTTGTTCTTCAAAAGCGGTTCCTTATTTACCAGGGGCTGCTGATGAGTGGCGGCGGGATTATATGGGGAACGCTGGCGCTTCTGTTTAACAGGGAATGGCAGTCGCTGATCCCCTTCGGCTACGCGGTGATCACGGCGGCTAATTTCACCTTCTTTCATTACACTCGCAATTTTTCAGTGGCCAAAATTGTGCAGACAACGATCAGCTTGCTGCTGCCGTTTATGTTTCAATGGGTGCTGGGTGGCTTTATCGCATCGGGCGGGGTGATGCTGTGGGCGTTGATTGCCCTTGCCACATCCATTAATTATCAAAGCAACCGCACGGTTGTTTTCTGGTTTTTGATGTACGTGTTGCTTACGCTTTTTTCAGGCGTCTTTGATGATTATTTTGTCGCCTGGATCGGGCCCCGCGATGCGGTTGATTATTCTATCGTGACGATGGTGTTGAATATTGTTTTTATTTCCGGCATCATGTTATGGTTGATGAACTTCATGGTGAGGGGAAAGAATGACGCTTTGATGAAATTGCAACTGGCACAGGCGCAGATCGTGCAATCAGAGAAAATGGCAACGCTCGGTACGCTTGCTGCCGGTGTTGCGCACGAGCTGAATAATCCTGCAGCAGCATCCAAACGTGCGGCACATCAATTGCGTGAGGTGCTGTCACATCTTGAAAGGGCCAGGGAGAAACTGCTTTCTATAGAATTAAACGAGCACGAGCAGTCGGTGATGATTTCGCTGGCGAAACAGGCGCGCGAAATTTCCGTGCGGCAAAAGAACCTTTCAGCTATTGCACGCTCCGACGCCGAGGCGGAGGTTGAAGAATGGCTGGAAGAGCGGCAGATTGAGAGGGCATGGGAACTGGCGCCGGCGCTCGTATCGATGGACCTTGATCAACCGGCGCTGCAATTGTTGTTTTCTTCTTTTCGCGCGGGAACATTTAAGGCTGTGATCGAGTGGGCGGCGAGACTTTTTCCGGTATATACCCTTTCGCATGAAATCGGTGAGGCGTCGTCGCGCATATCGGAAATAGTGGTGGCGCTAAAGAATTATTCGTTTCTTGGCCAGGCTCCTGTTCAGCAGATCAATATTCATGACGGCATTGAGAATACGCTTGTCATTCTGAGGAGCAAACTCAAGGGCGGAATTACCATTCACCGGAATTATGGCGCCGATGTTCCTGAAATTACTGCCTATGGAAGCGAGCTTAACCAGGTATGGACGAACATACTCGACAATGCCATCGACGCGATGAAAGAAAAAGGGGAGATCACGATCACCACACGAAGAGAAAGTAACTGCATCTCGGTGGAATTTGAGGACAATGGACCAGGGATACCCCCGGCAATATTGCCGCGTATTTACGATCCTTTTTTTACCACCAAGGAACCGGGAAAGGGTACAGGCCTGGGCCTGTCCACAAGCTTTGGCATTATTACGGAAAAGCATCGCGGAAAAATTTTAGTGCAATCTGCGCCCGGTTGTACTAAGTTTATCGTGAAGCTTCCTATTCAATACTCCGCTACCTAACTATTTAAATTTATAAAAGCGTATGGCAACTCCTAAACCGGTAATTTTTTGCGTAGACGACGATCCCGAAGTGCTGGCGGCAATCGAGCGCGATCTTCGGCAGCATTATAATAATGAATTCAGAATCATCAGGGCCAATTCGGCAAAGGAAGCTTCAATTGCCGCACACCAGCTCAAGCAAAGAGGAACCCCTGTTGCTTTATTTCTGGTGGACCAGCGCATGCCCGAAACCACGGGCACAGAATTTCTTACGGAGATGAAGAAAATATTTCCTGATGTGAAAAAAGTGCTGTTGACAGCCTATGCGGATACCGAAGCCGCGATCGTCAGCATAAACGAAATAGCGCTCGATCATTACCTGATGAAGCCGTGGGATCCCCCGGAGCAGAAATTATTCCCGGTGCTTAATGATTTGCTTGCCGACTGGTCAACAAACGCCAGGCTGCCTTTTGAAGGGATACGCGTGGCGGGTGCGAAGTGGAACGCGAGGTGTTACGAGATAAAAGAATTTTTGTCGCGCAACCAGGTGCCTTATCAATGGGTGGATATTGACGACGACAAGGCGATGTGTGAGCTTATTAAGCCGCTTTCGGATGACCTCCGGCGCTTGCCTGTTGTTCTGTTTACAGATGGATCGCATCTCGCTGCGCCGTCCAATCTTGAACTTGCTGAAAAAGCCGGTATTACGACGAAAGCGAAAAAGCCGTTTTACGATGTGGTGGTGATAGGTTCCGGTCCTTCCGGGCTGGCAAATGCCGTATATGGGGCATCGGAAGGGTTGAGAACAATTATTATTGAAAGGAGTGCGCCGGGAGGGCAGGCGGGCTCCAGTTCACGAATAGAGAATTACCTGGGTTTCCCTGCCGGCATCACCGGCGCAGATCTTGCGCATCGCGCCGTGGCGCAGGCGAAAAGGTTCGGTGCGGAATTGCTCACCGCACAGGAGGCAGTGTCCTTCAGAAGAGAAGACCCTTACCGGTACGTGAAGCTTTCAGACGGCACGGAAATATCCTGCTATGTGATCGTATTTGCAACGGGCATGTCTGTACGAAAACTGGAAGTGCCCGGCGTCGACAAGCTGCAGGGTATCGGGGTTTATTATGGCTCCGCGATGACGGAAGCCGCAACTTTCCGCAATAAGGATATTTGCATTGTTGGCGGCGCTAATTCTGCCGGACAGGGCGCCATATTTTTCAGCCGCTATGCAAGAACAGTCACCATACTCATCCGGGCAAAGGCGCTGAGTCCCGCGATGTCCAAATATCTCGTGGACAGGATTGACGCAACGCCCAATATCAAAGTAATCACAGAAGTGGAAGTATGCTCGGTAGAGGGAGAAACTTCACTTGAAAAGGTCATCGTCAGAAATAAAGCAACCGGAGAGGAGCGCGCGCTGGAGATGAACGCCATGTTCATTTTTATTGGCGCTGCACCTCATAGCGACATGGCGGAGGATTTTGTGCCGCGCGACGAAAAAGGGTTTATTCTCACCGGTCCCGATCTGCCTAAAATTGGCGGTAAGCCAAAGGGCTGGACGCAAGATCGGGAACCGTTCTTATTTGAAACGAATGTTCCGGGTGTATTTGCCGTGGGCGACGTGAGAAGCGGGGCCAACCGCAGGGTGGCCGCTGCTGTGGGAGAAGGATCGGCGGGTATTTACATGGTTCACCGTTATCTGCAAACTGTATAATCACACTGACCACGAAAATTTTACGCCGGCTCTTTCACCTTCGGAAGAATGTTGGCATTCATCCGGAATAAATTGAGGGGATCGTATTGCGCCTTTAATTCGGATAGCCGCTCGTAATTTGCCTGGAACGAATTACGCACACGGTCCTGCCCATCATCGCGGCCAAAGAAATTAATGTTCGATCCGTTGGTGAACGGCGCCACTTCGCTCCAGAATGTTCTTGCCCACTGCAGGTGTTTTTGTTCATCACCCGGTTCCATCCATTGGGCAACAATGTCGAAATACCATTGGCGCTGCCTGTAGTAATAGGGCGTTGCGTCGCGTTCGATCCTTGTTACCGCTCCTTTCATGCTGTTGAAGAGCACAACCGAGTAAGGAGAAGTGCGGTTTGCGGTATGCTCGACGACGATATCAATTACTTCATCGGTGATCGCGGTCATGTATCCCATCTTCGCATAACGCGGCATGCCATGAGGTACCGCCGCATCAAAAAGGGTTTGCATTTCCAGGTACGGAATTTCACCGAGCATATCTGCAATTGGTGTATCCAGTTCCTTCATCGGCTGCAAAACCTGTTTACCTGATTCTATGTCGCCAACCCATGCAGCAGCCAGTGCGATAGCCGGTGTGCCGTCGGGCAGGCAAAGCATGCCCGCAATCATGGTAAGCTCATCGGGAGTATCCATCGAATATTCCCGAAAAAAGCGAAGCACCTTTTTCGCCAATGCAAACGGGAAAGCGATCATGCCCCCGGCAATGACGGGCCCAACGGGATGCAGTTTGTATTCGAATGAGGTCACAATCCCAAAATTCCCTCCGCCACCGCGTAATGCCCAGAAGAGATCGGGATTTTCATCGGCACTGGCCTTGACGATACTGCCATCGGCCAATACCACCTCTGCGGCAAGCAGGTTGTCGCACGTGAGCCCATATTTGTTCATCATCCATCCCTGGCCGCCTCCGAGTGTGAGTCCGCCAATGCCGGTATGCGACACGGTGCCGCTTGTTGTTGCAAGTCCGTATGCCTGTGTTGCCTTATCGAGATCGCCAAGCAACACGCCGCCCCCGGCTTTTACTGCCTTGCCCAATGGGTCCACTTCAATTTCGCGCAGCGCAGAAAGTTCGATCGCAAGGCCTCCCTGGCAGACGGAAAGTCCGGCAAAATTGTGCCCGCCGCATTTTACGGAAACAAGCAGGTTATGGTTCCCGGCGAACTTTACGCACTCGGCTACGTCCGATGCATTTGCGCATTGAACGATCAACGCCGGCCGGTTGTCGATCATCCCGTTCCAAACTTTTCTTAGGGTGTCATAATTTTCATTGCCGGCGGTGTACACCTTGCCCGTAAGGCGGTTGACAAACTGTGTAAGGGTTGCTACAGAAAGGTTAACAGTTGATGCCGATAATGTGGTTGCGGTAATGTCTTCCATTTTGACAAGTTGAGGTAGTGAGCAATCGGGTTGACTTTGTGGGCAGGAAGAAGGTGGGTAATGCAGATGTGTAACTAAATATATCAAAATTCCGGCTGACGAAAAAAAATTAAATGCATAAAAAAATGCCCCTGTTGGGACATTCAAACACCGGCACTTTCAACCGTTAAAGCTTGTCAATTTTTTCGAAAACCGAGATATCGTCGTCCGTAATGCGTAACGTTAAATATTCTTTCGGGT
>CAMPGT010000230.1 GCA_946885665.1 uncultured Chitinophagaceae bacterium | reverse complement strand
CCCTCCGGAGGGGGTGGTCCCGAAGGGACCGGGGGAGGACCAGCGGCGGAAACCCTTTGCGACCTACCTACTACCTACTACCCACTACCCACTACCCACTACCCACTACCTCTCCCCCGCTACCTTCTCCCCTCCAACAATAATCTCCCGCTCCGCGGTTTGTGCAATGTAAGTGCTCATCTTCTTACCCATCTCCTTTTCATAATTAATTCCCAGGTATTCCACCAATTCGGTAATGGCGCCGTTACGTATGATGTTGATGGTGCAGCCGCCAAAACCTCCTCCCATCATCCTCGCGCCCACCACCAGCGGGTTGTGCATCACCGACTCAACGAGCCAGTCGAGTTCGGGACAACTCACTTCGTATTCCCTGCTCAATCCCACATGGCTCCTCACCATCAGTTCACCCAACCCCTGGATGTTCCCGTTCTTAAGGTGATCGGCAGCCTGCTGTACACGGTCATTCTCTTCCACCACATACCTGCAGCGCTGCAATATCAACGGGTCGGTAACATATTTTTCAAGCAGGGGAACAGTAACATCACGGAGACTCTTCACACCCTCCACATGCGCCGCCACCATTTCCACGCCTTTCGCGCATTCTTCGCGCCTCGTGTTGTACGCCGTGGAGGCAAGCGAATGTTTTACATTGGTATTCAGCAGCACTATTTTAAATCCCTCGAGCACCAGGGGCACCTCTTCGTATTCAAGGGAGCGGCAATCCAGTTTCAGCGCATGGTGCTTTGTGCCGAAAACACTCGCAAACTGGTCCATAATGCCGCACTGCACGCCGGGAAACGTGTGCTCGGCAAGCTGGCTGAGCTTTGCAATGTCGAATTTGGATAAATTAAGGTTGAACAATTCATTCAGTGCGGCGCATACGGCACACTCGATGGCGGCCGAGGATGACAGCCCGGCACCTACCGGCACATCGCCGGTAACGACCATGTTAAACCCTCCAACAGGTAAATTTCTTTTTACGAGCTGATCCACCACACCCAGCACATAATTCGTCCAGCTATCCTTAATCGGTTTGATATCGCTGATGGCAACATCAAAGCGTTCATTAAATTCTTTGGCGTAAAGTGAAATTTGCCTGTCCTCTCTCTTCGTTACGGCCACCTGCCCAAACCGGTCGATCGCCGCAGGCAACACAAAACCGTCGTTGTAGTCTGTATGTTCGCCGATAAGGTTTATTCTCCCCGGCGATTTTACCTGTACTGTTGCGCTGCCGCCGAATATTTCTTCAAAGATTGTTTTGATCATGTGGGCTTCAATGTGCTATTCAGCGCGAAGATATTGATCTGGCCAAAACCAATTAACAATTTCTTCATACTGCCGTAACCATTTGGTAATCCCTGAAGTAGAAATTTATATGTTATATGATCAAACGTAAGCCGGTCAGAAGGTCACCGTCCGCGCTAGAGAGATATTAACTGATGCCCAGATCTTTTTGAATTTCTTCGAGCGACCTCCCTTTTGTTTCGGGCATCACGCGCCAGATAAAGATGAATGACACCAGCATCATGAAGCTGAAAAATACAAACGAGTAAGTGCCACCGTTTAAAATTTCTTCCACAATAACCGGGTACACCCACGAAATGATTGCCGCCATGATCCAGTGCGTGAAGCTGCCCAGGGCACCGCCCTTCGAACGAACAGCATTCGGGAATATTTCAGAGATGAATACCCAGATCACTGCGCCTTGCGAGAAGGCGAAGAAGGCGATGAACCCTACGAGGTAAAACAAGATCATCGAGCTTCCCTGACCGGTGCCAAAAGAATAGGCGGTCAACGCCAGGAACACGATCATGCCCACGCATCCTGTGAGCAGCAATTTCTTTCTTCCGAATTTATCGATGACGGTCATCGCGAGCAGCGTGAACAGCAAATTGGCGCCGCCCACGTAAACCGGTTGCAGGTAGGCTTCGGCACGCGAAAATCCCGCCATCTCGAATATGCGGGGAGCGTAATAAAGGATGGCATTGATGCCGGACAACTGGTTGAACATCGCCAGCAGCACAGCATAAAGAATGGGCTTGTTGTACTTGCCGCTAAACAGGCTTTCGGCGGCACCGTGTGTTGACAACGTATGTTCCTCTCTTATCAACTGAACCGCCGCGGGCTCACCCAGCCGTTGAAAGATCTTCTGCGCTTCTTCGTCGCGGTTGTTCAATACCAGCCACCTCGGACTTTCAGGAATGAACCGCAGCAGCACCGCAAATAGCAATGCGGGCACGATCATGACGCCAAGCATCCAGCGCCAGGCCGCATCGCCGAAATCTACAAACAAGAAATTGGTGAGAAAAGCCACGAAGATGCCCGTTACAATCAGCAGTTGGAACGAGGCCGTAAGCCGTCCGCGAATGTTGGCGGGCGACACTTCCGAAATATACATCGGTCCTACTACCGACGATGCACCAACAGCGATACCGCCGATGAACCGGAAGAAAACAAACAACAGCCAGGTAAAAGTAGACGCACAACCGATGGCCGATACCAGGTAAAGCAGGGCAATGACGGTAAGCGTTCTCTTTCGTCCGAACCGCTGTGCCGGAACACTCGAAATCAACGAGCCGATTACGGTCCCTATGAGGCTGGAGGCCACGGTGAACCCCTGCCAAAAAGAATTAAGCGACCACAGATGTTCGATGGTGGATTCAGCGCCGGAAATAACCGCCGTTTCAAAACCGAATAAGAATCCACCGAGCGCAGCGATCAGCGAAATGCGAACCGGGTAACCTGTTGAGCTTGCCAAGCTGGTTGTTTTATTGATGAGTGGAAATTACCCTATCGGCAGCACCTTTCGGCCATACACTTCATTCAGCAGGCTCGCAATACCTGTATAGATGGCCGAGCCACCGCAAATGAGCCCTTCATAACCCGCAAATTTTGTAATGGAAGCATTACCGGTAAAGTCGGCAATGGCCAGCAAAAAGAACAGAATGGTAAGGGTGGCGAAAACGAATTGCAGCGCCTTGGTAAGTTTTAACGTACCAATGAACAGCAGGAAAGTAAATATGCCCCACAGCAGGAGATAACTGGCCAGCGCAGGTTTGCTGGTCGCCTCGATCCATCCCAGTTTGGGCATGACGAGAAGGGCAACCAGCGTAAGCCAGAAAGAACCGTAAGAAATGAAGGCGGTCATGCCAAACGTGTTGTTCTTTTTCGACTCGAATATGCCGGCAATGATTTGTGCGATTCCGCCATAAAACAAGCCCATCGCCAGGATCATGGAATTCAATTCAAAAAAACCGGCGTTGTGGAGGTTTAAGAGAACAGTCGTCATCCCGAAGCCAAACAGGCCGAGGGGCGCGGGGTTGGCGCTGGTGTCGCGTATGATGGTTACGTTTTCTGGCGAAGAGTTCATCGTTAGTTTTTTTGGTTTGCAATCAATTATTTTTAAAAATAGGGGAAAAAGAGGAAAAGGCAAAAGCGATTGAATGTCTTTAAAAATCATGAAAAAAATTTGCCATTATTAAACCTTACGCTACATTTGTCTACCATTTAAGTAGACTATGCAGGTAAACAGCACGATCTCTTCCTCCCAAATACAGCCGATGCGCGGCTGTTGTTGCTGTTGCTGTCTGCACTGACCCATTCGCGATTGCCCCATCTCCCATTTACATTTCATCAACTAATCCTCACTTAGCATGTCCATCTCGCATCAACCATCGATCAAACTGTCTGCGCTATTTGTAATCGTCATCTTATCAGCATCGAACTTGCTCGCGCAGCAGGAATCAAACCTTATCGAAATAACCGGAACGGTTTCGGACCAATCGACGAAGGAGCCCCTGCCAAATGTTTCTGTCAACATCAGGGGTACCGTTGCGGGAACCATCACCAGCAACGCCGGAAACTTTAAAATCAGAACGAGGCTCAGGTTTCCGTTCACACTCGTATTTTCTTCCGTAGGTTTTGCAGAGCAGGAATATGAAATCAAAGGTCCCGGCTCGAAAATCAATATTGAAATGACCACCCAAACCGTTCTCGGCAAGGAGGTGGTGGTAACGGCGTCGCGCGTACCGGAAAGCATATTGCGGTCGCCGGTGGCCATAGAAAAGCTTGACATACGCGCAATCCGCGAAACACCTGCGCCAAGCTTCTACGACGCGCTGGAAAATGTAAAGGGCGTGCAGATGACAACATCCAGCCTTACGTTCAAGGTACCTAACACCCGCGGGTTTAACATTCCCAACAATTTCAGGTTCATGCAGCTGGTAGATGGCGTGGATATGCAGGCGGCAACACTTGGCGTTCCGCTGGGTAATGCCATCGGTCCAACGGAACTCGATATTAACAGCGTTGAAATTACGCCGGGCGCCGCCTCTGCACTATATGGAATGAACGCCATCAATGGAATGGCCAACCTCATCACCAAAAGTCCGTTTCAGTACCAGGGCCTCAGCGTTTACCAGAAAACCGGCGTAAATCATGTTGGCGGCACAGGAAGAAGCGCAAGCGTACTCACCGAAACAGCCATCCGGTATGCGAAGGCATTCAACAACAAATTTGCATTTAAGGTGAACATGGGCTACCTGCGCGGCACCGACTGGCTGTCGGATACCAGGAAGGACCAGAACCCGAACACGCGCAAGAACGCCAACCCTGCCTATCCTGAATTAAACGGCGCAAATAACATCGTATTCGACGGCTGGAACAAATATGGCGACGACGCGCTCGCCGGCAGCAACACCGTTTCCATCACCGGGCTCACCATCAACGGAAATCCTGACCAAACGCTTACCGTGGGACGGACGGGCTACTGGGAAAAAGATCTGGTGAATCCTATCGTTGATAATTTGAAATTCGACGCAGGGCTTTATTACAAAATAGGAGACAAGGTAGAAGTGTCGTACGATTACCGTATCGGAAAAATGGATGGCGTGTTTCAGCGCGGCAACAAGGTGCAGCTCAACAATGTGATCGTACAAAACCACAAATTCGAAGTGAAGGGAGCAAACTTCCTGGTGCGTGGATATGTTTCCAAAGAAAATACTGGCGACTCCTACAATGTAAAACCAACAGCCGACAACCTGGACCTCGCCAGCGGTGGAAGCGGCAGTGCGTGGAGCCAGAAATATAAAACGGCATTGAATGAATATGCAGCGCAACACGGTGGTGAATTAAATTCGCAAAACCTTGCAGCGGCCACGCAGTATGCACGACAGCAGGCCGATGCGGGCCGTGTGGAACCGGGAACAAAAGAATTTGACGACCTCAAAAGAATTATTACGGGCATCAACAATTGGGACATCCGGTCGGCCTCCATTCCCGATGCACCGGTAACGGGCGGTTCAAAACTTTTGCAGAAAAGTAATTTGTATCACGTGGAAGGACAATGGGACCTTTCGCAGCAAACAAAGGTTTTCGATTTATTGATTGGCGCCGATGCGCGTGTGTATGAAATCATTCCCGACGGAAATAATTTTGTTGATTTCAGTCGCCCGATTGCCGACAGGAACAGGCCCGTTGAGATAGACGGTAAAGTTCCCGACTCGAGTGATTTCGGCAGCAATGTGCATTATAAGAAGTTTGGCGGTTTTGCGCAGGTCACCAAAACATTCTTCGACGATCATTTAAAATTATTCGCATCATTAAGGGGCGATTATAATCCCGAGTTCACTTTAAAATTCACGCCGAGGCTCGCTGCGGTGTACACCGTTGCGGAGCATCACAACATTCGTTTTACGTACCAGAAAGGGTACAGGTTTCCTGCGTTGTTCGAAGCGTTATCGTATGTTAACAACGGAAGGGTGAAACGTGTGGGAAGTCTTTCTTATATCAACGAAGGACTGGGATACCTCGAGAACAGCTACACGCAAAAATCTGTGGTGAACTTTAATAACGCCGTGAAAGAAGCGGGTAATGCTGATGCCGCAGCGCTGGCCAACCGCAACCTTCTCGTGGTGGCTGATTTGCCAAAGGCGCGGCCCGAAAGCATCAATTCATTTGAAGCAGGATACAAGAGCGTGCTGCTCAACAACAAGCTGATTGTGGATGCCGATGCTTATTTCAACACGTACGACGGATTTCTTGGGCAGGTGCAGGTGTTTGTGCCGAAAGGTGAAACTGTGGGCAGTGACGCGGCTGTAATTGCAATGATCGACAGGAACAGGGATGCCACGACAGCATCGAATGGAAATGCGGCGAGCAAGGGACAGGATCGCTACCGTGTGTACACCAATGCAAAGAATAAGTATCACAATTACGGTGGCGCCGTGGGAATTACTTATGTGTTCTACAAGAAATTCACACTGGCAGGAAATGTGAATTTCAATAAAATAAAAAGCAATACCACTGATGATATTTTTGTGACGGGATTCAACACGCCGGAATGGTCCGCGAACCTGTCGTTTGGCAACAGGGAAATATTTAAGAATGCGGGGTTCAGTGTTGCGTACAGATGGCAGC
>CAMPGT010000229.1 GCA_946885665.1 uncultured Chitinophagaceae bacterium | reverse complement strand
CACTTGAAATTCAAATTAAAGCACTGGAGGAAACCAATAAAGAGTTCATAGTTTGTAACGAGCCGCTCCTTCAGCTTACTGATATAAGACTTGATAATTTTAGCGCAAATGATTTTGCCGGAGTAAGTTTTAGGGTTGTAAACGTTGGGAATTACCCCGTAAAGGTTTTGAGCGCAAAAAATATGATGATAACAAGCATCGCCCCTCCATCTTTTAAGGTAATATATTCGACGGCTGCCAATGAAACAGACAATCTTGTAAACAAGGTTTTCGCAAAGGGCCAAATTGAAAATATCTACACTGTAAGGCAGCAAATTCCATTGCGCCCAGCAAACTACATTGCCGTTACGAAGGGAAAGTACTTTTATTATTTTGTGGGATACTTCAAATATCAAAATCTCATAACAGAGGAAACAAAAATCTATAAGTTTTTGCTTCAGTTTAAGCCGGGAACCCCAGTGAGCTTTTTGATAAGCGATAATGTAAAGGTGAAGACGCGGCAAAATAATGGACATTGTCCGAAAAAAATTATAATTTTAGTCCGACAATACAATTGTTTTGTCTAATTCCCGCCTGCCAGCGGGTTTTGTTTTTATACGAAACCAGAAGCCCTTACGGGCTATCCCTTTTCCAATTTTTTCTTTTCGCCTCCCCCCGCCATCTGATGGTGTTTTGGGGCAGGAACTTACAAAACACCATCCACAGTCTCCAACCTACGTTAACATAATAACAGTTATCGCCGCAAATGCTAATGGTGTGGGGTGTTCGTGACAATAATGACCGGGACGCAGCTGCAGGCAACGATTGAAGACTTTTTATGGTCAGGTAGAAAAAACCTCTTATGCTGAGAATTGCAGGTTTATTTGCGATCCTGATGCTGACGCAATGCCGGAAAAAAGATACAAGCGACAACAGCGCCCTGCCACCGGTACTCCAACAACTTTACAACGACTCCACATACTGCAGTGAAGATGGTTGCAAAGCATACATTTCACTTATTATTCATGAGTCGAAGAAATACTATGCCCTCGGTTATGATATAGGTCCGCTCTGCGACCTTACCACCGCTCCCCTTCCTATTTACGACGAAAACGGCGAGCCGCTCGACACGGCGTCTAATCTCTATGAGGAGGTTTCGAAAGAAGGCAATAGACGAAACAGGATTTGGCAGTGTAAGTTGCATTAGAGGTAAAACGTTGAAATGCTGGTCCACCCCCGGCGCTTCGCGCCACCCCCGCCAGCGGGGGATATGCTTTGCGATTTCTTTCCGCCTTTGCGTGAAATCCGCCAGCGGGGGATATGCTTTGCGATTTCTTTCCGCCTTTGCGTGAAATCCGCCAGCGGAGGAAACGGTTGCGCTTCGCGCAAAACTTAAAACTGAAAAATTAAAACTGAAAACTCTCTCACGTCTCACGTTTCACGTTTCACGTTTCACCAAAAAAGGCTGCCTTATTCAGACAGCCTTTTGAAATGATATTGATTATTCAATTATCGAACTAACTCTTAGTGTACCTTGTCAACGTTGTTGAACTTCTCGGTGTAAGCCGTCGCTTTATCCGTATTCTGCTTCTGCTCGTACATAGTGATCAGCAAATCGTAAGAATCTTTCAGCAACTGCTTCTCCTCCATTTTCAATTTACCCTGACCACCCAGCAACTCATCAATCTTTGCGAAATTCTCAATGGCCAGATCAAACTTCTTTGCCGACTCCTGGCGCAGATCTTCCTTCTGCTTCAATTGGGCTGGCGTCAACTTAACCTTTCCGCTCGGCTTAATCGTTTTGTTCTTGTTGATAATGTCAACGGCCTGGTTGTAATAAATCTGTCCGAGCAGCATTCTCGAATTCGGATAATTAGCATCCAGCTCGATAGCCTTTGAAACTTTTTCAATGGCGCGATTCGTCAGCTCTGCAGCATTTTCGGGGCGCTGCGTGGTATCTTCATTGTAGGCGGCCTTGTATAGTTCTACCGCGTAATTGTAGAAATAAACCGCGTTGGTGGGATTCTCTTTTGTGATCTGGTCATACTTCGCAAACAGTTGATCCTTGCTGCCTTTTTCGCTCAGCATGTTCACTTCAAATCCTGTCCAGAACGGATCTTCAGGATACACCTCCTTACCTAGTTTCACAAACTTTGTAGATGTTTCGATGTCGCCTTTGTTCTTGTAGTAATCGGCCAGCCATTTGTAGATCGACTCATATCCCTGCGCTTTTGCTTTCGCTTCCGCGATCTGCGAGTAATACATAGCAGCGGTGTCGAGCTTGTTGGCTTTTTCCGCAGAAATACCTGCATACAATACCGATACGGTGTCCAGCGTCATGTCGCTTGTCCAACCTTCTTTCTTCAGCATGTCGAAGATGTCGAGCGATCCCTGGAACCCTGTCAGCGCATCGTTGAAATTGCCGGCATTGTAATAAGAAGCCGCCTGCTTGGAATAAGCAGAATAAAGATCGGTAAGCGGTTTCCTGTTGTCGATGGTCATCAGCATGTACCTCTTGGCGGAGTCCTTCACCCCTTTTTCCAGTTCAAGGTATTTTTTCATGGCAGCAACTGCCTGCTCCTTTGCATCCGGAACCGGCGGCTGCAGTGTGGAATCCGTGGCCATGGCAGTCAGGATCTTGCCCTTAACGTACCATCCCTCGGAATTATCTTTATTCTTTTCATTCGCAAGGTAATTGTCGATCTCTGTCTTTGCCTCCGCATATTTCTTTTTTTAGAGAATATCTTTTGACTTATTTATTCATTGCGCAATCAGGCCGGTACCAGTTGCAATAATTATAAGCGATATTAAGAAAACTTTAAAGCTCAGTTTCATATAGAAGTGTTTGTTTGAAAGTGTTTGTTATAATTTAACTATTGGTTTTCTTCAGATGGTGGTAAAGGCTCTCCGGTTGCGTTATCGTTTCCATTTAACAATTCATCCGGACCCACTTCACCAGGAATTTCCGGGGCCTCGGCTTCCTCCTGGATGTCGAGCTTGGTGATCGCTGCAATTTCGTCGCCATCATCCAGTCTGATCAGCTTAACACCCTGCGTTGCCCTTCCCTGCGCGCTAATGCTTGAAACGCCTGTCCGTATGGTGATACCGCTTTTACAGGTGATCATCAGGTCCTGCTTTGCCGTAACCCCCAAAATACCAACCAAAGCGCCTGTCTTTTCCGTAACGCTGATCGTTTTTACGCCTTTCCCTCCCCTGTTGGTAACCCGGTATTCTTCGACTTCCGTCCTCTTTCCATATCCCTTTTCACTCACCACCAGTACGGTTTTCGACTTGTCTCCAATATTGACACATATCATGCCAACCACCTCGTCTTTATCGTCTTCAACTTCTATACCAGCCACGCCGATCGCTCCCCTTCCGGTCGCTCTCACCTTGACTTCCGGGAAGCGGATGGCCCTGCCCGATTTGACGGCCATCATGATCTCGCAGTTTCCATCGGTGAGCCGCGCCTCTATTAGTTCATCTCCGGGATTGATTGTGATAGCGTTTACGCCGGTTTGACGCGGCCTGCTGAAGTCTTCAAGAGCGGTTTTCTTAATGATCCCTTTCTTGGTACAGAGAACAATATTATGACTATTTACAAAATCCTTGTCACCAAAATCTTTTACGTCTATAATGGCCCTGACCTTGTCGTCGGGCGGTATTTGTATCAGGTTTTGAATGGCCCTGCCCTTGCTGTTCTTTTCTCCTTCGGGGATCTGGTAGATATTGAGCCAGTAGCACCTTCCTTTTTCGGTGAAAAAGAGCATGGTCGAATGGGTTGACGCCACGAACAGGTGCTCGATGTAATCCTCCTCCCTGGTGCGTCCGCCAATCGCTCCCCTGCCGCCGCGCCGCTGCTGGCGATATTCGGTTGCCGAGGTTCTTTTGATGTATCCGTGATGAGAAATGGTGATCACCACGTCCTCTTCCTTGATGAGATCCTTTATGCTCACCTCGTCGTCGAGGTAGGTAATTTCTGTTTTTCTTTCGTCGCCAAATTTGTCTTTAACTTCAACCAATTCGGCTTTGATGACGTCATAACGCATCGCCTCGTTACCGAGAAGCTCTTTCAGGTGCGCAATCAGCTTCATCAATTCTTCGTACTCTTCTTTGATCTTCTCGCGCTCCATGCCGGTGAGCCTTTGCAGGCGCATTTCAAGAATCGCCTTTGCCTGTATCTCATCGAGCCCCCATCCGGCATTGACGAGGTTTTCCTTAGCTTTTTCAGGTGTTTCGGAAGACCTGATGAGCGCGATGACTTCGTCGAGATGGTCGAGTGCGATGAGATAGCCTTTCAGCAGGTGTGCTTTTTTCTCGGCTTCCTTCAATTCGAATTGGGTACGGCGAACCACCACTTCGTGCCTGAATTCGACAAACTCGCCGATCATGTCACGAATACTCAGCGTACGCGGCCTTCCTTTTACCAGCGCCACGTTGTTGATGCCGAAGGAAGTTTGCAGTTCGGTGTATTTATAGAGTTGGTTAACGATGACGTTCGCGATCGCATCCCTTTTCAGGTCGATAACGATCCTAGTTCCTTCCTTACCGTTAGATTCATTGTTGACGTGCGCGATGCCTTCTATGACTTTCTCATTTACCAACTGGCCGATGCGGTCGCATAGCGAGTCGCGGCTCACCTGGTAGGGCACCTCGGTAATGACGATAGTTTCACGGCCGCTGGGTTTTGTGTCGATATGAAGTTTACCCCGCAGCACTACCCTGCCCCGTCCGAAATGCATGGCCGCTTTAACGCCCTCCATGCCATAGATGGTTCCGCCGGTGGGAAAATCGGGAGCTTTCACATGTTGCATCAGCTCCTCGACCGTGATCTCGCGGTTATCAATAAACGCGATACAGCCGTCAATCACCTCGCTCAGGTTATGAGGGAGAATATTTGTGGCCATGCCCACGGCGATACCGCTGGAGCCATTGATAAGTAAATTTGGGATGCGTGTGGGAAGGACGGAGGGTTCTTCCAGCGAATCGTCGAAATTGAGCTGAAAGTCTACGGTATCTTTTTCGATGTCCATCAACATGCTTTCGGCTATGCGTTGCAGTCGGGCCTCCGTATAACGCATGGCCGCGGGGCCGTCGCCGTCCTGGCTGCCGAAGTTTCCCTGCTTGTCGATCAGCGTGTAACGCATGTTCCATTCCTGTGCCATGCGCACCATGGAATCGTAAACCGATTTGTCGCCGTGCGGGTGGAACTTACCGAGTACTTCCCCGACTATCCTCGCCGATTTTTTAAAGGGTTTGTTGAAGTGGATGCCGAGTTCGTTCATAGCAAACAGCACGCGCCGGTGAACGGGCTTGAAGCCGTCGCGAACATCGGGAAGGGCACGTCCCACAATCACCGACATGGAGTAGTCGATGTAGGCCGTTTTCATCTGTTCCTCGATGTTTACGGGTAAAATTCTATTGTTATCGTTTGTCTGGTCCGGAGTGAGATTGTTCTCTTCCATTAGTAAGATTAGGCTTTGTTTTTCAATGATTTCCTGGGTAAAAGATACGCTTTACGAAGGCTGGCAAATTTACCGATTTCAGGGGAGAAAACCATGGAAAATCGGCAAACGGCAAACGGCAATCGACAATGGGAGATGACGACTTATGTTGATTCTATCCCAAAAAGAAAACTCTTGTTCAACGAATAGATTTTCGCTTCCGGGCATCTGCCTGTTCATTGCCGATTGCCGTTTGCCGTTCTTTAACTATCCCTTAATGAATAATTCATCTAACTTTATTAGGCCTTTCTCCCCTTAATTTTCTCGTATATGAACAAGTACCTCTTGTTACGCGACAATAAGCAATCCGGCCCCTACACCGTCGACGAAATCATACAAATGGGCATCAAGGCCTACGACCTGGTTTGGCTCGAAGGAAAAAGCGCCGCCTGGCGCTACCCGAGCGAAGTCGAAGAACTGAAACCTTATGCGCCGGCGGTCGAAGAGCAGCCATTCGACCGGTTCTATAAAAAACCCGCGCAGCCATCTGAGGACCACAAGCGATTTGAACCGGCACCGGCGGCACCGGCAGTAGTCGAACTGGAGAATTCGACAAAAAAAGTCTATATCAATTTCCCCGGAGGTCTAAGCTCCCCGCCGGTAAGAAAGTCGAAACCGGCAGAAGCACAACCGGCAGTCGAAGCCCATGAAGTAGAAAAAACGCCTCCCCTGTTCCCCGAAAAAACACACAACACTGCCGCGGCTGCAGTCGCCGCAAGGACTGATGAAACATACGTTCCACCCGCAGCCAGGAATAAATCATCAGACAAAAAACTGCTCTATGGTATCGTGGCCGCCTGCCTGCTGATGCTGGTGTTCACCGCCATCCTGCTCATCAACAACAACCGGCAACGCCGGAATCTAAAGGAACTGAACTCGATCGTTCAGCAACTGGAGAATAATGAAAAGGCACAACAGGCGAGCTTACCCTTACCCACTGTACAAAACGATGC
>CAMPGT010000228.1 GCA_946885665.1 uncultured Chitinophagaceae bacterium | reverse complement strand
TATAACAGCGGCGGCCTGATCTACCGCTTTGACCTTGACGCGAAAAAGGCGGAGGTCGTCAATACCGGCGATGTGAAGAACAACAATAACGACCACGTTCTGTCTTTCGACGGTAAAATGATCGGCCTCAGCAGCGGCGTGCAAAAGGCCGGCGGCTCGGTGATATTTACTGTTCCCGTGACCGGCGGAACTCCCAGGCAGATTACACCGAAGGGTCCTTCGTACCTGCATGGCTGGTCGCCCGACGGAACGAAACTTGTCTTCACCGGCCAGCGCAGTGACGAATTCGACATCTACGAGGTACCGGCAAAGGGAGGTAAGGAAAAGAGACTGACCACGGCCAAAGGACTTGATGACGGTTCGGAGTACACGCCCGATGGCAAATACATTTACTTTAATTCTAACCGTACCGGCGACATGAAGATATGGCGGATGAAAGCCGACGGCAGTGAGCAGGAACAGGTTTCTGCCGGAGATTTTCACGACTGGTTCCCGCATATTTCTCCCGACGGGAAATGGATGGTGTACTTATCTTTCCTGAAAGAAGAAGCAAAATCGGATGATCATCCCTTTTACAAACATGTTTATTTGCACCTCGCGCCGGTTGATGATCCTAAAAACGTGAAAGTGATCGGGTATGTGTATGGCGGACAGGGCAGCATCAACACGCCGTCATGGTCGCCCGACAGCAAAAAGATTGCGTTTGTAAGCAACAGCGCCGACATCAAATAACATTGTATTATACACTGATGAAGAGAAAACAAATACCTGCCCTAAGAAAAATAATCGGTCCGTTCATTTGCAGCATCACCTTTTTGCTGATGAATGGCTGTAGTGCACCCGAGCCGGGACGATGGATGGCGCTGGTCAATTCTTCGAACACCGATCCGCAAATACTGCAGGATATCAGGAAGGCAGCAGAACAGCGCAATATCAGGCTCGACACCACCAGTAACATCAACTGGCTGATGGAAGATTCATTGAAGCAGATATCTTCACTGATTTTTATTGACGTGCTTCCCGAAGCGCTTAACTACCGGCAGAAGCCGGCTTTGCAACGTTTTATCGAAGCAGGCGGAAGCTGGATGTCGGTCAACGAACGCCGCGATACGGTCACCAATTGGCCGTGGATGAATGCGCTGAACGACAAGCTGAACGCTTCAAAAGATAACTACTGGCAGGGGAAGCATGAAAACGGGAAGATATTTTTGGCTGCGCACGCATCACCTTTGAGCCCGCAGGTGGTTGACAAAGGAACCGGTTACATTGCTGATAATGGCCGGCCCGATTATGATGATGCAGTAACATTACCGGTGCCCGAAGAAAACAGGTTTGTGACGGAAGTGCTGGATACTTATATGTATGAGCCGATGGAAATGGTGATCTTTAAAGACGGCCGCGTACTGTTTGTTGAAAGAAGGGGAAATATCAAATTGTATGACCCTGCGAAAAAAGAAACGCGCATTGTCGGTTGCATGGATGTGAATATATCGGGAAATTATGAAGATGGTATTCTCGGTGTGACGCTCGATCCCGACTTTGAAACAAATCATTGGATCTATATTAATTATTCGCCGGTTGGCGATGTAGCCAAACAGAACGTGTCGCGATTCGAAATGCGGGGTGACAGTATTATCATGTCGTCTGAAAAAATTGTCCTCGAAATTCCCACCCAGCGTGAAACCTGCTGTCACTCGGGCGGGCATTTAACTTTTGGTCCGGGCAACAACCTGTACATCTCCACTGGCGACAACACCAGCTCAAAAGAATCGGACGGTTTTACACCTATCGACGAACGGCCGGGACGCATGCCCTTCGATGCGCAGAAGTCTTCGGGCAACACGCACGACTTGCGGGGAAAAATATTGAGGATACATCCTGAGGCAAACGGGACTTACACAGTTCCTGACGGCAACTTATTTCCGAAAGACGGATCAAAGGGAAAGCCGGAGATATATGTGATGGGTGCACGCAATCCTTTCCGGTTCACTGTTGACCCGCGCAACGGTTATGTGTATTGGGGCGATGTGGGACCGGATGGCGGTGTTTCCAGCGAACGCGGGCCGCAAAGCTATGATGAATACAACCAGGCAAAGAGCCCCGGCAATTACGGGTGGCCATATTTTGTGGCGGATAATAAAGCTTATGCCGATTTCGACTTCGCTACGAATAAGATAGGGCCGAAGTTCAACCCCGGGCGGCCGGAGAACAATTCACCGAACAACACAGGCTCGAAAGTCTTGCCGCCCGCAAGAAAAGCGATGATGTGGTACTCTTATGGTGCATCGCCGGAATTTCCCGAGCTGGGGCAGGGTTCTCGAAGCGCAATGGGCGGACCCCTCTATTATGCCGATGATTATAAAAACGCGAAATCAAAATTCCCGGAATACTACAATGGCAAGTGGTTCATCTTCGAGTGGGCAAGAAGCTTTGTGAAAGTGGTATCGTTCGACGGCGATACAAATTACGCCAGTGTTGAGCCGTTTTTACCTTCGCACGAGTGGTACAAGCCCATCGATATTAAGTTTGGTCCCGACGGCGCCATGTATGTGCTGCAATATGGTGCAAACTACTTTGCACATAATCCCGATTCCAGGCTGGTAAAGATCAGCTATGTTGCGGGCAATCGCGAACCTGTGGCGCAGATACAGGCAGATGAAACTGTCGGCGCTGCGCCGCTAACGGTAAATTTATGTGCTGCGGGCTCGTTTGATTTTGACAACAATGGCCAGCTCAAATATTCCTGGAACCTGCAGGGCGGCAGCGTTAAAAATAACAAAGGCGATCATGCCACTGCGGTCTATGCAACGCCGGGCATCTACAAACCCAGTGTGACCGTAACAGACGAACAGGGAAAATCTTCGACGGCGCAGTTGGAAATAAAAGTAGGGAACGACAGGCCGGCAGTAGAGCTTGGCACCAGCGGATCGAACCGATCCTTTTATTTCGATAACGAGAAACTGAATTATTCGGTGGAGGTGAAAGACCGGGAGGACGGCACCATTGGAAATGGGATAGCGGAAAGCGATGTACATGTGTACTTCGATTACCTCAAAGAAGGAAAGGACCTTGCGCTGCTGCCGCCTGATTCGGAAATACAGGGTGGGTTGAAATATATAAAGGTAAAAAACCTGCTTTAAAAAAGCGACTGTAAGACCTGCCATACGCTCACGAGCAATTCGATTGGGCCGGCTTATTCAGCTATTGCTGACCGTTATAAAGGTAAAAATGTGATTGAAACTTTAGCCGGCAAAATCATCAGCGGCGGCAATGGCAATTGGGGAGAAAACATGATGGCGGCTCATCCGCAGCACACAAAGGAAGAGGCCGCTGAGATGGTGAAGTATATTTTGTCGGTTAACGAAAAGCAGCGGTTGCTGCCGATGCGGGGGACCCTTGCGCCTGATGATCACCGTCAAACACGGTCGTCGGGATATTATGTGATGCGTGCAGGTTATACCGACAGGGGTGCAACGGGAATTGGCCCGTTGAGCAGCAACGTGATGCTGATATTGAGGAACGCCACCGTGGAGGCGGAAGACATGGTGCTGGATAAAAAGATGAACCAGTCGCAAATGCCGGGTACGAACACCGTATTTGTTGGCAACATCAGGAACGGCGCTTACATGAGCCTGCCGGAAATTGATCTTACGGATATAGGATCTGTCGGGTTCCGGATGTTCAGCAGGGTGGAAGGGAGTATGCTTGAGCTGCGGCTCGATTCGGCAAATGGAACGCTGCTTGGGCAACTGCCGCTGGAGAAAAAAGAAAGGGGCCAGTGGCAGCAATCGAAGCTGCTGGTAAAGCCGGTTTGGGGGAGGCGTAACATCTATTTGGTATTCAGGAACGGTTCGGGTACTGACGAAAGGATAGCTTTTATAGACTGGATGAAGTTCAACAAAAAATGAAATAATATTTTTAACACTACAAACACAAAAAATGAAAACCAGGCGTGATTTTCTAAAAAATTCCGCATTGCTGACAGCGGGCTTTTACTTGCCGCTGAAGGTCGGCGTTGAGAAGATGAATGATGTAGGCATTCAATTGTACACCGTTCGCAAGGAAATGCTGAACGATGCTGTGGGCACGTTGAAATTGCTGGCCAAAATCGGTTACAAGGAGCTTGAGTCGGCGCGTAGCGACAAGGGAAATTATTATGGCCTCAGTGCGAAAGAGATTAAAAAGGTGGTGGGCGACCTGGGAATGACGCTCCGCAGTGGCCATGTGCACATGGACGATCAATGGCAGAAAACCATCGATGAGGCCGCAGAAACGGGCCAGGAATATTTGATTGTGTCATCAATGCCTTTTAAGGGGCAGACAGTCGCCAATTATAAAAAGACTGCCGATGCTTTCAATAAAGCAGGGGAGGCATGCAAGAAATCGAACCTTTCGTTCGGCTATCACAATCATGATTATGAATTCGAGAAGGACGGCGGCAGCACGCTTTACGATGTGTTGCTCGAAAACACCGATCGGCAATATGTCAATATGGAGCTCGATCTCGGTTGGGTAGTGGTAACCGGCAATGATCCTGTTACATATTTTGACAAGCACCCGGGCAGGTTTCCGCTGTGGCATTTGAAGGATATGGTGATTGCAAAAAAGCACAGCACCGAATTCGGAAAGGGCGACCTGGATATAAGGAAGATGCTGGGCAATGCGGGTAAGTCGGGCCTCAAATACTTTTTCGTGGAGCAGGAAGAATATACGAACACGGCATTTGAGAGCATCAAACACAATTATGAATTTCTCATGAAATCCTGACCCTTTTAATCAACATTATGGCAAACAGAAGACGTTTTTTACAACAGCTTGGCGGAACCGCGGCATTGCTCACCACTAAGGACCTTGCCGCCTTCGAGGCCGGAAGCCAAAAGGTGATGATGCAGGCGCCCCCTGTTTTTACACCAACCGATAATATCCGCGTGGCCGGCATTGGCATGGGCATACAGGGATATAATGATATGCAGGCTGCATTGAAAGTGCCCGGCGTTGAAATTGTGGCATGCGCCGATTTGTATTCGGGAAGGCTCGAGCATGCGAAGGAATTATTTGGCGCCCACGTATTCACCACGAAACGCTATGAAGAAGTGCTGGACAGAAAAGATGTGGACGCGGTAATTATAGCCACTAACGATAGCTGGCACGACAAAATATGCATAGATGCGCTGAAAAAAGGAAAAGCGGTGTATTGTGAAAAGCCTATGGTGCATAAAATTGAGCAGGGAGCGGCAGTGGTGAAGGCACAGCAGGCGACGAAGAACGTGTTCCAGGTAGGCAGTCAGCGTGTGAGCAGCCTGGGATTCGCGAAGGCAAAAGAATTGTACGAAGCCGGCGAGATAGGCACCATCAATGCAGTTGAAGCGGTGAACACCCGCCAGAGTGCGTTGGGAGCCTGGAACTACACCATTCCGCTTGATTCATCTCCCAACACCATCGACTGGGAACGTTACCAATCGAACCAGCAAAAGAAAATGCCGTTCGACGACAAACGTTTCTTCAGGTGGAGAAATTACAGGGAGTATGGCACAGGCATGGCGGGCGACCTTTATGTTCACCTGCTGAGCGGCCTGCATTTTTTAACTGGTTCACTGGGTCCTTCTAAAATTTATTCGCTCGGCGATCTTACTTACTGGAAAGACGGCAGGAACGTGCCCGACGTGATGAGCGCCGTGCTGGAATACTCCGAAACAGAACGGCACGCACCGTTCCAGGTGTCGCTGCACGTAAATTTTGTGAGTGGAGAAGGTGAAACGGGTTACACCAAAATTACCGGCTCTGACGGGGTGATGTTCGTGAGCGAGCGAAAGGTGACGGTGAAGAGAAGGAAGATGGCGAAGGCGCCGGCGATCGGGGGTTGGGATTCGCTGCACACGTTTACTAACGAGATGCAGGAACGGCTGAAGGCGGAACATGCGAGAAAATATTCCGAGGAAGATCAGAAGCCGCAAACCCAGCCCGATATCACTTATGTGGCGCCATCAGGGTTTAGTGACCATGTTGCGCATTTCAGTAATTTCTTTGAAAGCATAAAGACGGGCAAACCTGTTGTTGAAGATGCGGTTTTTGGGTTTAGGGCGGCAGCGCCGTGCCTTGCCTGCAATGAAAGTTATTTTCAGAATAAGGTGATCCACTGGGATCCCGTAAAAATGAAGTTGGTTTAGGTTTTATTTTTATACTGCGTAATGACCGGCTGTTTCCACAGCCGGTTTTGTTTTGGCTGAATAAAGTATTTTCGGGTAATGGAATGTCATGCAAACGCGCAAACAGTTTCCCCCGCCGGCGGGATCGCACGCAAAGGCGCGAAAGAGCTCGCAAATGTATCCCCCGCTGGCGGGATCGCACGCAAAGGCGCGAAAGAGCTCGCAAAGGTATCCCCCGCTGGCGGGATTGCACGCAAAGGCGCGAAAGAGCTCGCAAAGGTATCCCCCGCTGGCGGGATTGCAC
>CAMPGT010000227.1 GCA_946885665.1 uncultured Chitinophagaceae bacterium | reverse complement strand
TTTTATTATTTAATTCTTTTTCTTAGAAATATTTGATTCTTCCTTAAAACACGCCTTCAATCTCCTCTACAGATGCACCAAGCATTTTCGTCGCAATCTCATTCAACTGTTGTTTGCTACCGGTAAAATGATACACATTATGCCGATGAACCAAAGTCTCACCGGGAGCAAGGGCCGCAGCGGGCGACACACTTTCCAGTTCATAAAACGGTCCCATTTGCGAACCATCGGACAGCGGACCATCATTATACGCATTCGAGGCATCGCCGCTGAATACCGGTTTGCTGGTGGTCCATTCCTGGTTGAGATATTTCGCGTTATTGTCAACATCGAAAGTCACAACCGTAAGCATATTGTGTTCCGCATCGTAACTGCCGCTCACATTCATCGCATACTTCGGAACGATACCCAACTTACCCCTGCTCTTTCCATCGGCCTTAAAAAACAATGTATTGCCATCCAGTTTGATCCTGTCCTTTCCTATCTCTCCAAAATAATCAGTCGTCGCCACCTTTTCTCCCTTGGCGGCAGCTTTATATGGAACCACTATTGTCGTTGAATCCGAAGGATTGAACATATCGAGTATCCAGATATTCGGCATACCGGTTTTCTCCGTCCACCCGTCACTGCCTGTGTTCTTTAAGACATTTTCCGTTGCATAACCCACATATTTCACGGCATCGCCAAGCGTCAAAGAAAGGGCCTGTTCAATTTGCGTCTTATCCAACAGCGTAATGGTACGTTCAACATTCATCGGCAAAGTGGCGCCGGCGTAGTTTGCAAGACTCATATCTTTCGCCATTGTTACCGACCTGCCACCTTCTTTCGTCACTTCCCAGGCAGCAGTGTCGATGGGCGCCGGCGTTTTCCAATTATCGAACACCATGGAGTCGCCCTTTTTAAAATACAGCGAATACTTACCTCCTTCGGGGCCGAGCCACAAACGGTTTTCTCCGCCATACCCGTTCATGTGCGGATCATAAGGTGCGTCGAATGCTTTGTAATTGATCCACCCAAAGCTTTTACCCGAATCGCCGGTAGCGGTGGAGGTAAAGACTTTCGACTGGTATTTCGGAGAAACAAGAATGGCGGCCTCGTCGTTCGCAAGCCGCACCAGCCCCGAATCGTATTTCGCTAAAAACTGCGCATCGTAACTGAAAGTACCCGCCGCTGCCGGGGAGGTTGGCCCTTTTTCACGAGGTTCATCCTGGTTGTTGCAAGCTAATGTCATGATCGCGAATATTATGATTAAATATTTACTCATGGTATCGATTAAATTGTTGACAATACACGCTATTTTTTCTTTCGCGATGATTTTCGCACCACCAGCGTGGCATTGATCACCGTTTGTTCAGGCTTAATTTTCAGCTTATCTTCTTTAACGGCTTTCATCTGCCTGACGAGCATATTCACTGCTTCCTTGGCGATGAGGTCCGTGGTTTGATTAATATACGTTACCGGCGAGTAAAAAAAATCGAGCGCCTCGCTTTCATCGAAGCTCACCACACCCAAATCGTCCGGAATGCGGATGTTTCTCTTCGAAATTTCCTTCAGGCCTTTAACGGCAAGAGAGTTGGTGGCAAATAAAAACGAATCGGGCGCATTTGTTTTCCTGTCGAGCGCATCCTTCATCAGCTTTTCCATGTCCTTATCCAACTGCTCGTAGCTGCTTTCGAGCAAAGACAATTTATTGGTCTTTAGTCCGTGGTCCTTCAACGCTTTCAGAAATCCTTTCTTTCTGTCGGCCATGTGCTGCAGATTCGTATTATACGCTACCATGCTGATGTTGCGATAGCCATTCTGATAAAGATGCTTCACTGCCTGGTACGACGCGTCAAAGTTGTTGATCCGGACAATATTGGTGTCCACGTTCGGAAAATACCGGTCGATCAGCACGAAGGGAAAATTGATCTTGCGAAGCGCCTTGATCTGGTCTTCCGTTTTTTCTGCAGGGGCAATGATCAACGCGTCCACCTGCCGCTTGATCAAAGTATTAATGAGTGTTTGTGATTTCTCGGCGTTTTCGTCCGAGCTGCCAAAAAGAACCGTGTAATTGTGCATGCTGGCTTCGTCTTCCACGATCCGCGCGATGCTGCTGAAGAACGGATTGGAAATGTCGGCCACGATCAACCCTATCGTCCACGACCTGCCGCTCTGCAAGCTCCTGGCGATGAGGTTGGGCTGGTAATTGAGATCCAGTGCGGCCTTGCGAATGCGCGCGGCGAGATCCTTCCCCACCCTGGCCTCTTTTTCTTTGTTATTGAGTACATAAGAAACAGACGCCACTGAAACCCCTACCTTGTTCGCAATATCTTTTATGGAAACTTTTTTGTTCAATTGTTTTCACGTTTAGTTTTCGATGCGGTGTACAGGCTTTGGATAACCTGGTTTAAAGAACGATGAATTGACGACCTCCACATGGGCCGGTGTTGTTTTGATGGCGTCGCTCATCATGGCATACAGTTGTCCGGGCTCTGCCTGCAACCGCGCGTTCACGATGAGCGCACAGACCGATGCATTTTCTATTTCGTTACCCGGAGGAAATTCCGAAGAAGTAGTTGCCGTAAAGCTCAGCTTATGCGTATCGTTCAGCCAAAACTTGAGATGGCCGACCGGCACACCGGCACTTCCCACCTTTTCCAAAAAAACACGGATGACGGCAAGCGCATCATGCATGGCATTTCCGGTGGATGAGCGGAACATTAGCTGCTGGTCGAGGTAGCCCATCTTTGCTTCTCCGGATGCATACGTTTCATAATTCAGTTCCAGCGATTTCAATTCCGGTTTTGCTGGTTGGGAGATGACTCCCAGCCATTCGGCAACGCCGTCTTCCACAATACTGCATTGAAGAATGACATTGCTGCCGGGATAATTACGCAAGAGGTATTCTTTTATTTTAGACAGCGACGCTTCATCAACAAGGTCGGTTTTGTTCACAACGATGAGGCCCGCTTCTTCCAGTTGCTTGAAAAAAATGTATTGCACATCCTGATCAAACGTGCTGCTGTTGTTGATCACCATTTCGAGCAGTCGCGCATCGGCGACGGTGGTAAGTGTTACGTGCCCTATTTTATTGTAGCGTGAAAGAGGTTTCATAACGGTGGCCACGATGTCGGTACACGTGCCCACCGATTCGGCGAAAATGACCTGCGGATGGTGTTCCTCTACCAGCTCGTTCATCTTTTCGTCAAGATCATTATAGTTACAGCAGAAACAACCGTTACCCACCTGGCGCTCCGGGATGCCGAGTTTTTTGAAAAAGTACCCGTCCACCAGTTTAATTCCCTGGTCGTTGGTGATCACGCCCACGCTCACACCGCTGCTTAGCAGGGAGCGGCAAGCCTGTTGTATCGCCGTTGTTTTGCCGCTTCCCAAAAATCCGCTTAAGAGATGTACCTGCATGATCTAATTTTTATGGCACTCACAATCCTCGTCGCAATCGACTTCGAGGGGATACCCCAGCAACACTTCATTTTCTTTTGCCGGACGCACGCCGTCGATGAACACCCTGAACCGAAAATCGCCGGCCGATTCACTTAAGGATACCGTCGTACTTTCTCCTGCTGTCAATCCTTCCATCTGCCGTTGCAGCACCGCTGAAAGGTCATCCGAACCATGAAGATAACGGGTAGGCACACCTGAAGTGGTATCTTCCAGCACCTGGCCTTTATCATTCATCATTACGTACCGGAACGACACAACCGTATTTTTCATAACGGATGTCATGCCTGCCATTCTTTACCCGAAACAATGTATTTCTTTACGTCGATGCTGCCATGCACCACCTCTACCGAGGGTTTGCCCGACTTGAAAGTGACCGTACCAAAACCTGTTGCCGTAGATAAAAAGGTTTTAAAGTTGCCCACTTTTGAATCCACGTACAAAGTTTTATCAACTGCATCATAGCGCACACCCGTCAATCCCTGGATCATGCCGTAGCTCGACATGGCCCTGGCATACCAGTGTCCACATTCGTATTCATTGAAAGGATTTCTGACCCGGCCATCGTACCTGTCGCGCGCTATTCTCACAATTTCCAGCCCTTCTTCCGTTCTTCCCATCAACATGAGGTGTGCCGCCACCTGGTATTCGATGCCTGTCCATACTTCATCGCTGTACACAAACGGCAGCGACAATTTGCCGCCATTGGGCCACGAGCAAAGCAGGAGTCCGCCTTCATTACCGAGGGCATAAGCCGGCCGCTGTGGATTTTCGTGTTCGCTGAGATCTTTTTTTAAGTTGTACTTATGTACGGCCAGGAGATGGCTGGTAATTTTTTGCGGATCGAGAATGTCGGGAAGTCCGCAAACCCGGCTGATCCAGTCGCCCAAAACGCCATCACTCAGGCAACCCGTACCGTACTGGTACTTTGGGCCCTCTTTTTTCAACAGCGCTACCGCCTCGGGGGAATAGTCGCCGCCAAATGATTTCGCTTTTGCGGGATCGGGTGCGTTCAGTCCCTCGACCTTTATTTCCTGGATGAAAAATTCGCCATTGAATAGTTTTGTTTCGACGTATGCTTTACCTTTTTTGTAAAGCTCCACGTAAGGTTTCACATCTTTCTTCAGGGACTTCCCCATTTCTGCGAATGCCCTTAAGGCACCCAGGTAAAAACTGCTGCACATACCGTCGGGCCCCCAGAATTCGATGTCGTAGGTGTTGTGATGCGGCTCCTCGAGCACGCCTTTTTTGCGTGGATCCCAAACGCCGATGCAATAGTCCATGCTCTTTTTCACCATCGGGTAGATCTTCCTTAACCAGTCGGTATCGCCGGTGGTCCGCCATTCGCGGTACACTTTCATGATGCCGCCGAGCTGCCCGTCGGCTGCTGCGTGAAAGTCGTGCACCAGCGGACCGATGGGCATGTTTGCCCTGAATCCCTGGTGGCCCAGTTTATTCTGGTTTTCGCAGAATTCAGTGTTCCGCAAAGTTTTTTCAAGGGCGGGAAACAAATGAGGGATCGCTTGCGCGTAGTTCCAAACGTGCGTGCATGAGCCGTGACAGCAGCCGCCTTCGTCGCCGCAGCCTTCCCAGTTCCATAACCTTCCGTCGTACTGGCGCAGGACCGTTGGTGATTTGATGATGGTGAGATTGGCCGCAATGGCTTCGGTCACTTCCGGCGGCAGCGTCGAAGCATAAAATGCTTCTGAGAAAAGAGAACTCTGCCGGCGGAGCGTGGAATAATTCTCTTTCCAATAATCGATCACGTTATTGATACCCGCGAAGCGGTTCGAATACCAGGGCTTATATTTAGTAGATGGACTTTGCTTTGGAGCGCCTTCGCCGAGGTCATTGGGTCCGCTGCAGCATCCTTCGCCCGGCGAGCAGTCCCTTTTTTCGTCGAGGTCATATTTCCCCACCTGCAGGTCGGATTCCGGAACATACCAGGCCGACATCAGCCGTATTGTTTTCGTGGCGCCGCCGGCGAGGGTAAACGGAACGTAGAGCGACGCGCCCGGAGCGTCTTTCTCTACGGGTTCTTTTGCGATCGTCTTTGCTTCTTTGACGGTGTTCCATGCCATGGTGAGGGGGTCCCACCATCCGCCACGAAACCAGCAATGATCCACAACCGTTCCCGGTTCATCGGTAAAGTAGGCGATACTTCCCTGGAGGTGCGGTTTTTCGGTGGTGCCGGAGCGATGGAGGATAAACCCGTTAGCGGTGGCGGTGATCGCATCATCGCCTTCGTCGGCCGCGAGGAAATTCTTTGTATTGAAAGAGAAGATGGCCTCGAGTGACGATGATGAATTGTTCGTAAAGGTATATTCGATGCCGCCTACGGGCAGGCTGGAATTGTCTTCATCGGTTGGAATGAACGGGCTCCATCCGGTAATTTTTACTTTCAGCGGAAATTTAGGATCGTCGAGATCGATATCTGCAAAAGGAAATCTTGTTTTGAATTTGGCATTTTTAAAGCGCGGCAGACCGTATGTTGTTCCCGCTGCGCCGTTACCAGTGCCTCTTTGTCCGAAAAATTTCCACTCGGGAACGGCTCCTTCCAGCACTTTTGCTTTCGGATCATCGCCTTTGACGGAGATGGCGGCGAACATGCCGGGTTCGTTAAAGACTTCCGGTTTGTGCCTGATGCTCATGTGCGAGATGGCGCCCGTGCCTTCGAGGCAGTACATGCCGGCGCCGATGCCGCCGATGGGAAAGGCTATCCTGTTCAGGTGGTCGCCTTCGTAAGCGGCGTTGAATGCTCGCTGCTGCTGCGACGTGTAGGCAACGTTTTTCTGCCTGGTGTTTTCCTTTGCTGTGCGTTCCGCGACAAAAATATCTGCCGGCGTTATTGCGGCGCCGACGCCGCCGAGAGTAAGTTGCTTGAGAAATGACCGGCGCTCGTTGTGTGTGGGCATGATTTCCGTTTTTCGGTTAAACGTTTAAGCAAGGTGCGACAAACATAAATCAAAGCTGCTTAAAAATCAAAATTAATTTACCGAAGGGCCGATCAACTTCATTA
>CAMPGT010000226.1 GCA_946885665.1 uncultured Chitinophagaceae bacterium | reverse complement strand
ATCTCTACGAGGGTGAACCGAACCAGGGAATGAGATGCATCAGGCAAATTGTACACGACTACTGCCGGGAGCATGATCTCCAACTAAAATACGATGAATTCGACGTGCGCCTGAAAGGCCAGTTACCGGGCGCCGGTTACGACATCTACATCTCGACAGGCGGACCGGGTTCTCCCATCGACAGCGAAGGTGCGGAATGGGAAATGCAGTATTTTAACTGGATCCATGAAATTGAGCAATACAACGACAGTCCGGCAAATAAGGACCAAAGAAAAAAACACGTTCTTTTTATTTGCCATTCCTTCCAACTCGCGTGCAGGTATTTCGATGTGGCCAATGTGGCAAAAAGGAAGTCAACCGCCTTCGGTGTGTTCCCGGTGCACATCATTGAAAAAGGCAAAGACGAGCCCATTTTCAATGGACTGCCCGATCCGTTTTATGCTGTTGAAAACCGGGACTACCAGGTAATTGAACCGAACTACGAAAAACTCGAAGCGATCGGTGCCTGCATACTTGCCATCGAAAAGGAACGTCCCCATGTGCCGCTGGAACGCGCAGTGATGGCGCTGCGCTTTAACGATTATATGCTCGGCACGCAGTTCCATCCCGAAGTGGAACCCGGGGGAATGACCTCTTACCTTCACCGCAACGATAAAAAAGAAATGGTCATTGAAAATCACGGCCTCGATAAATGGCAGTCGATGATCCATCTGCTGAGTGATCCCGCGACAATCGGCTGGACCTACTCGCACGTTATTCCGAATTTCCTCGACCAGGCCGTTGAACAAAACGTCAGTTACTCTCACTACTGACGATATCCCTGTTCGCCATCATGTCTTTCAGGAACCCGCGAACATCGCGGTAATCACCCGTATAAAACCGCGCCGCGGAAACGGAGCTGCCCACCTTGATGGTAATAGCGGTTTGCGGCAATGCCTTGAAAATGTCTTCATCGGTGTGATCGTCGCCCAGCGCCATGATAAAATCATATTCGCCTTCCTGCATCAGGTTGAACACCGCTTTGCCTTTGTTGATTTCGATGTTCTTAATTTCCACGACCTTGTTGCCGGGTAATAACTGCAGGCCCTTATCTTCGACCAGATACCTGAGTGTATTGACCAGCTCTCCCGTCCTCAGTTCACCAAGACTGTCTTCCACTTTGCGATAGTGCCACACGAGCGAGAAATCTTTTTCTTCGATGAATGCGCCGGGCGTTCTGTCGGTAAATGTTTCAAGAACGGGATAAATGTCTTTCTTCCACAATGAATTGAGTCCGGGTACGCTTTGCCATGTTCCGTTTCGCGGTTTCGACCACGCACCGTGTTCGGAGATAATATCAACATTGAGCCTACCGAGCCATTTTTCCAGGAACTGCGGGTTTCTGCCGCTCACGATTACCACCCTGTTGGCAGGATCCGCTGAGAGGTTAGTGAGCAGTTCGAATAATTCTGCATCCGGCGCAGCCATTTCAATGTTTGCCGCAAAGCCAACCAGTGTTCCGTCGTAATCGAGGAAGATGAGACGGCGGGAAGTATATGAATAGAATTTTTTTATATTCTGCCTTGTTGCATGGTTCAAGCGCTTGGCGTACATCGATTGCTGCATTTGTTTCACTTCATTTAACCTGTTCATAAATAATTTAACCCAATGCGAAATATTAAATTTCATCACGATGTCTTTCATGCTTCTCATCCTCCTGCCTACCTCCTCTGCCGGCATGGACAGCGCCTCGCTTATTGAATCGGAAATAGCAACGATGTTATTAGGATTCACGATGAGGGCGTCAACAAGTTCTTTCGATGCTCCCGCCATTTCGCTAAGGATCAGCACGCCATCATCATGGTGACGGCTGGCTACGTATTCTTTACACACAAGATTCATTCCATCACGCATTGGCGTTACGAGACAGATGTCGGCTTTGGCATAGAGCGCCGACAGCTCTTCAACAGGAAAGGCACGATAAAAGTAAAATACCGGTTGCCAATCCATCGTGCGGTAACGCGCGTTGATACTGCCAACGAACTTGTCAATCTCATCGCGCAGGTTGCTGTATTGCTGCACCGTATCGCGCGAAGGCACGACAATCATGTACAGCACGATGTTCCCGATCTGTTCGGGATGTTTTTGCATGAACAGTTCAAATGCCTGCAGGCGCTGCAAAATCCCCTTGCTATAATCGAGCCTGTCTATAGAAAGTATCAACTTGATATTAGTGAACGTCTTGTCGAGCATTTGCAATTGCTCCTGCACCGTCTCCGTATCTACCAGGTCGTGAAATTTCCGGCTGTCAATTCCCATCGGAAAGCTGTCCACAATTACGCTGCGGTTGTTGTAACTGATCTCGTTCGATGATGCGATAACGGCAGGCATCACCCTTCTTGTGGATTGAACAAGATGCCTGGCATCGTCGAAAGTGTGAAATCCTATCAGGTCGGCGCCCAGCAAACCTTCAAGCAATTCGGTCCGCCATGGTATCAGTCTAAACAGCTCGTATGACGGAAAAGGGATGTGATTGAAGAAGCCGATGGTAATGTCCGGAAGTACGGCACGTATAAGACCGGGCAAAAGTAAAAGCTGGTAGTCGTGTATCCAGATCAGATCGTCGGGTTCTGCGATTTCAAGAACGGTATCCCTGAATTTTTTATTTACCGCCAGGTAACTGTCCCAATATGATTGTTGATAACGGGCGTACGTGGGCATGTAGTGAAATACCGGCCACAATATCTCGTTCGAAAAGCCTTCGTAATACAATGAAATTTCTTCCTGCGTCAAAAAAACCGGTTTCAAATTCTGCGACTCAAGATCCTGTGTGATCCTCGCCTGCATATTCGTGTCCGTAATCTCCATACCCGGCCATCCTACCCAAATGTTGTCGTCCTGTTGATATATCGAGCCCAGACCGGTGGCGAGCCCACCTTCGCTGGATGTAAGAGAAAAGTCACCATTGCTTTCTATGAGTTTAACCGGCAGCCTGTTCGAAACAATAATAGTTTTACTCATTCGGTATTAGTTGGTGAGCAAAAGGTATATTAATAAACATACCATTTAAACTAACTGCTCACAATCATGAAAATGTCAATCCAAAAAAATTTAATCCAATTATTAAGATACGATTAAAGGAAACTGTAGAAAAGATTCCCCATGCCTGCGACATGATCGTCATCTTAAACATGCATTGCAAAACTAAGAAAAGGATGGCAAGCAATTTTCAATTATTCGGGCGATACATCATCGTTCATTAAAAAGAATTAGTTATGGGAAGCTTGTTATATGTCATCGCTGTAATATTGGTTATTGCCTGGGCAATTGGATTTTTAGGTTATAATGCAGGTGGTCTCATCCATATTCTGTTGGTGATCGCCGTCATTGCAGTTGTGCTGCGCCTGATTCGCGGCTCTGGTGTGTAAGAGATTAGAGGCTTTAAAAGTTAGAAGTTAAAACATTCAAAGAAGAAGCGTGTCCTGATTCTTTGGCACTCATTGCGTTTTATGTTTTAACTTTTAACTTTTAACGTGTATGAAGATTCAATTCTGGTCTGTTGGTAAAGATCATGAGCGCATTGTTGAAACCGGCGTAAATGATTTTACCAAACGCATATCCAATTATTTTCCCGTTTCCTGGAAGATCATTCCCAATCCTAAATACAGTTCGTCCACGCATCCCGACGAGCAAAAAAAGAAAGAGGCGGCGGTCGTTTTAAAAATGATCGACGCTAAAGATTATTTGATCGTGCTCGACGAAAAAGGAAAGATGCTCACATCGCCGCAGCTTGCGTCATTCCTCCAACAGCGCGCCAACGAAAGTTCGCGCAACGTAATTTTTCTGATAGGCGGTGCGTTTGGCGTTGATGAAACCGTTTTGCAACGGGCCGGCCTTTGCTGGTCGCTTTCTCCGCTAACGTTTCCTCATCAACTGGTACGGCTCATCCTCGCGGAACAGGTGTACCGGGCATGCACAATTAACAGAAACGAAAAATATCACCATTCATAATTTGGGTGCCTAACGCCTATCTTTATAAAAAAAGCGCCCAATGTTATCAATGACCATCATCATTATTATCATCACTGCCATTGTTTCGTTCACGGCGTTCAGTAATGATAAGGTGATGAACGATCTTATCTTTTATCCGCCTGCCATTACCTCCAACCGGCAATACTACCGGTTTATCACCTGCGGGTTCATCCATGCCGACATCGCCCACCTGGCTTTCAATATGATATCGCTGTATCTTTTTGGCAGGTTCGTGGAAGAGCAGTTCATCACCATATTCGATAATGGTGGCCGGCTGCTGTACCTGCTGTTGTATATTTTGGCGCTTATCGTGTGCCTGCTGCCCACCTATTTCAAAAATCGCGACAACTACCACTACAGGAGTCTCGGCGCTTCGGGCGCGGTGTCGGCAGTGGTTTTTGCCGGGCTGATGATTGCGCCTTATGTAAAAGTTGGTTTCTTTTTTATTCCTCCCATCATCCCGGGATTTGTATTCGGACCGCTGTACCTGATCATCTCTGCTTACCTTGACCGGAAAGGCGGCGGCAACATCAACCATTCCGCACATTTGTGGGGTGCTTTGTTTGGCGTGGCGTTCCTCATCATTGTCGGCGCAATGTCTGACAGATACAATGCCATTGAACAGTTTGTGCAGGGGGTGAGGTTTTATTTGAACAGCTGAGGCGGAAGACGGGAGACGGGAGACGGGAGACGGAAGACGGAAGACGGAAGACGGGAGACGGAAGACGGGAGACGGGAGGCGGAAGACGGGAGATGGGAGGCGGGAGATGGGAGGCGGGAGATGTTTCCCCCGCTGGCGGGGGTGGCGCGAAGCGCCGGGGGTGGACCTTTAACTTTTAACTAAGACTAAGACCAACACCTCCTTCATTTTTACTAAGAACCAATTCATTTTAACTTAAAAACCAAAACCTCCTTCGTACCATCCGTTACCTTAAACCGGTCATCAATGCGCATACCCACTATCCAACATACCCTCCTGTCCGATTCCAACACCCAAACATTTTCCTTGTCTGTGGGAGAAACTTTCTGATCAATTAAAAACCTCGATACTTTCTTTTTCTTCGCCAGCCCCAAAGGATAAAAATAATCACCCTGCCTCCATTTTCTCAGTAGCAATGGAAACGTGACCTTCTTTACATCCAAAAACGCCGAGCCCGGAAGTGATGAGAGGTTCACCTTACCGGCCGGAACAATTTTCATTTCAAGCACACCGGCTGCAAATTCAATCTTCTCTTCCTCTTTGCTGATCAGCACATGGTGGCTCTCCGGCGGCCGGTTCGGCGTAATGATGAGCCAATCGCGGTTCCTGATAATGCGATGCGTGGGCGACTGCACAAAGCTTCCCTGCCTGCCCTTCAGCAAACGAATCACCTCTTCCGACTGGTGCGCGGTAAACCTGTAATCTTTGATGATCTCGTGCACGATGGTTTCCAGCGGCTCGGCCTTCAGCAATTTCAGCACCGGAATATGCACCTCCGCGCCTTTCTGTTCAATCAGTTTTTTCTTATGAATGGCGATCGCTTGCTGATAAAGCACTTCGATTTCAGCAAAGCGCTGGATATTATTCACTAGGTTTTGCTCAACCGACGGATAGATTTTGCTGATAGCCGGTATGATGGTGTGTCGAAAATTGTTGCGCGAATATTTTTCTGACGCATTTGAACTGTCCTCGCGCCACATCAGTTGATTTTCCATGGCAAACCTGAATAACTCCTCTTTATGAAAGGGGAGCAACGGACGAACAATATTGCCTGTAACGGGAAGCATACCACGAAGTCCGGTGATACCCGTGCCGCGAAAGAAATTCATCAGCACAGTTTCAATGTTGTCATCTGCATGATGGGCCGTGACCACGTACCTGAGTTCTTCATTGAGCAACTCATTGAACCAGGCGTATCTCAGTTCCCTGGCGGCCACCTGTATCGAAAGATTGTTCGTTTCCGCGTAGGTGTTAGTGTCGATTTTCTTTACGTAAAGCGGCGCGTTGTATTGTTCGGCAAGGCGACGCACCAGCAGCTCGTCTTCATCGCTTTCCTTTCCCCTCAGTTGAAAATTGACGTGGGCGAGATGAAAGAGATAGCCGGCACGATGGCAAAGCTCGCAGAGAACAACGGAATCAATACCGCCACTCACCGCCAGCAGCAGCCGCCCGGGCGATTGAAAAAGGCGATTGTCCCTGATATGATTGATGAACGCGGTTAGCAACATTTTTTGTGATTCAACTGGTGAGCTCTTCACAGGCGGCGGTCAATTCATTTAAAGCGTGCCTGTCGCCCGCGCGTTTGGCGGCTTCCATGCCCTTTTCGTACCATGCAATCGCCTGCTCATTTTCGCCCCTGCGCTCGAAAATCTTGGCCAGGTGATAATAGGAACCGACATACCCCGGATCATGCGCAAGCAATTCTTCGAATAAACCGCGCGCCACTTCCTCTTTGCCGAGTTTGATATATTCCAG
>CAMPGT010000225.1 GCA_946885665.1 uncultured Chitinophagaceae bacterium | reverse complement strand
ATATAAATCATTTTTTATGCTAGACAAACTACTTGACCTGGTGAAGAATTACGCGGGCGACGCCGTTGTTCAAAATCCCGCCATTCCCAACGAAAAAAATGAAGAAGCCGTGAAGGCGGGTGGCAGTTCGATCATCGCCACGCTGCAAAACGCCCTCGCTTCGGGCCGGTTGAACGATGTGCTGGGCTACTTTAAGGGAGGCGGCAACGCCGGCATTGTTAATGAAGCAACCAATAATTACACAGAAGAGTTGCAAAGCAAGTTTGGCATGAATGAAGATCAGGCAAAAGACGCCGCATCCAAAGTTATTCCGCCTGCCATGGAACAGCTTGCCAGGAAAACGAACGATCCGTCCGACAATAGTTTTGACATCCAGGATATCTTCAACCAACTGAGCGGCGGAAAAACAGGAGGAATAGACGTTAAAGGGCTGTTGAACCGCTTTGGTGCAGGAAATCTCGACAAAGACAACGACGGTGACGTGGATCTGAAAGATCTGCAATCGATGTTTGCAGGCGGAGGCGCCGGCGGTATCATCGGCGGACTTTTCAAATAGACCGAAAACATAAACGATTGCCATGACCAAAAGCTGCGTTGCCCTGGGCATTGTTATTGCCATGGCCCAGATCGCACAGGCACAGCCCATTTCGCTGAACCAGGAAAATCCCCACTACTTCGAGTACAAAAACAAACCCGCTGTGCTGATCACTTCGGCTGAGCATTACGGTGCGGTACTGAACCTCGACTTCGATTACAAAACGTACCTCGATGAACTGCACGCAAAAAAATTAAACCTCACGCGTGTGTTCAGCGGCGCGTATTGTGAACCGCCGGGAGCGTTCAACATTGGCTCGAACACGCTCGCACCGGCGCCTAACCGGCTGATCGCCCCATGGGCGAGGAGCGACCAGGCCGGATACAGGAACGGCGGAAACAAATTCGATCTGAACAAATGGAACGAGAATTATTTTGTACGACTGAAGGACTTTATGAAAGAAGCCGCGCGCCGCGACATCATTGTAGAGTTTACGTTGTTTTGTCCGTTTTATGAAGACACGATGTGGGTATTCAGTCCGCTGCACCCGGCCAACAATGTTAATGCAACGCCGGATATCCCGAGAACGGACGTATACACGCTCGACAAGAGCGGCGCTTATCTCGACATTCAAAAGAAGTTGACGAAAAAACTGGTCACCGAGCTCAACGGGTTCGACAACCTCATGATTGAAATCTGCAACGAACCGTATTGGGGTGGCGTTACGATGGATTGGCAACATGCCATCACAGACGTAATTGTGGAAACGGAAAGCACGCTTCCAAAGAAACATCTCATCACGCAAAACATTCAGAACGCGGGCAGCCTCATTACCGATCCGCATCCGAAGGTGTCGGTATTTAATTTCCACTACGCCTACCCTCCTTACACCGTGGCCTGGAACTACCATTTGAATAAACCCATTGGCGACAACGAAACAGGCTTTCGGGGAACAAGCGATTCAACTTATCGCTTCGAAGGATGGCGGTTTATTATGGCAGGCGGTGCCCTGTTCAATCACCTTGATTATTCTTTTGGCGTTGGCCATGAAGCAGGGACATACCAATATCATGCAAAACAACCCGGCGGAGGAAATGCCGCATTCAGGGAACAAATAAAATACCTGCGCGAGTTCGTGGAAAAGTTCGAGTTTGTAAAAATGAGCCCCGACAGCACTGTCATTGCACACGCGCCGAAAGCGCTTCGGTACAATGCGCTTGTTGAGGAGGGACGGGAATATGCCATCTACATGATCGATGATACAACGACATCTGTTGCGCTGAATATTCCTACGGGAAGGTATGAGGTACAATGGATGCACCCATTAACCGGCCAATATGAGAAAGCAATGGTGAGAAAAAGTAAAAATAATATGCTGTCGCTCGATGTTCCTCCTCATAAAGAAGACATTGCATTGAGCGTGGTTAAAAAATAGGCCTGCTCATTTAGCTCACTGCTTTTTAAACAGCAGAAAATGCTGAATAGGAAATTTGTCCACGCGGCGCTCCAGAGCGAATCCGCTGGCGGATAATTCGCGTTGGAGCTGCGCCACAGTGGTTTTATGAAGGCGTTTTATGCGCACTTCAGGATCTTCGCCGCGGTATTCAATGAGCAGCAGTCTGCCACCGGGCTTGAGGCTTTTGCTGATGGAACGAAGTATCTCGCGCGGCCAGGAAAGTTCGTGGTAAACATCTACCATCACGGCGAGATCGATGGAACGGTCGGGAAGATTAACGCTTAAAGTGTCGCCGCGAATCACTTCCACATTGCTCACCTTTTCATCATCCGTTTTCTTTTTCAGCTTTCGGATCAGTTCGTCCTGAATTTCCACGGCATATACTTTTCCCTGCGATACGAGCCTGGCGATACGAAAGGTGTAGTATCCCGTACCAGCGCCCACGTCCGCCACAACGTCACCCGGCTGCAGGTGCATGTTTTCAACGATCAGATCGGTATTTTCCTGCCGTGGCCGCTGCGGCCGTTCGAGCCAGTCGGCACCGCTGGCATCCATCACGTGTGCTATCTCCCGGCCGAAATAAAATTTACCGGTACCGCCTGACGAAGGCTCCCGGTAAACATAAGCGGAATCACCGTTTACCCGCGGTGAAATACCGGCAGGTTGCTGGCAGCAAACATGCCCGCAAGCGACTACGCTTAATAAAACGAAAGATATCTTCATCGCGAAAAGCATAGTGAATGATAGCACTCTTCAACCCACTCAATTTACAAAATAGTGCGGGTATCAGTTGGTTGCCTGTTCATATTCCCTTCGTTTCTTTTCCATTTCTTTTCTAAGGTCGTCGCGGAAGTCTTGTTTAACGCACCTGCTTTAGGTGCAGCTTGAGCGTTTCTCCCGGCCTTATCGAATCGCCCTCGCCAATGGAGATGATCCGGTATTCCAGCCCTTTTTTAAATCGAATGAATTGTTCACGATGACATGAACAGCAGAGTATGGATGCGATCATTGCGCATCCGGCAATTGCCCGTGGTTTGATCATAAAACAGAAATAAGCGGGGCAAATATAACGGTAAAGAAGAAGCGCGAAAAGATCAGAATTTTTTCTTGGCGCTGGCAGGCGTAAACGCTTTGTCAGCACTCGTTTGAATAGCAATATTATTTTTCGGCGTCACGACTGCCTCGTTCTCCGCAGGTGTCATGAGGCGTTGCAGCAGGCTGGCAGGGGGCATGCCCTTGTAGATTGAATATTGGTCTTTCATTAGATTACCGGACGTTGGATTAACACTATAAAAATCGTTTGATTTTTGTCAAAAAAGAAACATTCTGAAACATTTCAGGTTCATCTTAGTGTTAACCTATTTTGGCAAATACAGGTAAATACTTATGCCATTCCCATCGCGGGAATTATTTCGGCTGATGTTTCTTTATAAAGTCTGCAGTGGCGTTTTTATAAACGGAAATATAGTGCGATCGCAGAAAATCGGGCTGCATTTCGTCGCTTCCCTTCACGTTCAGGGTAATGGCGCGCGAACCACGAACCGGCATGTGGCAATCGATGCAATTGTCGCTCAAAACGATGTTTTTCTCCACGTTAACCGTGCACTGTGGACTGGTGTGCCCGTCATGGCACGACATGCATTTCTGCGAGAAATAGGCGGGCATTTTCACCTGGCGCCTGTGTACGTCGTGGCAAGTGGAGCAATCCATGTTTACAGAGTTGATGTAACACTGGCTGGCAGCGAGCAACCCAATTTGATTGGCGTGCACATCGAGCGTGTCGCCCTGCTGTGAAACAGATTTGCCTATCGAAAATTTATCCAGGCTGTCGCCCACATGAAACGAAAACGGGGGCCTGAGCGCTTTCCTCAAACCCGAATGGCAAAGGGCACAGGCGTCCATCCTCAACTGCCGGGTCAGCTTTCCTGCATTGACAACGTACCTCGACGCTGTATCGTCCGGGTGGGCGGTGTGAAAGGCTACGTGTTCCTGCCCGCCGGGATGACATTTCGAACAGGAGATGCCGTACACAATATTGTCTTTGCTAAATTCAAATTTATCGTCGGCAGCAGAAAGCACCTTGGTATAAGTGGTGTGGCACTCCAGGCAGTTGGGCCGGATTTGCCGGTCGAAAAAGAAAACATTGGGAAAACCCGGGCTGTTGCACCAGGCGCCGGCGGGGCGGTAATAAGAAACCGGCAGTTGGAACAGTTGGTTATCTCTCCAATACAAATACGTTTGCCCGTTCTTGCCGGAACCTATCACAATATCAAACCAGGCAGTGTGTGTTTCCGTTCCGTTGATGCGTGCCGACTGACGGTAGTTGTTTCCGTCTTTCAGCATCACCACTTCCATAAATGGATTGTACTGAAACACGTTCCTCCCTTCTTCAAAACTTCCTTTTATTGAATTACTGTCGGCCGGCGCCGAATCATGGAAGTGTGCGGTGTGGATGAAGCTGTCATAGATTTCCTGGTGGCAACTGCGGCAGGTGGCATCGTTAATTTTGGGATTGATCACCATTGCCGGGCGCGATGAACCCTGTACGAAGAACAGGTTGCTGACGGAGAAGCCAACAACGGCCACAATCAGCACGATAAGCTCTTTTATATGCCGTTTTCCCGCTGTTTGCAGGAAGTGCCAGGTCGGAAAATGCATGCTCAGGGTAATAGTACCTAAATATACAAATCATCTTACACTACGGGGAACTTCCATGGTGCCCGGTATGCTGGTTGGATGAGTGCGTTTGCCGCCGAGTTATCGCCAAAATTCTGCGTGTACTCTTTCCACGTAACCGTGCTGCCCGAACGGAGCGCGATATTCGCCATGTGTGCATAAAGTGCAACGAGCCTTCCCGTTTCAACGGTACACACAGGATCTTTGCGCAACTTCACGCATTCTATGAAATTGCGCATGTGCTCCGCATGGTTCTCGCGCCCTTCCCGGAAAGGTATTTTCGGCACCTTGTATTTGCCGTCCACGGTTTCGGGCAGCAGTTCCCAGCCGTCGCGGTTAATGAGGAGAGACGCATCGTTGCCTACAAACAGTAATCCATAAGCGCGGTTGTAATAACCGGTTTCAATTCCCGCCGTGTTTTCCCAACTGATCACCCAGTCTTTCATCTGGTAAGAAACCGACATGGTGTCAAAGGTTTCGTGCGCATGATCGGGGTAGGCAAAGTTGCCTCCCGCGGCTGATACAGCGAGGGGGTAAGTATTCACATCCTTTGCCCACAGCGCCATGTCGAGCAAATGCACGCCCCAGTCGGTCACGAGCCCTCCCCCATAATCCCAGAACATTCGCCAGCTCCCGTGGAAACGCGCTTTATTGAAAGCATGCTGCGGTGCGGGTCCCAGCCACATGTCGTAGTCAACGCCGGCAGGCACGGCACTGTCGGCCACCTTCCCGGGGCCGATACCATAATTGAAGTTGGCCCATACATTTACTTTTCGCAACTGGCCGATGTTTCCATCTTTCATGAACTGCATGGCGTTCTTCCAGTGTTCACCACTTCTTTGCTGCTGCCCCACCTGCACCACCCGCTTGTATTTTCGTGCCGTGCTAACCATCACCTCGCACTCGGCGATGCTGTTGGCCAGCGGCTTTTCTATATAAATATCTTTTCCGGCCTGGCACGCGGCAACAAATATCAGGCAGTGCCAGTGATCGGGCGTGCCAATGATCACAGCATCGACGTCTTTATTTTCGAGGCATTTCCTGAAATCAGTATAAGTCTGCGGCGCCCTTCCCTGGATTTTGAGCACATCATTTTTTCTTTCAGCAAGAACATTCTGATCCACGTCGCACAGCGCCACGCATTGCACGTTCGGAATTTTCAAGGCGTTCTGCAAATCGCCGAAGCCCATGCTATGGCAACCAATAAGCGCAATGTGAACGGTGTCCGCGGCACTTCGGCCAGCGAGTGCGGATGATGTTGGAACAGTTATAAGGCCCGCGCCAGCGGCAAGCTTCGAAGTAGAATGAATAAATTCCCGTCGGGTCGGCATAGCAATGGTTTAGCGATTAATTTACAACTTTTACTGTAACATTTTTGGTTAGAAAACGTAGATTACAATAAACTCGCCCTAATGTTTGAAAATTATTTCAAGATTGCCTTTCGCAATTTGTGGAAGCATAAGGTATTTTCTTTCATCAACATTATGGGGCTCACGGTGGGAATGACGGCGTGCTTCCTGATATTCCTATACGTACGCTTTGAGCTGAGTTATGACAACATGCACGGCAAGGCCGACCGTATCTACAGGCTGGTGAGCGACATCAAAACGCCGAGTGACCTCATCCACGCTTCGGGCCCCGCCTGGGCGGTACCGCCAAATACAAAGCATGATTTTCCCGAGGTGGAAGAATTTGTGCGTGTGAGCGGCAACAGTTTCCTTGTCAGAAAAGGCAACATTAAGTTCCAGGAAGAAAAATCGGTGTTGGCCGATTCGGCTTTCTTCAAAGTTTTTGATTTCCCGATGGTGCG
>CAMPGT010000224.1 GCA_946885665.1 uncultured Chitinophagaceae bacterium | reverse complement strand
TATTGGTCACGATATTGATGCTTAACACGCTTCCATTTTCCCAATTGTGCAAAATACCCACGCTGCTGCAGCACTTCCAGGAACACCAGCAACGTAACCATCACCTCGCTTTTATCGACTTCCTGGCAATGCATTACTGGGGCGATGACCTGAACGACGACGATGATGACCGCGACAGGCAACTCCCCTTTAAAAATGAAACCATTGTTTATTCTGCCTATTACCTGGCCGTTCATAAAATTCAGCTCAAACGTCCATCCACCCCGCTAATTGTTGCCCACTGCGACATTAACGAGCCTTTTCGCCAGGATGCCCATCTCGCCTCGCTGTTTCGCCCTCCGAAGCAGACCTGTTGATTGATTATTGATTTATCCCTCATTTATTATCTGCACGCCAACGTGCCGGCAACGGTTTGTTTGGGCGTGTGCCTAAATTATTCTTATCACTATGTTGAATAAGATCATCAGCTTTTCTGTACATAATAAACTGATCATCTCACTGTTTGTCGTTGCCCTCGTTATTTGGGGAAGCTTTGAAGTAACCCGGCTGCCGATCGATGCCATGCCGGATATTACCGACAACCAGGTGCAGGTGCTCACCGTTTCACCCTCATTGGGCGCACCCGATGTGGAACGCCTCATCACTTTTCCGATCGAGCAAAGCTGCAGTAATATAGCCGGCCTCAAACAGATCAGAAGCTTTTCGAGGTTCGGCCTCTCTTTGATCACCATCGTCTTTACCGATGAAACCGACCTGTACTGGGCGCGCCAGCAGATCAGCGAGCGGCTGCAGCAGGTACAAAGAGAAATCCCTGAAGGTATCGGCTCGCCGGAATTGGCGCCGGTTTCCACGGGCCTGGGAGAAATTTACCAATATGTCGTTCGGCCCAAAAAAGGATACGAAGACAGGTACGACGCGATGCAACTGCGCACTATCCAGGACTGGACGGTCCGCCGCCAACTAATGGGCACACCGGGAGTTGCGGAAGTCTCCAGCTTCGGCGGTCAGTTAAAACAATATGAAATTGCCGTAAGGCCCCAGCAACTGAAGGCATATGGTATCACCATCGCAGACGTGTTCGCCGCACTGGAAAAAAATAACCAGAACACAGGAGGGGCTTACATCGAAAAAGGACCAACTGTCTTGTATATACGCAGTGAAGGACTGGCAGTAAGCCTCGACGACCTGGGAAAAATAGTAGTGAAAACGCTTGACAACGGCTTGCCGCTGCTGATCCGCGATGTAGCCACCGTTGGTTACGGCGCAGCGATCAGGTATGGGGCGATGACATATAATGATAAGGGCGAAGTGGCCGGTGCGGTGGTGATGATGCTGAAGGGCGAGAACTCTTCGGAGGTGGTTGCGCGCGTGAAAGAAAAAATAGCGACCATCCAGCAGTCGCTTCCCGAAGGCGTGATCATCGAGCCGTTCCTCGACCGCACCAAAATGGTCAACAGTGCGATCGACACTGTGCAGCACAACTTAATCGAAGGCGCGTTAATCGTTGTGCTCGTGCTCGTTTTTTTCCTGGGCAACCTTCGTGCGGGGTTGATTGTGTCGTCAGTCATTCCCCTGTCGATGTTATTTGCCATTATCCTGATGAACCAGTTTGGCGTGGGTGGCAACCTGATGAGTTTGGGAGCGATCGATTTCGGGTTGATCGTGGATGGGTCGGTGATCGTTGTAGAAGCCATCCTTCACCGTTTTTCCCATTCAAAAAAATTCAGGAGCCTTACGAGTATTTCAGGACCCCAAATGGATGAAGAGGTCATCCGTTCTACCGGTGGCACTATCAGGTCTGCCGTATTTAGCCAAATCATTATTTTGATCGTTTACCTGCCCATCCTCTCGCTCGAAGGCATTGAAGGCAAGATGTTCCAGCCCATGGCTTATACCGTTGCGTTTGCGATACTCGGCGCATTTATTTTATCGGTTACCTACGTGCCGATGATGAACGCGTTGCTGCTGAACAGAAAGCTTAGGCACAAGCAGAGCCTGGCAGATAAAATGACCGTTTGGCTCGAAAGAAAATATCAGCCGATGCTTCGCAGCGTACTGCGGTATCCTTTTGCTGTTATTGCTGTTACACTTGTATTGTTTGTGCTTTCGCTGTCTGTGCTTTCGCGCATGGGAGGAGAATTTATACCAGAGATCGAAGAAGGTGATTTTGCCGTGGAAACAAGATTGCTTACCGGCAGCAACCTCAATCATACGATCAAATATACCCAGCAGGCCACCAGCATTTTGCTGGATAAATTTCCCGAAGTAGAGAAGGTGGTGACGAAAATAGGCAGTGCCGAAATTCCCACCGATCCGATGCCCTTCGAAGCGGGTGATATGATGGTGATCCTAAAAGATAAAAAAGAGTGGACGTCGGCAAGTTCGTTTCCCGAGCTATCGGAGAAGATGACCGAGGCATTGGCTGTGGTGCCCGGCATCACCGTGGGATTTCAATTTCCCGTGCAAATGCGGTTCAACGAATTAATGACCGGCGCGCGCCAGGATGTGGTGTGCAAGATTTTTGGAGAGAACCTCGATTCGCTGGCCATCTATGCCCATCGCCTCAATAACATTATTCAAACCGTACCCGGCGCCATCAATGTGTATGAAGAAACCGTGACGGGCATGCCGCAGGTGGTGATCCGGTACAACCGCGATGCCATGGCGCGATACGGGTTGAATGTGGACGACATCAACACAACCATCAATACGGCCTTCGCCGGACAGCGAGCAGGACAGGTGTATGAAGGGGAGAAACGTTTCGACCTCGTTGTGCGCGTCGCCGATGAGGGCAGAAGAAGTATTGACGACATCCGAAATATGCCGATTGCCATACCTACCGGTGAACAGATACCGGTGTCGTTGGTCGCCGACATTGAAGAAGTGGAAGGAGTTAACCAGATCCAGCGGGAAAATACGCGGCGCCGCATCGTAGTCGGTTTTAATGTGAGCGGCCGCGACGTACAATCGATCGTTGCCGAGTTGCAGCAAAAAGTGAACGCGCAGCTTGGCCTTCCTGCAGGTTATCATCTCGTGTATGGCGGATCATTTGAAAATATGAATGCGGCTAAAGAAAGGCTCAGCATTGTGGTGCCGGTGGCGCTGTTGCTGATCTTCCTGCTGCTTTATTTCGCGTTTCATTCGGTGAAGCAGGGGTTGTTGATCTATACCGCTGTGCCGCTTTCGGCAATGGGAGGAATATTTGCTTTAGCGATTCGTGATATGCCGTTCAGTATTTCAGCCGGTGTTGGTTTCATTGCACTTTTTGGTGTTGCCGTACTTAATGGAATATTACTGGTGTCGGAATTTAACCGCCTGAAAAAAGAGGGATGGCACGACGTGAGGCGTATTGTTGTTCACGCCACCCAATCCAAATTAAGGGCCGTGTTGATGACCGCGCTGGTGCCGTCGCTTGGTTTCATCCCCATGGCAATAAGCACCGGAGCAGGAGGCGCCGTACAAAAACCGCTGGCAACGGTGGTGATTGGCGGGCTCATTGTTTCGACGTTGCTCACGCTATTCGTATTGCCTGTTCTTTACATGATCTTTGAAAAAGGATTTCGCTACAATAGAGGAAAGATGAAGAGAGTGGCCATCGCTGGTTTGTTGATTTTTATGTCTTCGCTCTCTTCCGCACAAACGCCCGCCACACTCGATGAACTGCTGCGCATGGCGCGTGAAAAAAATAAAGATATACAGGCTGCGGCGCTGAGTGAGGATTATTATGAGGCGCTGGTGCCATCTGCTTTCGATCCCGGTCATGCAAATGTTACCTACGAACAGGGAAAACTGAACAGCACGTATCTCGACAATCGCTTCACTGTTGGTCAGAGCATTCAATTTCCCACAGTTTATAAAAGACAAAAAACACTTAATCAATCCAACGTGCGGGTGAGCCGCGATCAGACGCAATATGTATCGCTGCAAATACAAACAGACATCAAGCGCCTGTTTTATGGCCTGCTGGTTCTTGAATATCAACAGCAGGCATTAGCTGAAGCAGACAGCCTTTATGCGAATTTTCTGCAAAAGGCCGAGAACAGGTTGCGGCTCGGCGAAGGCGACCTGCTGGAAAAGACGGCTGCCGAAAACCAGCGTATGCAAATTGCCACGCAACTTGCCATGCTGCAGCGCGACAAAGAAATCGATCAACGCCGGTTGCAATATTTAACAGGCAGTTCGTCACTTATGGATCCGGTTGCCGACAGTATCCTGTATATCTCCGCAACGCCGGTGGTTGCATCCGATACGGCGGTCGCGAATCATCCGCTGGTTCAATTGCAGCAGAGCCTGATCGTTCAGGGAAAAGCAGCGCTGCAACTTGAAAAAAGTAAACTGCTTCCATCGCTCACGTTCGGCTATGCGAACGCTTCTTTCTCGGGGTGGCAGACCACTGCCTCGGGGGATCATTTATTTACCAGGAGCGACCGGTTTCAGTCGGGCGTTTTCGGCATCGGCGTGCCTTTATTTCACTCGGCACAAACGGCCAGGATAAAGGCGTCGCGTTTGCAGGTTAAGCAACGTGAAAAAGAGCTGGAGGCCGTAAATGCCAACCTGCAATCGGAATTGTCGGCGGCCATCCGCGCGTTTTTATACAATCAGCGGCTGATCACTCAATATCACAACACATTGTTGCCGAACGCCGACATTATTATTCAAACCGCTTCCAACCGTTTGCAGAGCGGGGAGATCAATTATCTGGATTGGGTGCTACTGGTGAACGAGGCCATCGACATCAGGGCGCAGTATTTTCAGGTAGCGGAGCAGTTCAATGCATCTGCCTTTGAAATAGAAAAATTGCAAGGGATTATTCGCTAACAATATCAAATTAACTCAAGTATATGAAACAAGTTACAGTGCTCGTATTAATGATTTCAGTTCTTGGTGGTTGCGGTTCTGCACCTGAACCAGCGGCCACCCCAGCATCGGATTCCAGCCGGTCTGAAAATGCATCGCCAGAAAGCGTGCGGTTAACAGAGGAGCAATTTCAGCGTGCGGATATCGCAACAGCTTCCGCTCAAACAAAACCTTTATACCGGTTGCTGAAGGTGAACGGTATTGTTGAAGCGCCGCCCGAGAAAAAGCACACGATCAGTTTTCCGTTAGGAGGTTACCTGAAATCCAACAACCTGATCCCCGGGATGTATGTGAAAAAGGGAACGCTTCTCGCTGTATTGGAGGATGCGGCTTTTATTCAATTGCAGCAGGATTATTTGCTCAGCAAAAGCAAACTCGAATTTTTGGAAACCGATTATTATCGCCAGGAGGCGTTAAGCAAAACGCAATCTAATAGTCAGAAGGCCTTTCAGCAGGCGAGGGTGGACTACGAATCGCAAAAGATTACGAGTCGTGCATTGGCCGAGCAACTTCGGCTGATCGGTATTTTGCCCGATACGCTTACCGAAAAAAATATTTCCCGCACGGTTCGCGTATATGCGCCCATCAGCGGCTACGTGAGCAAGGTGAATGTTAATCCTGGCAAGTATGTGGCGCCGACGGATGTGCTGTTTGAGATCATCGATCCTTCGCGATTGCATATCAGTCTCACAGTTTTTCAACAGGATGCGGCAGCGCTGCGGCGAGGACAGCAGGTTACTTTTACCAGCAACGCACTTGGCGGCAAAAAATGGCCGGCAACGATACATTTGGTATCGCCCGATCTCAATGAGAGCAGGGCAGCGGAGGTGCATTGCGAAATTGACAAGCCTGTTCCGGGTTTGTTGCCCGGCTCTTTCGTGAATGCGGAAATCAAGGTAGGTGATAGCGACGGTGTGGTGCTGCCCGATGCTGCCGTGGTGAAGTGGCAGAACCAGCATTTTATTTTTACGGAAGAAGAGATGATGACCTACAGGATGGTACCTGTTGCGATTGGCAACGCTGTTGGCGGATTCACGGAAATCACCACTGCGCTTCCTGATGATAAAAAGATCGTCATCGCAAATGCTTACACGCTGTTGACCATGATGAAGAATACGCCGGAGGAGTAGTGATGGGATTGGATTGCTGCGCTAATGGAGGTTTCCGGCTCACCAAAATTGCACGAGCAGAAAGGTTAACCCGGTGAAAACAAAGAACAGCACCAGGGATACGATTAGGTGAACGGTGAAATTCGCTGAAGTCACCTTTTTCTCATGACCGGGGGGTAGTCGTTTTAGTTCGATCGAAAGGTGAATCGTTTCGTTCACCCGAAAAATCAACAAGCACAACACCAGGATGTCGAAGCCAATAAAAAAGATCATAATTCAACGATTCTTTTTTAAAGGTAAGCAAACCGAACAGGAAGAAATGACTGGTCCAGTATAACAAATTACCGGCTGGCCATTGCATTCTTGTGTACATAATACTTCTTGGCGACGCAAATAATATGACACTGATAAGATATACAAACGCCACATGCCGGGAATATGCGGTTTTTAAATTTGAAATTAAAACCGCGATATTTTTGAGATGTCATGGATAAAATATAGTTTCCCTCTATTACCTTAGGAAAGAGGAATTAAGTAAGATTGACTCTAAGGCTGAAGATTTCTATGTGGAACCTGGGATAAAGG
>CAMPGT010000223.1 GCA_946885665.1 uncultured Chitinophagaceae bacterium | reverse complement strand
AGAAGAACTGGGGATGCTGGAAGAAATGATGCAAACCAACGTGTACAGCGCGTATTATCTCAGCAGGTTTTTATTGCCTGCGATGATGAAAAGAAAACAAGGACATATTTTTAACATTTGTTCAATTGCTGCTTTGCACGCATACGAGCAGGGAGGTTCGTACAGCATCACGAAATATGCATTGGACGGATTGTCTGTTAACCTCCGCCACGAGATGAAGGGGTATGGCATAAAAGTTACCGCTGTTTATCCCGGCGCTGCCTATACCGATTCGTGGAGCAGTTCAGGCGTATCGCCCGATCGTATCATGACGGCCGGCGATATTGCCGATATGATCTACGCGTCGGCACGACTTTCGCCGCAGGCTTGCGTTGAAGAAATTGTGATCAGACCCCAACTCGGCGACTTATGAATGCTTACAGGCTCATATTGTCAACTTTCTGCATGATGGCCGTACTGCAACTGGCCGCGCAGAACAGGTCGCAGCGCGAAATGGCGGACCTGTACAATGCTGTAGAGGACCAGAGCGAAGTGCGCACGGGTGAGAACATAGATGAAAAGATCAGGAAGAATTTTTTTCTGACAGCCGAGGTCAGTAAGCAAAGATGCTTTGCGGGAGAAAACATCATGGCTGTGTTCAAGGCCTATTCGCGGCTCGATGCGAATTCACAGGTGCTAAAACGACCGTCGCTCAGCGGATTCAGTGTTACCGAAATGGTGGATGCCTACAGCAATCAGCCCGACGTTGAAAAATACAATGGTAATTATTATTATGTTCACCTCATCAGGAAGGTCCAACTGTTCCCGATCCTCGCCGGCGATTATGAAATCGAACCGGCCGAAGTAGAAAGCGTCATTCATTTAAGAAGTGCAGGCGACGGCAAAAAAGGCATGCGCCTTCACAACCTATTCAGGAAAAGAGACACTGATCCCGCTTTGCAGCGGCAGCTTGTGTTCCGGAGTCCCGTTGTGAACGTGCACGTTGATCCATTGCCCATTGAGTCGCAGCCCGAGGATTTTACCGGCGCCGTGGGCGAATTCAGTGTACGGCTGGTGGTCGAAGACAGCGCCGTGGCATTGCATGAGCCCGTCATCATTAAATTGCTGGTGGGCGGTTCAGGAAATTTTCCGTTGATCACCGATCCGAAGATCACCTGGCCCATCGGCGTCCAGGTATCGGGGCCTTCGGTCAGCGAACAAGTGAACAAGTATGAGTTTCCTTTATCGGGCATGAAGACGTTCGAATATACCGTGGCCAATAACAAACCCGGCGTGTTCACCATTCCGCCGGTAAAGTTTTCCTTCTTCGATCCCTCTTCCAAATCTTATAAAACCGCGGAGACGTTGCCGGTAAGTTACACCGTTGCCGAAACGGAAAGCAAAAGCAACATTCAGCAGAATATCGTGACGAAGGCGCCGCCTGCGCCGCTGCACTATTATTATTTTGGCGCCATTGCCATCATCATTGCGGGAGTGATCATTTTCCTGGCGGTGAAAAAGCCGGCGAAGAAAAGCTAAGCTTTTATTCCGTGTACTTGTAGCCCACTCCTCTTACCGAATGAAAGAATTTTGGATTGCGGCTGTCTTCTTCAAAATATTTTCTGAAGTTGAGAATGAAATTATCTATCGTGCGGGTGGTGGGGTAAACGTTATATCCCCAAACCGACTGAAGAATTTTTTCGCGCGGAACCACATCATTTTTGTTTTCTATCAACAGCTTTAGGAGCATCGCTTCTTTCTTGCTGATCTGCAGGCGCTCGCCTTTCCGCGTCAACACTTCCTGCGCCTTAAAATCGACTGTATTTTTGCCAAACTTGTAAACGTCGCCCACCGAATCTTTGTCCTGCATCTTCTTGTTCTTGTCGATCAGCTTTTGCACGCGCAGCAGCAGTTCTTCCAGGTTAAATGGTTTGGTGAGGTAGTCGTCGGCGCCTTTTTTCAAACCGGTAACGCGGTCGGCGCTGGTATTCTTTGCACTTAAAATGAGAATGGGCACCTCGTTGTTCTGGAGCCTGATGTTTTCAGTAACGCTGATGCCGTCGAGACCGGGCAGCATCACGTCCATGATGATAAGGTCGAAATATTCCTGTTCCAGTTTGTTCAGCGCCTCCTGCCCGTCGAATGCGGAAGTGATCTCATAACCTTCGAGTTCGAGGTTCAGTTTGAGCGCGTCATGGAGGTTTTCTTCATCCTCCACCAGTAAAATGGAAAGTCTGTTTGATGGCATACCTGCGATTAATCTTCTGGCCTTTTGTGAAACCTGACGGTAAAAATGGAGCCTTTCGGCGAATTATCATCCACCCTGATCACCGCATGATGATCCTGGGCTATTTTCTTGCAAAGATACAAACCGAGGCCGGTACCTTTTGCCGACCGCGTCTGCTCGCTGCCTATGCGATAAAATTTTTGAAAGATATTGACTTTCTCTTCCGCGGGGATCCCGAATCCTTCATCGGCAATTTTAAGCGTGATGAAGTGATTTTCTTTCGTAAGCATGCAGGTGATTGTCGAACCGGCCGGTGAATATTTCACTGCGTTTTCGAGGAGATTGTTGACCATGATCTGCAACAAAAACGAAACGCCGGTTAGATCTTCTTAGTCGCTGACCCGGACGTTCCACTGCCTGTCTGGGAAACGGTTTTTAAAATCGTTAATGCTGCCGAGCACGAGGTCCGAAAAATTGAGTTCCTCTTTGGTGTTTGTCCTTCCTGATTCAAGCTGTGCCGACACAAGAATATTACTGGCCAGAATATTCAGCCGGTTCGTTTCCTGCAGCGTCATGTTAATGAGCTTCTGTCGCTTTGCTTCGTCCAGCGGGTGCTTCATTAACGTTTCAAGATTCAGCTTGGCCACCGCTATCGGTGTTTTCAATTCGTGTGTGATGGCCATCATGAAATTTTCCTGCTGCCGCTGGTGTGCAAACTGCCTTCGCACCGCCCGGTACATGAAGATTGCGCCGAGTATGATCAGCGCCATAAAGGTGGCCCCTTCCGAAATGTACTGCGTTGTTTTTCTTCTCTTCTCCTCTTCAATACTTTTTAACTGCTGATCGTATTGAAAGTCATCTTTCTTGAGTTCATTCAGCCTGTAATCCGTCATCTGCACGTTCTGCTGGTTCAGTTCAAAAAACCAAAACACCAGCGCGGCAAGGATATACACAAGAAACACCCAGTAAACGATGGTGATCAGCAGAACGCGTTTTTTTACTTGCATGGATCCCAGATTAATTGTTCAGATCCTTACTTTACCTTCTCGACCCGTATTCCAACATTCATCACATATTGCAGCGGTTCTTCACGCATGATGTGTTCGAGGCGGAATGTGTATTCGCCGGATTTTTTAAATTGGAGCGGTTGCCCGCGGTTGATAAGGATACGGTGTTCGTATATATCGTCCATGCCGCTTCCCAGCCAGCCATTGTCGTCGGTGGCGAGCCTGAGGTCGAGACGCTCGCGGTGGATGCTGTCGCCGGGTTGCTGCACATAAACATTCAGCCAAATATTGTTGTACCTGTAGGCATTGGTATGCCGCAGTACAAGGTAGATGTTGTATAAGGCTGTCGTGTCTGTTATCTCAAATTTTATCTCGGGCTTAAAATCGCTGGTCCATTCGTGGTTGGGAATGCTGACGTTCTTTTCGAATACATCTATGTTGAGGCACGACTGCGTGCCCAACACAACGGCGGCAAATAGTAATAGAAGTCGTATTCTTTTAAGGAACATTTTTACAGAACGTTTAATACCTGCTCTTTCGCTTTTTCCAGTTCATCCTTCATGAGCACCACGCATTTTTGGATGTCGGAATCGTATGCCTTTGCCCCGGTGGTGTTGATTTCGCGGCCTATTTCCTGGAGGATGAAAGAAAGCTTCTTGCCTTTTCCTTCGTCGGGATCCGATATGATCGTCATAAAGTATTCGCAATGATTTTTAAGTCGTACCTGCTCTTCGCTGAGATCGATTTTCTCGATGTAGTAGATGATTTCCTGCTCCAGGCGGTTGCTGTCATAATTTTCCTTGCCCACGTTTTCTTCGAGGATCTTTACCAGGCCTTCCTTTATTTTGATCTTGCGCCGCGGTTCCAATACGCTGATGGCCTCCTGGTGCTTCAGGATGTTCGCGATTCTCAACACAAGGTCAACCTGCAATGATTTTCCTTCTTCAGTGCGATGACTGTTCAGTTCATCGATTGCCGAGATCAATACCGACTGGAACTCTTTCCATTCGTCGTCCGTCAGTGTTTCGCCGGTAGGGGTGATCACTTCCGGAAGCTTCAGCAGCGTGCTTAAAACATGTGCCGAATCCAGTTTGAGGGCCTCCGATAATTCGGATATGGGTTTGAAATATGCCTTTGCGAGATTGGTATTGATGCTTACAGGCTTTGCCGAACCTGTTTCCTTTAGGCTGATGGTACAGTCGATCGATCCGCGGTTAAGATTCTTTGAAAGTATGTTCCTTATCTCGAATTCAAAGGGCTTTAGAAATGCGGGCATCTTCAGGTTAAGTTCAAACTGCTTGCCGTTAAGTGACTTGATATCTATCAGAAACGTTTTGTCGCCTACCGATCTTTCCATTCTTCCAAAGCCAGTCATCGATTTGAGCATAAACCTTTTTTATAGGGCAAGATAATCAAATACACTTTATTTATCAGTCATATATATCCGTTCGATCGCGTCGTTGTTCTTTTCCATCACCACTTTTCGTTTGATGCTGAGCTTCGGCGTCATCTCTCCGCCTTCGATGCTCCATTCGACAGGGAGCAGTTCAAATCTTTTCACCTGCTCAACGTGGTTAAAAAACTTGTTGAAGGTTTCGATGAGATCCCTGTAGAGGTCCTTTACTTTGGGATGGTTAATCAGCTCCTGGTTGGGACCCTCAGTAATTCCCTCATTCTTCGCCCACTCGCGCAGGTTAGGGAACGAGGGCACGATCAGCGCGCCCACGAATTTTTTATTGGCGCCCACAACCATTACCTGTTCGATGTAAACAGATTCCTTCAGTTTGTTTTCGATCGGTAGCGGGGCCACATACTTTCCTCCGCTGGTTTTGAACATCTCTTTTTTCCTGTCGGTGATTTTCAGGAACTCATTGTTCACCATGGTGCCGATGTCGCCGGTATAGAACCATCCGTCACGTATAACTTCGGCGGTAAGGTCGGGGCGCTTGTAATAACCCATCATGATGTTGGGGCCTTTGCACAGCACTTCGCCGTCGTCGGCTATTTTGACTTCCACGTTTTCCATTACAGGGCCAACAGTGCCAAACATCCGGCGTTCTTCCTGGAACCTGTTGACGCTGATGACGGGCGAAGTTTCGGTGAGGCCGTATCCCTCCATTATCGGGAGCCGTGCGGCGGTGAATATCCGGATGAGCCGCACCTGGCAGGCGGCCCCACCCGACACGATGCAGAGGATGTTGTTGCCGAGCGCCTCTCTCCATTTGCTGAAGATGAGTTTGTTGGCCAGGGCAAGTTGCAAGTTGTACCATGGGCCCATGTTCTTGTTGATCTCAAACCTTTCGGCCAGCCCGTGCGCCCAAAAAAACAGTTTTCTTTTTATTCCGGTAAGGTCGGCGCCCTTCGCCATGATTTTGTCGTACACTTTTTCGAGCAGGCGCGGAACGGTGGTGAAAAAATTCGTGTGCACCTCGCGCAGGTTGTCTGCTATTTTTTCGAGGCTCTCTGCGTAATAAATAGATGCGCCCTTGTAGAGATAGAAATAGGATATCATCCGCTCAAATATATGATTGAGAGGAAGGAAGCTCAGCACTTTCAATTTTTGGGATGGCAAACAGGGTATGCACGCGATCACGTTGCTTAAAATGTTGTTATGAGAAAGCATCACTCCTTTGGGCTTGCCCGTGGTGCCTGAAGTGTAAATGATGGTGGCGATGTCTTCGCCGGAGATATTATCCTTAGCCGATGTAGCGGCTGCACTCGAAAACAGGGTGTGCCAGTGTCGCACTCCCGGCACCTGGGTGAAGGTGACGATTTCGCGCACCGTGGGGATTTTGGATCGTATCGAGGCTACTTTCTCCTGGCCGTCCTGGTCATATACGAACACATACTTTACTGCTGCGTCATTGAATATGAATTCCAGTTCGTTGATGTGGATGGTGGGGTACACCGGCACCAGTATGGCTCCTGCCTGCTGAACAGCCAGGTCGAGGATCAGCCACTCGGGGCAGTTCCTGCTGATGACGGCTATCTTGTCGCGCCCTTCCTCTGAGCCGTCGCCGTATCCAATGCCCAGTGCGGCAAACCCGGCGGTCAGTTCGTCGGCCATGCGTTTTACTTCACTGGTGCTGTAGGTTTTCCACGCACCGTTTTCCTTGCTGGCCAGCAAATCCGGGATGTCTCCTTTTTCGAGGAGGTATTCAAGGCAATCGAAGAGTCGTGTGGGTTGTTTCATGGTTGTGGGCGATGGATCGATGCGTCGGCAATCAGCAAGCGATAATCGGCAATCGAGTCGTTGATTGCCATAAAATAAGCAAAATATCCTTTTAAATAAAAATGTTCATCTCTGTTTGCCGGTTGTCCGCCCCCTGCCCTTCGGGCAAAACTTAAAACTTAAAA
>CAMPGT010000222.1 GCA_946885665.1 uncultured Chitinophagaceae bacterium | reverse complement strand
CTCGTGGTACGCGATGAAATGGCAGCAGGAGAAACACAACGCAAAAAACTGCAGCCGGGAGAAGCGATTAGGATCTTCACCGGTGCACCCGTTCCCGATGGCGCCGATGCAGTGGTGATGCAGGAAAAAGTAAGCAGGGAAGCCGGGGCGCTAACCATTCACGACAACCAGTTGGAAAAAGGAAAAAATATCAGGCCGGCAGGTTCCGAAATAAGAAAAAGCGAGCTCGCCATGGAAAGCGGTAGCCTGCTAACGGCAGGGGCCATAGGCTTCCTGGCAGGCGCCGGCATTAACAACGTAAAAATATACGCACAGCCGTCCGTAGCGATAATTGTCACAGGAAATGAGCTGGTACCGCCCGGTCAAACAATTTCCTATGGAAAGGTGTTCGAGTCAAATTCCTATGCACTTACCGCAGCGCTCAAACGACTGGGCGTTGAACAAATAAATGTGGCCCGTGTTGCCGACGATCCGGGGGCCTTAAACGTGCAGCTTCAAAAAGATTTGCAGGCATTCGATATGGTTTTGCTGACCGGCGGCATAAGCGTGGGCAAGTATGATTTTGTGCTTGGCGCCGTGACCGAAGCCGGCGTAGAGCAACATTTTCACAAGGTGAAGCAAAAACCCGGCAAACCGCTTTATTATGGAACATGGAACAATAAACCGGTGTTTGGACTGCCGGGAAATCCTTCTTCTGTACTGACCTGCTTTTTTGAATATGTGGTGCCCGCCATCGAAATATTGACGGCAAGGAAAGGATTGATGGAGGTAACGCATGCGCCGGTTTCGAAAAGCTATGCGAAAGCTGCCGGACTAACACACTTTCTGAAGGCCCGGTTCAATAATGGAACGGCAGAGATGCTCCATGCACAGGAATCGTACAGAATGAGTTCCTTTGCGCAGGCAAATTGTCTTATTAACGTATCCGAAGAAACAACCGAAATACAGGAAGGCGAACTTGTAGAGATACATTTGTTGCCTGTTTAACTGTCATGGAACATCTCATTATATTTTTAGCGCTGGTATTTTTTGTTGCCTTTATCTACGCTTCTGTTGGCCATGGCGGCGCTAGCGGCTACCTGGCGCTGATGGCATTATTCGGTTTTGCACCTGTGGTAATGCGCCCCACGGCGCTTATGCTTAACCTGGTTGTGTCGCTCATCTCATTCGTTTATTTTTTACGCGGCAATCATTTCCGGATAAGGATATTTCTGCCGCTGGCGCTGGCTTCCATTCCCATGTCGTTCCTGGGCGGCATGACCCACCTCGACGATAATTTGTACAAAAAGATACTTGGCACGCTTTTGCTCATTCCCGTGGCCAGGTTCCTGTTTATGCCCGACATACAGGTTAAGGAAGATAGGCAGCCATCCATTCCTTTTTCCCTGCTGATAGGTGGCTCGATAGGGTTTCTTTCGGGGGTGATCGGAATTGGCGGCGGCATTTTACTTTCCCCCGTAATACTTTTTCTAAGATGGACCGATCAGAAGCAAACCGCTGCGATCAGCGCCTTGTTTATTTTTGTAAATTCCATTGCGGGATTGATGGGGCAGATGATGAGCGGCATTACCTTAAGCGGTGAAATGTTCGGTTTAACGGCAGCCGTGCTTACGGGAGCGCTCCTGGGGGCGTGGCTCGGAGCATTTAAGTTTCCACAGAAGGCGATGAAGATGATCCTGGCCTGTGTACTGGCGGCGGCCTCCGTCAAATTATTATTGATTTAACCGTAAACAATCGTAAACAGCAGATATGAAAGTGAGGGTGATATTTTTCGCGCAACTGGAATCAATGGCAGGAACGAAAGAACTGCTGCTGGAAAACATCAAAGACACCAACAGCCTGCAGGAGAGGCTGGAGCAGATCTATCCCGAAATGATCGGCATGCCGTACGTGATTGCGGTGAACAAAGATATTGTTCACGACAACACCACCCTTTCGGATGGGAATACGGTTGCTTTTTTACCTCCTTTTTCCGGCGGGTAGCAAAAAATGATGAGCAAAATGAAAGACATATTTGTGGAAGGTGAAATTACCGCTGCGTTCGTTGCCGACAGCCTGGCTGCTCACCAGTCGAAAACGGGCATAGGCGGCCACAGCATTTTTATCGGGCAGGTACGGGCAGATGAATTGAACGGCAAAACGGTTCAGGCCATCCAATACACCGCATACCGGGAGATGGCGCTCGAAAAGATGCACGCCATTCGTGAAGACATCTTTCAAAAATATCCTCTGATCTGCATGCATGTCCACCATAGCCTGGGAACGGTAAAAGCGGGGTCTATGTGTTTGTTCGTTTTCACTTCATCGGCTCACCGCAAGCCTGCAATTGACGCGTGCAATGAAATAGTGGAACGATTGAAAGCCGAACTGCCGATATGGGGAAAGCAATTATTCGAGGATGAATCGTTCGATTGGAAGATAAACACCTGAAGATGGTCAACATTACACACAAGAGCAATACCCTTCGCAAAGCAGTGGCAACGGCAGAGCTGGTGGTTTCAAAGCAGGAAACGATCGAAGCCATTAAAGAACGGCGAATTCCAAAAGGCGACGTATTCGAATTCGGCAGGGCCGCAGGACTGCTGGCGATCAAAAAAACAAGCGATGTAATTCCCGACTGCCATCCGCTGCCTGTTGAGTTTGCGGCCATCACCTATGCCATTGAATCGCTCACCATCAGCATTTCCGTAGAAGTGCATACCATCTACAAAACAGGAGTGGAGGTAGAGGCCATGCATGGTGCATCCATTGTTGCGCTCACCATGTACGACATGCTCAAACCCGTTGACAAAGGGATTGAAATACGGAATATCCGGTTGTTGAATAAGCAGGGCGGTAAAAGTTCTTACAACGATCTGCCGGGCACAATTAAATGCGCGGTGGTGGTTTGTTCTGATAGCGTTTCGGCAGGAAAGAAGGAAGACAAAGCAGGGAAAGCAATTATCAACAGGCTACAATCAAACAGGATCGCTACGGAATCATATGTTATTATACCGGATGAGATTGCAGCCATCCGCGAAAAATTAAAAGAATTCATATCCGCAGAATATGACCTCGTCATCTTTACGGGCGGAACCGGGTTGTCGCCGCGCGATAATACCCCCGAGGCGATAGCGCCGCTGCTCACCCGGCAAATACCCGGCATCATGGAAGCGGCACGCAGCTATGGTCAGCAGCGAACCCCTTACTCGATGCTGTCGAGAGGCATAGCGGGATATGCCGAAAAAACGCTGGTACTCGCATTGCCGGGTTCAACAAAGGGCGCGGGTGAAAGTATGGACGCCCTGTTTCCCGGCCTTCTCCATATTTTTTCTGTTAACAAAGGCGCCGGCCATGAACAATGAAGCCACCTGCGGACTGGTGGTTTGCGGCGGCGAAAGCAAGCGCATGGGCAAAGACAAGGCATTCATGGAGTACCATGGCGAGGCGCAGTTGTATCGCGTGCATCGCTTACTGCAATTGTTTTGCGGCCGCGTGATGGTAGCCTGCGCCACAACACAGGCATCCCGTATCGGTGAGGGTTACGATATTTTGGTTGATGAAGAGAGATACTACGGACGCGGTCCCGCTACTGCATTGTTAACCGCTGCGCACACGGTTCCGGGAAAGAATTTTCTGTTAGTGGGATGCGATTATCCTTTTCTTGATGCCGAAGAATTATCATCATTTGTGACATTGATTGATGACCACACACATACCGCTGCTTTTTTTAACGCAATAGTGCATTTGTATGAACCGCTGCTGGCTTACTATTCGGCTGAAGCCGCAAAGCAATTCGGTAATGAAAATGCAAACGAACAGGTTTCGCTGCAAAACTTTCTAACGCGTCACGAAGCGATAAAATATTATCCGCACAACCCGGCTGCTGCCGAAAGCATCGATACACCCGTACAGGAGAAAATTGCAAGAGAAAAAATACGCCACCTGAAAAATCACCAACCGTGACAAACCCAGCGATTCAAAAAGTAAGTGCCGTTGCCATTACCCGGTTCGAACGCGTTACACGTGAAGAGCCCCTCGTTGTTGAACAGCCATTAGAAATACGGCTGCTGTATGATGTTGATGGAACGGCAACGCAAAAAACCATTTCCATAACGATGCGAACGCCGGGAAACGATAAAGAACTTGCGGCAGGGTTCCTGTTCACCGAAGGCATCATCCGGGATGCTTCGCAAATTAAGATGATCACACCCGGTGCCGACGGTCCCGATACAACGCTAGTCATCCTTCAAAAAAATATTGAACCGGTACTATTCAACGCCGACCGTAATTTTTATACCAGCTCCAGCTGCGGCGTTTGCGGCAAGGCAAGTATTGAAGCCATCAAAACGGTGTCAGTTTTTGCAAAGGAAGACGACGACATAACGATAGAGAAGGATATCGTGTTTTCTTTACCCGAAACAGTCGAAGGCCGGCAAGCGATATTTGACACTACCGGCGGACTTCATGCATGTGCGCTGTTTGATTTGTCTGGCGACTGCATTCACCTGATGGAAGATGTGGGAAGGCACAATGCCCTCGACAAACTGATCGGAAATTTTTTCATTGAAAAGCGGCTGCCACTTTCGCGGCACATACTTTTTCTCAGCGGCAGGGCAAGTTTTGAGTTGGTGCAAAAGGCTTACATGGCGGGAATCAGGATGATTGCCGCGGTGGGCGCGCCATCTTCACTTGCTGTTGAACTGGCCGAATCGAACGGCATCACACTGATCGGCTTTTTGCGCGGCAGCCGGTTCAATGTGTATTCGGGGTATCGCCGGATACGGTAACTTACGGAATAGTTTCACTAATTGTGCCGCGATATGAGCGAAGAAATATTGCCGGTGCCCGGCGCCGAAAACCCGGAGCGCCATACCGGGTTAAAGAAGGGAAAAATTAAGAAAACAGCTGCAGGGTTGCCTGCAATAGTATCCAGCTTCAAACAAATAGCGGCCGAGGCCGGGGTGGCGAGGGGAATGAAAGCGTTGGCCAGCATGAACAAAAAGGGCGGATTCGATTGTCCCAGCTGCGCCTGGCCCGACCCTGATGATGAGCGTTCGCGCGTCGGCGAATATTGCGAGAATGGTGCGCGCGCCGTTGCCGAAGAGGCCACAGCAAAAAAATTGGATGCCTCTTTTTTCCAACAAAACTCAGTTGCACAACTTGCACAATTAACCGATCATGAAATAGGAATGAAGGGCAGGGTCGCCGAACCCATGTACCTGCCGGCAGGGGCAACACATTATCAACCCCTCTCATGGAACGACGCTTTCAATAAGATCGGGAAATCACTCAATGGTCTCGCCACGCCCGATGAAGCCATCTTTTACACATCGGGCAGAACGAGCAATGAAGCAGCGTTTCTTTATCAACTTTTTGTACGCGAATATGGCACCAACAACCTGCCCGATTGCAGCAATATGTGCCATGAAAGCAGCGGCGTGGCCCTGGGAGAATCGCTGGGTATTGGCAAGGGCTCGGTAAAGCTGGAAGATTTTTATGCGTCGGAAGTGATCATCATTCTCGGGCAAAATCCCGGTACCAACCATCCGCGAATGCTGACCGCATTGCAAAAAGCAAAACAGAACGGCGCCATCATTATTTCTGTGAACCCGCTGCCCGAAACGGGACTGATGGGATTCAATAACCCCCAGCAGGTAAAAGGGATGTTGGGCATCGGCACCCACCTCACGGATATGTTTTTGCAGGTAAAAATCAATGGCGACATGGCGCTGCTGCAGGCCATCGCTCACCGCCTGCTGCGGGAAGAAGAAAAACATCCGCGATCGGTTCTTGACTGGTCGTTCATTGACCAACATACTTCTGGATTTAACGAATATGCGGCTCATCTTCTTGCTAAAAACCCGGATGACCTCATAGCGGCGTGCGGCATTGAAAAAGCGCTGCTGGAAGAAGTGGTGAATGTGCTGAAAACTAAAAAAAAGATCATCGCCTGCTGGGCGATGGGCCTCACACAGCATAAGAATGCCGTAGACACTATTAAGGAAATTGTGAACCTGCTGCTGATGAAGGGGAGCATCGGCAAACCCGGTGCCGGCACCTGCCCCGTTCGCGGTCATAGCAATGTGCAGGGCGACAGGACCGTGGGCATTTTTGAAAAGCCTCCGGCGGCGTTGTTGCAGGCGATTAAAAACCGGTTTGGTTTCGAACCGCCGGCAAAACATGGCTACGATGTAGTGGAAGCCATCAAAGCCATGCACGACGGCCGCGCAAAAGTGTTTATCGCCATGGGCGGCAATTTTCTTTCGGCCACTCCCGATACGCAGTTCACAGCAAGGGCGCTGCAAAATTGTTCGTTAACGGTTCATGTTTCCACGAAGCTCAACAGAAGTCATCTTGTACACGGCAAAGAAGCCATCATTCTTCCCTGCCTGGCGCGTTCGGACAGAGACAGACAGAAAAACGGCGAACAGTTTGTTTCCTGCGAAAATTCGATGGGTGTTGTGCAATCGTCGAAAGGTGTGCTGACGCCGGTGTCCGGCGGGTTGCTCAGCGAGCCCGCTATTGTGTGCCGGTTGGCCATGGCCACACTGGGTAGCAGGTCGAAAGTGAACTGGCAATCGTACATGGACAACTACGATGGTATTCGCGACGACATAGAAAAAACGATCCCGGGTTTTGAAAATTACAACCAACGT
>CAMPGT010000221.1 GCA_946885665.1 uncultured Chitinophagaceae bacterium | reverse complement strand
TACCTGCCGAGATGTGTTATTTAGGCTGGCAGGAATCGCTTGACAAACTAACCAGGCTGGTTGAGCCCGAAATTCCGGATGCATGATGAGCTCCCTCAATTAAAAAAGGCGAAGTAGCGGGCCGTATTTTTTTCATTGAAAAGAATAGAGTGTTACTGGTTAAACTCAACGGCCACGCTGCCATTGCCCCCGTCCACCTTCACAGGTATGCCGCCGCCATTCAGCGTGCCTTCAATGTGTTTTTCATCGATGGTTCCATTAAATCCGGTCATCGATCCGGCTTTCACCTTCCGCGCACGCAGTTGCAAATCAACTGCGGCATTCGCGGGAAGTTTCAATACGGTGTTCCCACCGGAGTTGTTAAGCGTGAGATGTTCCACCAGTTTTAACACGGCCACATCCATGTTGCCGCCGCTGGTTGAAGCGTCGAGACTGCAACTTAACCCGGTAAGCGACAAATTGCCGCCGGAAGAAACGGCACGCAGGCTTCCATCAATATTTTTCGCTGCGATGGAGCCGCCACTGGTACCGGCATCAATGGTTCCCTTAAGATCTTCCAGGGAAATATTTCCTCCCGAGGTGTGGAGCTTGATGTTTCCCTCGACGGTTTCCGCAGCAATATTGCCGCCACTTGTGCTGATGTCTATATCTTTCATCGAATGGGCGATGTGAATGTTGCCGCCGGAAGTGGCTCCCCTGATGCTGCCGCTAACATGGTCGACAGCAATATTTCCACCGCTGGTGGTGAACTGCTGTTTGCCGCCGGTGAGATTCTTCAACACAATATTGCCGCCGCTGGTACGCAGTTCGCTATTAATATTGGTTGGCACATACATCCTGAACGATATGCCCAGCGAGTTTCTCCGTTTGTACGACAAAGGTTTTCTTTTCGCTATGGCCTTTAGGTTATGATTGTCGATAGTGATGGTCAGGTCATATTCTTCCGACAAGCGTTTCTCCACCTCCTCTTTGGTCAGGTTCCGGTCGCGGTCGTTGCCTGGCCATACATACACTTCTATGCGGGCTTCGCCTGCATTAACGCCCTGGATCAGGAGGTTGCCGCCCGACGTTTCGGCATACACCTCGCGGATGTCGCTGTTCGATAACGATTGGGTTTGTATGGGTTCTTCGCGATTATACCGCTGCGAAATAGCCGGGAGCGTGATGGCGGCCAATGCAGCCGTAACAACGATTTTCTTCATAACCATGTTTTCGTAACACATGACAGAACGATGCCAGTTTACAAACACCTGTTTTCTATATTGTTATGTGTTTAAGCGATAATAGAATGTACCGTTGTGATACAGCAGTTGTACGGAAACGGGCAATCGCGGCGAACGGACCAGTCATTAACGGTGAGATGATGATCCAAAAACAGCAACTGCCCCAATTGTAGTATTTTCATTCACAAAACGCATTGAGCCTTGCCCGAAAAGTATTTACGCCTTTCTGAATTCACTGCCGAAATTCAGCGGACCATCACGCACCGGTTCGCGGGACAAAAATTTTGGGTGATGGCGGATGTTACCAGTCATCTTTACAAGGCCGACAAGCGCAACCACTTTTTTGAGCTGGTGGAAAAAGACCCGGGATCGGGTTCGCTGCTGGCTAAAATTCAGGCAAAAGCGTGGGGAACAGGAAGTGATTCCATTGACCGGTTTGAAAAGGTCACCGGCCAACAGTTTACCAGCAATATCCGGGTACTGATGTGCCTGGAGGTACAGTATCACCCGCAGTTCGGTTTGCAGGCGAACCTGCTGGAGGTTGACGTAAACTTCACCCTTGGCGCACTCGAAATACAACGCCGGCAAACACTTGAAAAGCTGGTGGCCAACAACCCGGAGGTCGTCTGGAAGGTGGGCGACAAATATTACACCCGTAACAATCAGTTGCAATTGCCTTTGGTTGTACAGCGCATAGCCGTCATCGCTTCACGCACTTCGGCCGGAGCGGAGGATCTCCGGCACACCCTCGCCAGCAACAGTCACGGCTACCGGTTTGTGGCGGATGAATATCACGCTCCTGTGCAGGGCGACCAGTTCGCCCGGGAAATAGTCAAACAACTCATTGCTATTCATCAATCGCAGAAAGCTTACGACGTAGTCGTGATCACACGCGGCGGCGGCGCACAAACCGATTTTTTGATATTTGAGAACTATGACCTGGCCCGTGCGATTGCAAGGTTTCCATTACCGGTAATTACCGGCATCGGGCACCTGCGCAACGAAAGTATTGCCGATTGGATGGCCCATAGTGCGGTAAAGACGCCAACGAAGGCCGCGGAATTTATTCTGGCACACAATCGCGCGTTTGAAGAAAAAGTGATGAACCACCAGCACACGATCATTATCCGCTCGCAGCAGCGGTTTGCGAAAAATGCTGAGCAGCTTGCGCACGCCTATGGAAAGATGATCACACAAACAAACCGGTTGCTGTCTGCCAAAAAAGATGAAATGAACCGCGTCAACAGGGTGGTTACCGGGAACTCGGCGGCTATTGTACTGCATCGAAGGCAGGCGCTCGTCAGTGTAACGACCAGCTTATTGTCGCGCCCCAAAACGATCATTGGCAACCAGCAGAATAACCTGCGCAATGTTATTGCGAACCTGAAAACGTTCAACGCACAGTACCTGAAGAATCAAAAGAGTTATGTAACGCATTTCGATAAGGTAGTGAGGCTGATGTCGCCGATGGCTACCCTGCGGCGCGGTTTTGCCATTGTGAAGCATAAAAACAGGATATATACACCGCAGACGGCTGTCTCACCGGGTGAAGAGATTGAAATTATACTGTCCGAAAAAAATTATTAGCAACACTTAACCAGGAAACAGATAAACATGCCACAGACACCGACCTATGAAGAGGCCTATGCCGAGCTGGCGGCCATAGCGCGAGAGATTGAAACGGAAACGATTTCCGTAGATGTGCTTGCTGAAAAGGTGAAGCGCGCGGCGGAGTTGATTACGTATTGCCAGAATAAGCTTCGCTCAACAGAAACGGAAGTGAATAAGATCATTGCCCAGATGGACGGGAGCCGGAACACGCCGGCATCATAGAGGCGAACCCGGTTTCGCAAATATAAATTTTTTGTTCATGAACCGTTTTTGGAAAGCTGTATGGATTGCAACGCTGGTGGCCGGCACTTTAGATATTGCTGCTGCGCATGTGAATCAACTTATTCGTACGGGAGCATTTCCTGCGAGGATATTTAATTTTATTGCAGGCGGCGCGACAGGATTGGAGAAGGCTTTGAGCGGAGGAGTCGCCGTTGTGGTGTTGGGTGTATTGATTCATTATTTCATTTCTTTTTCGTTTACCTTGCTTTTTTTCGTGATGTACCCGGTGATCGTTAGAATATCGCGGAATAAATATGTGAACGGGATATTGTATGGCGCGATTGTTTGGGCAGTGATGAATTTAATCGTTTTACCGTACTCGGCGCTACCCGCGAAGCCTTTTGTCTTCAATAGTCAGGCAGTGATTGGCTTGTTGATATTGATGGTGGTCTTCGGCCCGCCTGTTTCACTGCTCGCCGATAGGTATTATAAGCATTTAACAAGTAAATAAATGCAGAATTGGGATAACTTTTTTAGAGATAATCAAAATATTTGGAACCAGCGTGCCAGGCTTCACAAGGGATCAGCCTTTTATGATGTTGATGGATTTTTGCTGGGCAAGGAGGTGCTGACGGAGATTGAGCTGAAGGAACTCGGCAGTGTTAATGGAAAGTCTATGTTGCATCTTCAATGTCATTTCGGGCTCGATACGCTGGGTTGGGCCAGACACGGTGCCAACGTTACAGGAATCGATTTCTCCGGGGACGCTATCGGGATTGCAAAAAATATAGCTGAGCAATCAGGTCTTCCGGCAGAATTCATTTGCTGTAATGTTTATGATTCGGCGACATTTTTGGGCGACCGAAAATTTGATATCGTATTTACTTCCTATGGAGTGGTTGGATGGTTGCCTGATCTCAATATGTGGGGAAAAATAATTCGCAGGCATCTGCGTGCGGGCGGTATTTTTTATCTGGCAGAATTTCATCCTGTATTATGGATGTTCGATGATGAATTTGCCAGAATTGAATATCCTTACCACAATGTCGATGTAATCAGTAACGACAGTACGGATAGTTATGCAAACCGTAATGCAGCAATTTATGGACGCGAACATAGTTGGAATCACAGCATTTCAGAAGTCCTGAACGCATTACTTCAACAAGGATTGCAAATCCGGCATTTCAACGAATTTTCATTTTCGCCTTACCCGTGCTTTAAGAATATGGTGCAGGTTGACGATAGAAAGTGGAATATAAGCGGTTTCGAAAGTAAACTTCCCATGGTGTATTCGATTTATGCGACAGGCTAAGGCAATCATTTCAATTACGCTCACCCTTCAATGTCAATATCGTATTTATCGAGGAGGCCGGCGAGGGCGGAGGCAGAAAACCGGGCTTTCCTGATACGGTTGGTTTCGGGGTTGATCGAGAAATTAATAGCCGTACGCAGATCAGCTTTTTCAAGGATCGTGTTCTCAAACTTCGCCCCTGCAAAATTGCAATCGTCGAAAACGCAGGCGGTCAAATCACATTCCGTAAAATCGGTTTCAATCAACTGCGCATGCCTGAAAATCGTTTTTTTCAGGCTGGTGCGGTAAAAAGAACTATGATTCAGGACACAATTCTCCACTAAAAAAGCCAGACCAAATTTGTTGCAATTTTCAAAATGAATGCCCATCAGTTTACACCCGCGAAACTCCACATCGCGAAAAACCGTATTATTCAGCTTCACCACACTCAGGTCGCAGTCCTCGAATATACAGTCAATGAATATGCAGGTTGAAAAGTCGGCTCCATGCAAATTTATGTGCCGAAACCTGCAATGATCATACTCTCCCCTCGCCCATTTGCCGCCTTCAATATCATCCTTTCCAAAAATTTTATCCACGAATGTGTTTTCCAAATTTTCTTCTTTAGTGCATTCTACGTAATTTTTCATTGCATTTCGTGTAGTTAAAGAAAATAACATGGCAAAGAAGAAAGCGGCGACAAAGAAAAAAGCAGCCGGGAAAAAGGCAGCGCATAAAAAAGCAACAAAGAAAAAAGGGACAAAAAAGAAAGCAACGAAAGTGGTCGATGAGCCGCTGAAAACCGTTTTGTATAAGCAAGGCGACCTGATCGATGGCTTTGAAATCCTGGAAGAAGCCGCCGCCCGCACGAAAAAGAAGGACCCGATGCCATTCGACATTCGTTGGGAAGCGGCCGAACAAGAGATTACGCTGCACATTCTTGGTGGCGTGTCGCTGGAGAAGAAAAAGAAGTAAGTTGCTCCATACCACGGCCAATGCCCATAAAATGAAAGTGTTATAAACTTTTTCACTAATTTTGATGACCTCCTTAGCCTTCGTCAGAGAAAGATTGACAGTCTTTAGCAATGATTACATAACCTAAAAAAATTCCGAAATGCAGTGTACAACGATTAAGAACCTCGCAACAGCCTTCCTGTTTGCTTCCTCCCTGGCAGTGATTTCCTGTAATTCAGCCGGAGAATCCGAGATGAATGGTGAAGATACCACAGCAACCAGCCAGGATTCGCAACAAAGCATGAGCGCGGTGGCAAGTATTTCCGGCACATATTCCGATACTGCAGTGACCGGTAATGCAACTTTTGAAGAGGCAAATGGCAAGGTAAAAATGGTGCTGAACATTACTGTTCCTTCGAAAGCCAATAAAAGCGTTGCCGTACATATACATGAGCATCCCGGTTGCGGCAACAACGGCAAGGATGCACATGGGCACTGGAACCCGACGAATGCCCAGCACGGTGAATGGGGATCTGCCGACTTTCATTCCGGCGACATAGGCAATGTGGAACTCGATGGTGACGGAAAAGGAAGCAAGACACTTGAAACTGACCGCTGGACAATAGGCGGCGACAGCACCACTAATATTTTAAACCGGAGCATTATTATTCACAGTGGTGTTGACGATTACAAATCGCAACCTTCCGGCGATGCAGGTAACAGGATCGGATGCGGTGTGATTACGCAAAGCTAATTTTAGTCAACGTTTTAAGCGAAGCGAAACTACAGTATGTGGTTTCGCTTTTTTATTTTATCATTGCAAAACACCCCTTGTGCGTATACCTATCTTTGAACAACTTCACCGCGAAGGATTACTTTCAGAGGCCTCTCTTAACAAAATCAGGATCGACGAAGGCACGCGACTATTCTCCATTCACTGGGAAGTAAAAACATTGCTGTATATCGGCGTGCTATTGCTAACCGGCGGAATCGGGATTCTTATCTATAAAAATATTGACACGATCGGCCACACCGTGATACTGGCATTGATCGGTGCCGTCTGTGCCGGATGTTTTGTGTATTGCGAGCGTAAGAAGTTGCCATTTTCCTTTGCGAGGGTGCCTGCACCGAATGCTTATTTTGATTACATACTGCTGCTGGGATGTCTTACCCTGCTCACCTTTATTACCTATCTCCAGGTTCAATACACAGCATTCGGAGAGGCTTACGGGCTTGCCACGTTTATCCCAATGGTCCTCCTGTTCTTTTGTGCTTATTATTTCGACCACCTGGGTGTGTTGTCGCTTGCGATTACCAATCTGGCGGCCTGGATGGGTGTTGCGATTACCCCGTTGAAAATATTCAACGCAAAC
>CAMPGT010000220.1 GCA_946885665.1 uncultured Chitinophagaceae bacterium | reverse complement strand
CAATAATCGTTTCGGGTTATACGCCGAGCGGCAGCGACCCTAAAGTGATCAGAATTGCCTTCGGCACCAACATAGACAACCCAACGCCCGTTGCAACAGACTGGGGTAATCCCGGTAATCTATATCAACCGATCGACCTGCATATTTTTCAAGAAAACAACCAATGGTATGGACTCACGGTAAATGCGGAAAATAACACGCTTACCAGGTTCAACTTCGGTACCAGTTTTGAGAACGCTCCAACGGCAGTTAATCTTGGAAATATCGGAGGCCTCCAGTATCCCACCGGACTATATGCCATCTACGATAATGGAACCTGGCGCGTGTTCATTACCAATGCCGGTGACCGAACGAGAACGAACGGTGAATTTTCATTAACAAGACTCGACTTCGGCAACTCCCTGTTAAATACGCCTGCAGGAACCAACCTCGGCGACCTCGGACAAACACTCGGTCATCCCCGCGATATAACGATCATACGCTCGTGCGATGAAACAATAGGATTTGTTGTTAATGGTCATCCCGGTTACAACAACATTGTTAGGCTTAATTTTAACCAGGATCTTACTTCGCAACCTTCAGCCACATCCCTTGATGTCGATGGTTTTGATTTTCCTCATTCCATTTCGAAGTTATTTCGCGTTAATGAAGACGTTTACGGCTTTATCACCGATGCCCAAAACAACACCATCTCGCGCATTCGCTTCAAGGGTTGCAACAATGCAAGCATTCCCGGTTCCGAAGATAAGGATCCACAACCCATCAGCTACAACCAAACAGGCACCTATAACATCAACCTGACAGTGGACATTGGCCTGCCGACACAGTCCTCTTTTTGTAAACAGGTGGTAGTGGTAGATTGTTACGACAGCTTGTTTTTAGGCAACGACACAACGATTTGCGAAGGAACATCATTGCAACTCAAAACACTTCCGTCAAATAACTATCGATGGACGCCCGCAAAGTACCTTGATGACCCTTCGTCTGCTAACCCAATCGCTACTCCACCGGAAAATATCACTTATTACTTCGAAGGAATAATTCCCGGACGGCGCGATCCCATTCGAGACAGCCTGCATATCACTGTAATCACTCCACACATAAATGCAACTGACGATACTACGATATGTTCCGGAACTCCCATAGAGCTAATCGTTGAAGAAAAAGTGTCGCTCACGTGGACTCCGGCAGCATCGCTGTCTGACGCTCACATCAGTAATCCAATTGCAACGCCCGCCTCGACAACCAAATATCATGTAACAGGAGTGGACGAGTTCGGCTGCGTTGCAAAAGACTCAATTGTCATCAGTGTTTTGCCGCGCCCGGAGGTGACCGTTTCGAACGATACGCTGATCTGCAAGGGAGCATTGGTTCCATTGAAGGCAACCGGCGGTGCCAATTACAAATGGATACCTGCATTCGGACTGAATGATCCATTGATCGCCGATCCCATTGCTGCAACGAATGAAGACCGATGGTACAAAGTGAAAGTCAGCGGAAACAATCTCTGCACCGTCGAAGACTCCATAAAAATCAGTATCATACCGGTTCCCCGGTTCAACGCAACAGGCATCGTGAACATCTGTTCGGGCTCGCCGACGACTCTAACAGCTTCCGGTGGCGATAACTATTTATGGACTTCGTCGGGCCAATACATTGACGCAACATCCCCGATCATCTCGCCGTCCCCTATCTCGAACACAACTTATACCGTTAACATCAGCGAGAATGCATGTCACTATGATACCACGATCAATATCAACGTAACCGTGCGCTCGCTGCCCGAATTCTCATCCCTGCCAAACGCATTTACACCAAACAGCGATGGCAAAAATGATTGTTTCGGCATCAGACACTGGGGCGACGCGAAAGTAGAACAATTCACCATCTACAACCGCTGGGGACAAATCGTATTCTCCTCAAAAGATCCTTCAGAATGCTGGGACGGAACACTCAACGGCATCCCCCAGCCGCAGGGCGGATATGTTTACATTGTCAGAGCAGGTACCGTTTGCGGACTCGTCACCCACAAAAGCATTCTTACCCTCATTCGCTGAGAATTCGATAAATTGCTGTAAACCTGTGGCGGGCCTAACGCATGAAGTGGACACTACTATGCATCGCGTACATTGCCGCAATGCCGTTCCCGTTAAAGGCACAAAATGTAATTGCGGGATTCAATGCGCCGGATACCGCATGCACAGGCGACGAAATCAACATCACCAACACCTCCACCAACGCCACCACCTATCGCTGGAACTTCTGCGCACCCAATGCCAACCAGGCACCCACAGCATTCAATCTCGGCAACTTTTCCGGCCTCCTCGACCAACCGGCTTACATGGACATCGTCAAATCCGGCGACGACTACTTCGGCTTTGTCACCAACTATAAAAGCGGCAACCTGGTGCGGCTGGACTTTGGCAACAGCCTGTTCAACATTCCTACAGCCTTCAACCTCGGCAACTTCAGTGGCACGCTGCCATCAGTAGCGGGAAACGGTGGCATACAGGTAGTGCAAAACGAAGGCGAATGGTACGCCGTCATCGTAGCCGGTTATCCGCCCGGAGGTGCAAGCCCCCGGTTGCTGATCATTTCATTCGGCACCAACATAAAAAACCCTTCACCCGCTATTAAAAACTGGGGCAACCAGGGAAACATGTACGACCCGAGAGATCTTCAACTCATCAGGGAAAATAATACCTGGTATGGCTTTACCGTAAACGCCGAATCCAATAGCATCACGCAATTCAATTTTACCAGCAGTTTCGAAAATCCGCCCACAGGAAACAATCTCGGCAACCTCGGAAACCTCGCCTATCCCCTTGGAATCGCCGCCGTTAACGACGGCGGCATCTGGCGGCTGTTCATCACAAACGGCTTCGATGAAACAAGGATCAATGGCTTTTATACGATTACGCGCCTCGACTTCACCAACTCATTGTCGGGTTTACCAACAGCATCCAATTTCGGTAATGCCGGAAATTCGCTGCAGTCGCCACAGGATCTTGCGTTCTTAACGACATGCGACCAGATTTCCGCCTTTGTACTCAATGGTCATCCGCAATACAATTCAGTTATCAAGCTCGGCTTTGGCAACAACTATGAAAATTTACCGAGCGCGGGTATCAATCACACCGCAGGAAACATGGACCTTCCCAACTGCATCACGCCTTTTCAAAAAGTGGGCAACGATTTCTGCGCATTCGCGGTGAACAAGAATAACAGTACGATCACTCGCATAAGTCTCAGCAATTGCAGCAACGTGAATATCGCCATGTCAGACCTCGAGGATCCACCCACCATACAGTACAGCAAACCGGGATCGTACATCATTGAATTGAAGGCCGACGAGGGCATGCCGGTTTCATCCGGCTTCTGCAAAGAAATTTACATTGTGGCATGCTACGACAGCCTGATCATCCAAAACGACACGACGCTTTGCGAAGGTTCGCCGCTCCGGATAAACACGCTACCCGCCACTACCTACGAATGGTCGCCGGCAACATACCTCGACGATCCAACGTCCGCTGCACCGATAACTACCGCGCCGGCAAGTATTGTGTACTACGTAAAATCCACCGTTGAGGGCCGCGCTGAACCCATTACCGACAGCATTCATATTACCGTAAAATCCAAACCCCGCGTTTCCATTAGCAACGACACATTAATATGCAGCGGCTCACCGGTTCACCTGCAAGCTACCGGAGGTACAGGTTACCAATGGACACCCACAACAGGCCTGAATGATGTAAACAGTGCAAACCCGGTGGCTGTCACTGCTGTTGACCGGTTGTACAAAGTGAAAGTATCGGCGGCAGGTAACGATTGTGCGTCAGAGGATTCGGTGAAGATCACCGTACTGCCGCGGCCGTTATTTTCCGTTACAGGGAGCACGAACATTTGCCAGGGAGGGCAGGTCACGCTTACGGCAGCCGGAGGAGATGAATATAGATGGACAACCAACACGCCATTACCCGGCGTTTCTTCGCCTACCATCACCGCTTCTCCTTCTTCAAGCACTACGTACACCGTCAACATCAGCGAAAACTCCTGTAATTACGATACCCTCATCAATATTAACGTGACCGTCCACTCGGTCCGCGAACTATCGTCATTACCAAACGCCTTCACACCAAACGGCGACGGCAAAAACGATTGTTTTGGCATTGCGCGGTGGGGCGATGCAGATGTGGAGCAATTCATGATTTACAACCGCTGGGGCCAAATGGTATTCTCCACCAAGAACGCTTCTGAATGTTGGGACGGTACTGTCAACGGAATTCCGCAGCCCGAGGGCGGATACATTTACAAGTTAAGGGCAGCCACCGTGTGCGGGCTAGTCAGCCACAAAGGGATGTTGACCCTTATTCGCTGACAAAAATTGCTACACGGGTACGTTGATGGAATAATCGAGATATTGCAGGAACTTCTTCAGCGCCTTCTTTTTATTTGCATCAAGAGAATAGCTGATGTGTTTGCGGAAATATTCATCGAGATCGAAAAGATCGTTATCGAGCGATGCCGTTACTTCTGCAATGTGTTTTACGCCATATGCGTTGGCATCGTCAAACATCTTTACAAAACGCTCGTCGAGAGGTTTATTGCTCACCCAGGCCGCAAACACGAACGGAAGGCCGGTAAAATTTTTCCATGCTTCTGCCAAGTCATAACAATATGGCGAAACTTTTCTCTGTTTCAGTGCGCGATCACCGATGATCAGGGCAGCCGTTGTTCCTTTCACCTGGTCTTCAAATCCTGCAACTGCATCTTCCAGTGCAACATTCAACTTCCAGTAATCAGTGACCAGCACTTTTGCCAATTCAACCGAAGTGCGGCTTTGGTAATCGAGTATTATTTTCGTCACGCTTTCGATAGGCACCTCACTGAATATGCAAACAGAGGCTACGGAACCATCGGCGCCAATGCAATGATTGCCCACCAGCCACCACTGGTCCAAATGCGGAATAACGGCAACCGGCACGAGACCCACATCAATGGATCCGCCGATCAGTCCGTCGGCAAGTTTTGAAGGATAATCGGGGATGAGTTCTATTTCATTCATCACCGGGCCATTCTGTAATCCGTAGATCAAAGGAGCAGTGTTCAGATAATTGACTATTCCAACCTTTATCTTCTTCAATTAGTTTAATTTTACGGCGCAAAGTTAAAGCCCGGCGGGCAATTTTAAAGCATTTACATGGAACTGAATTCGCTCACAGCTATCTCCCCTATCGATGGACGCTACAGAAAACAATTGCATCACCTCGATGAATATTTCTCAGAGTTTGCATTGATCAGGTACAGGATAATGATCGAAGCGGAATATTTTCTTTTTCTCGGCGAGAATAAATTTTTTAAGCTGAGTGCTGCTGCCAGGTCGGCGCTGAAAAAGATGACGGATCAATTTACACAGGAGGATGCCGCCGAGGTAAAAGCCACCGAAGCCATTACGAACCATGATGTTAAGGCGGTGGAATATTTTGTAAAGAAAAGACTGGAAAAAGCAAAAGCGGCGGATCTGAAAGAATGGGTGCATTTCGGGCTCACTTCGCAGGATATCAATAACACGGCGATACCCCTGTCATGGAAACATGCCGTTGAATTCGAATACCTGCCGTCGCTGCTAAACCTGAAGCGGCAGTTGGAGCTGCTGGCGAACGAATGGCAGGACATATCCATGCTGGCGCGAACCCACGGTCAGCCCGCCAGCCCCACAAAGCTCGGCAAAGAGTTGATGGTGTTCATTGAAAGGATCGAGAACCAGGTAGAACTCTTCATACAGATTCCGTTTTCGGCAAAGTTCGGTGGGGCCACCGGCAATTTCAACGCGCATCATGTGGCCTATCCCAAAAAAGACTGGATCAAAATCGCGAATGAATTTGTTGAAGGAACACTTGGCTTGCAACGCCAGCAATACACCACGCAGATCGAACACTACGACAACCTCGCAGCCCATTTCGATGGCATGCGCAGGATCAACAATATCCTCACCGACCTCTGCCGCGACATCTGGACCTATATTTCAATGGACTACTTCAAGCAACGGCTGCGGGAAGGCGAAGTGGGATCGTCGGCTATGCCGCATAAAGTCAATCCCATCGATTTTGAAAATGCCGAAGGCAATCTCGGCATTGCCAACGCCCTGTTCGATCATCTTGCCATGAAGCTGCCCGTTTCAAGGTTGCAGCGCGACCTTACCGATTCCACTGTGCTGCGCAACATAGGTGTGCCTTTTGCACACACGATCCTTGCGTTCCGTTCCATTGAAAAGGGATTGTCGAAGCTGGTGCTGAACCAGGAAAAAATAGATGACGACCTGGAGAATAACTGGGCGGTTGTTGCTGAAGCCATTCAAACTATTTTAAGGAGAGAAAATTTTCCGGAGCCCTATGAAGCGTTGAAGCAGCTTACGCGCGGAAAGTCGGGGATAAACAAGCAATCGCTCCACGCATTTATTGATAAGCTGAAGGTTTCTGCTGCCGTGAAGAAAGAATTGAAAAGGATCACTCCGCAGAATTATACGGGAGTGCAGGCGTGAGACGGTCCACCCCCGGCGCTTCGCGCCACCCCCGCCAGCGGGGGATATAAATCCAGTGTTTCGCGCCACCCCCGCCAGCGGGGGATATAAATCCAGTGTTTTGCGCCACTCCCGCCAGCGGGGGACACGTGAGAC
>CAMPGT010000219.1 GCA_946885665.1 uncultured Chitinophagaceae bacterium | reverse complement strand
CGGTTCGGTACCCGGTACGCAGGGAGGATTTAATCTGCACTGGGCGGCTGGCGACCGCATAGTGTTTGTATCGTACCAGGATGGGTGGCCGCATATTTATTCGATTGCTGCGGAAGGTGGTGAACCGCTGCTGCTGACGGAAGGCGATTACATGACGGAGCACATCAGCCTGAGTGCCGACCGCAAATGGATCGTGGCCAGCGCCAACACAGGCCCCGATAAAAACGACCTGCACAGAAGGCACATTTTAAAGGTGCCCGTTGATAAAGCCGCGCCGCAGGTGATGACGCCGGGCACCGGTATAGAAAGCTTTCCCTGCATAACGGGCGATGGAAAAAATATTGTGCTGTTGAGCGCCACACCGCAGCGGCCCGCAGTTGTTGCTGCAATGCCGTTCAACGGCGGAAAGCTAAACCTCGTGGGCGAGAAACTCATTCCCCCCGGTTATCCAATACAGCAATTTGTAACACCAAAGCCGGTTAGCTTCACTGCGGAAGATGGACTCACCATTCACGGCCAGTTGTTCGAGCCGCGAAACGGTCCGCCGAAAAAGCCGGCGGTTGTTTTTGTGCATGGAGGTCCGCAGCGACAGATGTTGCTGGGATGGCACTACGGCGATTATTATTCGAACACTTATGCGCTGAACCAGTTTCTCGTGAACAATGGATTTATTGTACTGTCGGTGAATTACAGGCTGGGTATTGGGTATGGTTTTGAATTTCAAAATGCACCGCATACCTGGATGTACGGAGCAGATGAATACAAGGATATTAAAGCGGCGGGTGAGTGGCTGGCAATGCAACCCGGCGTTGATGCGGAGAATATTGGCATTTATGGCGGATCTTACGGTGGCTATCTTACTGCATTTGCGTTAGGCAGGGATTCTAAAATATTCAAAGCGGGCGTTGACCTGCATGGCGTGCACAATCTTACAGACAATTACCCGGATGCGAAAGGCGAACAGGCGCCCGATGCGGCACTCGCAAAAGAATTGATCTGGGAGTCTTCGCCGGTGGCATGGTTGGATAAGTGGACGTCGCCGGTGCTGTTGATTCACGGCGATGATGATGGCAATGTTAACTTCAGCGAGAGCATTGATCTTTCCAAACGATTAAAAGAGCGGAAGATCTATTTCGAGAGTCTTGTTGTTCCCGATGAAACGCATCATTGGTTGAAATATTCAAATACGGTGACGGTGGATGCGGCAGTTGCTGCGTTTCTTCAGAAATTCCTTCTTCGCTCACCCGGCGATTCTCCTTTGAAAGGAAAGAGAATATGTCTCGATCCCGGCCATGGAGGCACTGCGTTGACGGACAGCTACAGGGTCGGAAAAAACGGTGAACGCGAAGAGTGGATCGATTTGCGCGTCGCACTTTTATTGAAACAGCTTCTGGAAGAGAAAGGCGCCATCGTGATCATGACGAGGATAGCCGACACGGATGTAAGCCTCGAGGCTAGGTCGCAAATGGCCAAAGAAAACAATGCCGACGTGTTTATTTCGATTCATCACAATGCCACTGCCGACCGCAACGTGAATTTCCCCATCATCTATTTTCACGGTGCCGCCTCGGAAAATGCGGCGGGCGTTCAGTTGGCCAAAGACGTGGCGGAAACCTTCCAGGAAGATTTTTTCAAAAGAAAAACCCCTGTCAGCGTTGTTTCCGATTACACGATATTTCCTTCAAGGGGCGCGAGCGTTTTGCGAAATACTTATGGCATTCCCGCGATACTGGCCGAGGCATCGTTTTTTACCAATGAAGAAGAAGAGTTGCAGTTGAAGGAATATGATCATAACAAAAATGAAGCGGTTGCCTACCTCCGTGCGCTCGAAAAGTTTTTCTCGAAACCGGCACCGCCAATACATGACAAAAAAATTCCGGCGCTGTTGCCGGTATTTAAAGTGTTGGAGGAAGCGGAGAGAATGCAACCCGATGCACTGAAGTGGCGCGAAGATTTTGAAGAGGGTAAAAAACTGATGCGTAAAAAAGATACGGCATCACTGCGCAAGGCTTATGACCTTTTCACAAGGTCGGCGAGATCTTTTCCGGATTCTTACGTGGCGCAGGATTGTCACCGCTACCGCGCAGCAATACTGGGCAGGCTCGGACAGGATAAGGAAGCTGCCGAAGAGAAATTAAGGGCGAAAGAATTTTATGTAAACCCGTGATTATGCTATTATCGAGATATTATTTTGTTTTTCTTCTGGTCGTATTTTCTTTCGTTAAAACAACTGCGCAGAAAAAGACGACCCTGCCGCCGGGGATCGATCATTACATCGAAAAAGTGTTGCAAACGTTCAGGGTGCCGGGTGTGGGTGTGGCGATAGTGAAAGATGGCAGGGTGCTGATGGCGAAAGGGTTTGGAACGAAAAGAATGGGCGAGAACAAGCCGGTTGATGAAAACACACTGTTTCTGATTGCCTCCAACAGCAAGGCGTTTACTGCCACATCGCTGGCTATATTGGTGGAGGACGGAAAGCTGAGGTGGGAAGATAAGGTCATTAATCATCTTCCATGGTTCAGGATGAGCGACGATTATGTCACGTCTCACATGACCATCCGCGACCTTCTCGTGCATCACAGCGGATTACCCGCTTATGGAGGAGATATCATGCTTTTCCCGCCTTCAAAATACACGCGCCGGCAAATACTCGACAGGCTCCGCAATATTCCATTGAAGTACGATTTCCGGACCACGTATGCTTACGACAATATTCTTTACCTGGTAGCCGGAGAGGTTATCGCGGAAGTGTCGGGAATGAGTTGGGAAGACTTTGTGAAGAAGAGAATATTCGATAAAGTGGGGATGGAGGAAAGCGTTTCGCGATATTCTGCTTTGAAGGCAAACGATAATTTTTCGTTCGGCCATGCGCGCAACGGTTACGACATACGTATCGTGGAAAATTTCCGCGACAGGAACATTGGCGACGCAGGAGATCCCGCAGGCGGAATATGTTCGAGCGCGTCTGACATGGCCCGGTGGCTGATCACACAACTGGATTCGGGCAGAACGCCTTCGCAGGAAAAAATATTTACGCCAGCGGCCACTGCGCAGTTATGGAAGGTCGTGACACCCATGCCGGTAAGTAAAGTGCCGGAGGCAATCAAGCCGTCGCAGCAGAACTTTTGGGGTTACGGGCTCGGATTCAGGTCGTACAACTACGGAAAGTACAAAGTGGTTGGACACGGTGGGGCGTTGCGCGGTTTTGTGTCGCAAATAGCGATGGTTCCCGGGTTGAATTTGGGCGTGGTGGTGCTCACCAACCAGCACACCACCGGTGCCTATTGGTCCATCATCAATCATGTGCTCGACTATTACATGCAAAACCCTTCGTTCGACTGGATCGGCGGTTATAAAAAGATATCAGATTCTGCTACTGCACGGTCGCAGGCACAAAAGAGGAAGGTTTTCATTACCAGGGACAGTACAGACAAACCTTCGATACCGCTCGAAAGATATGGCGGCACCTACACCGAGGAACTGATGGGAAAAGTGACCATCACCAAAGAGGACACCGGGCTCGTATTGCGATTTGAAAATTCTGATGACTACATAGCTGACCTGGCTTATTTTCAATACAACAATTTTATTGCGAAGTTCAGGGGAATGGAGTTCCCCACCGAGGCGTATGTTTCGTTTCAGCTCAACCCTGATGGAACAATTGACGGCGCAAAGATAAAAGTGCTCGATCCTGATTCATACTTCGATTTTGAGGAACTGGTGCTGAAACCTTTTGATGAAAAGATCCATGACACGGCCGAATTGCACAACGCGATATCGGTGGAGTTTGCGAAGCACCCCGAGGGTGTGTTTGCGGTGGCAGTGAAGGAGCTTTCTTCGGGCCGGCAATTTTTTATCAATGCGCATGACAGCTATCATGCCGCCAGCACCATGAAAACGCCCGTTCTTATCGAGGCGTATAAACAGGCCAAGGCCGGCAAATTTAAAATCACCGACAAGGTTACGGTGAAGAATGAATTCAAAAGCATTGTTGACGGAAGCGCTTTTTCGCTTGACTCCATAAACGACAGCGAGCACGGGCTGTACAGGATGATTGGAAAAACAGTGACCATATACGACCTGCTTTACCGCATGATCACCATGAGCAGTAACCTCGCTACGAATATTGTTATTGATCTTGTTGGTGCAGAAAACGTAAATGAAACCATGAGATCGATGGGTGCGAAAGATATGCAGGTGCTGCGTGGCGTGGAAGATAACAAGGCGTACGAGAAAGGAATGAACAATATGGTTACTGCTTACGATCTGATGATGGTGTTGGAGGGCATTGCCTCGGGAAAGGCCGTTGACCAGCGCGCGAGCGACGAAATGATCAAAATACTTACGCAGCAGCACTTTACGAATATTATTGCGAAGAACCTGCCGTCAGGCGTTAAGGTGGCAAGCAAGAGTGGTTCCATTTCTTTTATCACGCATGATTCGGGGATTGTTTTTCTCCCTGACGGGAGAAAGTATGTGGTGGTGTTATTGTCGCGAGGCGTGAAGGATCATAAAGCCGTCAGCGCAACCATGGCAAATGTTTCGAAGTTGATTTATAATTACGTGAAATGAAAGATCCCGCTATCATCCTCACCGCCGGCTTACTCCACGCCTCTGATGCGAAAACCGCACATGGACTGTTGCGCGAAAGCAACCGCTTTAACATTGTGGGCGTCATTGACGAAGTGAGCGCAGGAAAAGACGCTGGCGAAGTTCTCGACGGCAGGAAGAGAAGCGTTCCTGTATTTAGCACGATCGAGGAGTCGCTGCAACTGCGTCCGACGTATTGCATTGTGGGTGTTGCCACGCCCGGCGGCATATTCCCGCCTGCCATGATCAGCTATATAAAAACGGCTATTAAAAACGGGTTGTCCGTCGTTAACGGGCTGCACGACCTGCTTGTCGAAAAACAGGAAATTGCGGAACTGGCAGAAAGATATAACGTACAACTCATCGACGTCCGAAAACCAAAGCTCCGCCATGATCTTCACTTTTGGACCGGTGAAATTTTCAATGTTAAAACGCCTATCGTTGCAGTGCTGGGTACAGATTGTTCAATGGGCAAGCGAACGGCGCAACGCATGCTCGTGAACGAATGCCGGACTGCCGGAATAAACGCTGAATCGATTTACACAGGACAAACGGGCTGGCTACAGGGAGGAAAATATGGTTTTATTTTCGATTCCACACTCAATGACTTTGTTCCCGGCGAACTTGAACACGCCATTCTTACCTGCGTCAAAGAAGCAAATCCCGATGTTATTTTTCTTGAAGGGCAATCGGCTCTAAGAAATCCAACGGGCCCCTGCGGTTCGGAGATGATCATTTCCGGCAATGCAAAGCAGGTTATTTTGGTGCACGCGCCGAAGAGAGAATATTTTCATCACAACGTTGCCTGGGGTAAAATCCCCTCGCTTGAAACAGAAATACAATTGATTGAGCTTTTAGGAGCGGAGGTGATTGCGCTTGCATTGAATACTGCCGGTTGCAGTGCTGAAGAAGCAATTGCCTTTCGCGATAGCTACAGCAAGCAATTCAACATACCGGTGGTGTTGCCTTTGAAGGAAGGATTTGAGAAGGTCGTGCCTTTTTTAACAACCAAAAAGTCGAAATGACAATTACATCCATAACTGCCTTCAAAAAACTATGTCCCATAAAACGGCCGTACACGATTACGCGGAACACGTTTACGGAGGTAGAAATCGTGTTTCTTGAAATTGAATTGCAAAACGGTATCAGGGGCATTGGCGCCTCCTCTACAGATGTTAATGTTGTGGGTGAAAGCGCAGACGATACACTGAGCAATTTGCGTTCCGACAGCGTAATGGAGCTGGCGGGGAAGGACATACGTAATTTTCTTCCGCTCATCAAGCGGTTCCGGCAACAGTTTTCTTCTTTCCCGGGCACCCAGGCGGCAATAGACATCGCCCTCCACGACGCCTTCTGCCGCTGGCTGGGTATGCCGGTGGTGGATTTTTACGGCCGCTACCATGACAAGTTGCTCACCTCTGTTACCATTGGCATCAAGGACGTGGCGGAAACACTTGAAGAGGCGCAGGAATATTTTGAACGCAACTTCAGGGCACTGAAAATAAAAACCGGCCTCGACGTAAAGCAGGATGCTGAGCGGATCATTCGCTTAAGAGAAAAATACAGGGACCATTTTTTTATCAGGGTTGATGCGAACACAGGTTATAACCTCCAGCAGTTGCAGGAATTCATGGACCTTACGAGAGAACTGGATGTTGAACTGATTGAACAACCATTGCTGCCCGGTATGGAGAATGAGCTGCGGAAACTTCCTCCCGAATCGAGGGCGAGGCTTGCTGCCGATGAATCATTGAAGAATGCAACATCCGCGCTGCAGCTAACGCATCACGTTCCCTATGGCATATTCAATATTAAATTGATGAAGTGCGGAGGAATATTGGGGGCATTTGACATAGCCACCGTTGCCCGGCAGGCGGATATTTCTCTTTTTTGGGGCTGCAATGATGAAAGCATTGTCAGCATTACGGCCGCCGTACACGCTGCCTACGCCTCTCCCAATACACGCTACCTCGACCTTGACGGCAGTTTCGACCTTGCAGATGACCTGGTGAAAGGAGGATTTATTTTGAAGGACGGGTACATTTTGCCAAACAATGAGCCGGGCCTTGGAGTGACCAAACTATAAACC
>CAMPGT010000218.1 GCA_946885665.1 uncultured Chitinophagaceae bacterium | reverse complement strand
ATTCATTATTTGGCGGCTCTGCAACAGAACTGGTGATCCAGGCACTGGGTAACCACAAGGCATCGCCGGATGAATTGGAAGAAATTCAAAAAATTTTGACGGAAATGAAAAACCAGTAATCCATGAGCCATATTTACCAATCTTCATTCCTTGAGGCATTAGGTTGGTCGCTGCTGGACAGTCTCTGGCAGATGGGCTCACTCTGGATCGTTTACATTCTCCTAACGCTTAACGGTAAAAAACTTTCTGCATCGGTACGGCACAGCCTGTCGCTATTGGCATTGGCCGGCGGCACCACATGGTTCGTGCTTACCCTTGGCCTCAACTATTACAACGCCCTCAATGATCAGAGTTTGTACAGCCTCTCCTGGTTTTTCAAGGACGGCATCGGCAATGCGCTCGACAACTGGCGCTACCTGGACTCGGCAATTCCCGCACTTTCTTTTTTGTATTTGCTTTCGGTGGGTGCATATTCACTTATTCTGCTTTTCCGTTTATGGCTCAATAAAACGAGGCTCGGGAGTTCTTTTAGGCCCGTGCCGCAACAAATAAAGGAACGCCTGCAAGGCCTATACGATACTGCGGGAATTTCTAAAAAAGTCGCCCTTTGGCTGTCGGAAAAAGCGGTGACTCCAATGACCGTTGGCTTTTTCAAACCTTTAATTCTGTTGCCGGTTGCTGCGGTCAACAACCTCAGCCTCTCACAGCTTGAAGCCGTAATTGCCCACGAACTATTTCATATTAAGAGAAACGATTATTTGGTTAACCTGTTTATATCTTTTGCAGGAGTGCTGCTGTTCTTTAATCCCTTCGCACGCATCATTACCGGCATTATTAAAAAAGAAAGAGAAAACAGTTGCGACGACGAAGTGCTCGCTATGGGTTTTAATGCATGGGACTATTCTCAGGCGCTGTACCTTTTAGGAAAAAACCACCCGGACCTGAGCAACCTGGTGATCGCCGCCACCGGACCAGGAAAAAAAATTTTGCTCCATCGTATCAGGAGAATGCTCAAGAACGAAACTAGCCGGTCTTCGGTGATGAAACCTTTGTTTACCTTTTTTTTGTGCCTTACCGTAGCATTTTTTGGTAATCAACAACCCGATACACCCGTGCTGCCATCGCCCAATGCAACCGCTTCGTCGGATGTGCCGGTGAAGGCGGACAATAACGGCACTGCTGCTCCACCCGGCGTGTACATGACCCAAACCACCGTTATCCTGAGTCCGCCGCCGGTTGCTGAGAAAAAACAAGAAAAAAAAGTTGAAATAGAGCGTAACATAACGCCAGAGCCTGTGGCGAAAGCTGAGCAAAAAACCCTGGTGCAGCCGGTGATTCCCAAACAACCCCAACCGGCCCGGGTGGTGATCAATTTTGTAAGTGCTCCGAGCGTGGTTGAATTCACCTTTATCGAGCGTCCGAGTCCTGATGCCCCGAAGCCGGTAAGCAGCGACCGGCCGCTGCCTTATGTGCCCGAGTCAACCTTCTATTTTCCGGTCGACAGTACAAGGTCCACCATCTCCCTCTAATTTTTATTCAGCCTGTTGCCTGCGCAAAAGAGGTAGTCGAGGATAGAAAGATTTGGAACGAAACCGTTCCTGTCTTCGAACACCTGGGGGTATCTTTTTATGGGCGTCTCCATTTCGCCGATAGTCGACGGTCTTAAGCGGTTGCGCCAATCTTCTGCCTTTTCCGCTTCATCGAACGACGAACTATCCACACGTTTCTCGCTCAGGGAATAAGGAGTGTTGATTGACATTTTGTCTGCCATCCACGTAAAACAGGCCAGGTTCCAATCGACGAGAAAACAAAACGGCCGGTTGTACAACTTCTCCAGGTCGTCGCGGTAATGTTCGAACCAGGGCGACTTGTTGAACACCGAGGTTATCGTTTTCCAGTGTCTCGCCTGCCAATTCTCCGATGTAAGAATTTTCACCTCCCTTATGATTGTTCGCTGACCCCTTCCACCAACGAGGGGGATACTCAAATGGATGAGTCCGTTTGGGCCGGAGAGGGTGCACCGGTTACGAAAAGTCATTTTTTGATAAGGTTCATATACATCAAAAATGCAATGCGTTGAGTTACTTAACTGGAAATAAAAGATAGATGGCGCAAAATATTCTAAATCAGCTATTAAAATCATATTGAAGGCATAAAAATGAGACGTTATAACAATCTTGGGTTCATTCCGATTATCCGTTAGTTGCCGAGGAAGCCATCATTTCAATAAATTACAAATAACACTATTCAAAATGTTGAAAAACAATAAATTAATATCATTTTGAAAACGCTAATTTTTATAGTGTGGTATTTTGGCAGCCGAGGGCGGTTTTTGCCCCTGATTGTCTAAATATTTTAGTTAAGAAAAAAGCTAAAATTAACGCCCTTTTTTGGGCTAAAAAATTATTCCCCTACTTTGCAGCCAAAACAACGGATGAGAAAAATAATCGCCTCCCTGGCGTTTGTGGTAGTGGCAGCGGTTTCCTGTACGAAACCGCAGGACCTGGAATTTATTGACATCGGAAACATTCATGTGGTGAAGATGGGGCTGAAGGAATCGGAGGTAGGTCTCGACGTGCGGTTATTTAATCCGAATAATCAGAAGGTGCAGTTGAAGGATGCGGCCACGAAAATTTATGTCAATTCGACGCTTTTGGGAAATACGCGCATGGATTCGGTGATATCGGTACCGAAGCGCGATACGTTTTCAGTTCCGCTTGTGTTGAATATTAATACGGTGACGGGGCTGTCGAAAATCATGGAGTCGCTTTCGGATAGCCTGGTGAATATAAAAGTAGAGGGGTCGGTTAAGATGGGGAAAGGGGGGATTTTTAAGACATTTCCGGTGAATTATAGCCGTGTGCAGCGCGTGTCGGAGTTGACGAGCGGGATGGGGTTTTGAGGAAAAGTTTTTAAAGCAACTAGTGAAGAATCGGCAAACGGCAATCGGCAAACGGCAAGAAGAACTTCGGGCCTTCCGGTGTTATTGAAGCGATGCAGTTGCCATATAAAAAAGCAAACTATCTCATATCTCATTATTGCCGATTGCCGTTTGCCCTTTGCCGTTTGCCCTTTGCCGCCTCTAATACTGAAAAAACACCTCCGTAGCGCCGTAGCCATAGGCTGGATGATACCTGTTCACAAACGACTTTACATCCCGTCTTAACCTGAGAATTTCATGGATCTCATCCCTTAATTTTCCCGTTCCCAGGCCATGAATGATGATCATGGACGACTGATGATGCGCCACCGCGAGATCCAGGTATTTCTCGAGGGTCTGAAGCTGCAAAGAAAGCTTCTCGAACGACGATAAGGACCGATAATTGGGCTCCAGCTTTTCAATGTGAAGATCCAGCTCATACTTTGCCGGCTCCAGGTGCTGCCGCGCAGCAGCCGCAGGGTACACCTTATACCCTTTGTTCATCAGCGCCGACATCTCCAGCCTGTCTTCCACGATCCTGTCAGGATATTTATCCCTCAACATGTACGAAAAGGTGGCGTCTCCCTTCGCGCGTGTCTCCTGGATGCGCGCGAATACCTGCTTTGGCTTCAGTTTAAGGGACGTTTCAAACGATTCCGCCTTTTTCTTGTCTGGCGTAGCCAACGAAAATACAAAGTTGAAAGAGGGACTGTCATTCATGTTCTCAAACGGCATGTCATGAATGTAAAAGTCCTGGTGTGCTCCCACCTCGTTATTGAATTCGAAATCGGTTTTTCCAAAGTAATCAAGTTGGTACTGGAATTTGTACGCGTGACTGGTGTGGTTTACCAGGTGGATCTTGAGTTCTTCCACCACTTCATCGCCGAATTCATCAGTGTCCATTACCGGTAAAAAGGTGATCCAAATGCCCTGTTGGGCCGCATCAGGTTTCACCTTCTTCTCCCGGGGTACCTCATCAATATATTTTTTGGCTTTTTTGACGGGTAATACGGTCTTCTTCTCTGAAAAACGCTTGAAATAGGGAAAGTCAAGCTGGTCGATATAAGCAGGAAATTTAACGCCTCGCACGTCCACCATCACCATCTTGTTATTGATGATATCCACCACTTCTCCTTCCTCTTCCGAATGTAAAATGAGGACCTTATCTCCTACCTGGAACTTCATCCTGCAAAAATAGGCAAGTTATGCATTGCCGGCTGCGGTAACCACTCTTACCGTTACCAATAGCTGTCCAATATGCCGCATCGTGTGCTCTGCCGAATGAAACAGCAATCCCATCACTGTTGAAGGAAGTTTCTTCCGTCCTACAAATCTCGGTTCTGTTAATGCAGCGGCGTCTACACTGCGTAAATATTCTATTGATCGGTTTACCTGCTCTGCAAAGGCCGTTAATAATTTATCCGTGGTGATCTTGTCGGCTTCCATTCCTTCTTCAGATAAATATTTCATCTGTTCCATGGAAAGTTGTGCGCCCCGGGCATAAGTAAAGAGCCGGTCGAGCACACCGGGAACATGTTGTAAATGAAAGGCCGCAGATGCCGCGCCGGCCGGCCTTTCCCAAAGTCGTTCGTTGGGAAAGCCCTGCATAATTCTATTCACCTCTTCCGCCGCCTGCAACAACGCATGTGCAACAGGCTGCAGCAAAGAAGGTACGCCCTCTATGGCACCGCGTAACCATACTTCAGGTAACGGCGCCGATGATTCCCGATTATTGTTCATTGTATATCATTTATGCGATCAGCATTTTTAGCTTTTAACTTTTAACGCGCTGTTCCTGTATCCATACAAAAAATAAATAGCGAGTCCAAGGCCCATCCAAACCAGGAACCAGAGCCACGATTTTTCCGGGATCTCTATCAGCAGGTACGAACAAAACAGAACGCCCATCACCGGTATCAGCGAAAACTTCCGCACAAACGTCAGCACGGCCATCACCGCGCCCAGGAGGATAAACAGTATAAATAATATTTCCTGGAGACTGTCGGCGGAGAGATGCGCCAGGTTCTCGATAATTCTTTCGTAAGAAATATACACGAACAGTAAATACGCGGCGGGTACGATATATTGACCGTTGATATAAGGTAACCGGAACCCGCCACGTGTTCGGCCGCTTATTCGCGGCAGCAGCAGCACACCACCCGATACCAGGATAAAGGCAAAGAGGGTTCCGATGCTTGTAAGATCAACCACCAGTGAACTCTGCATGAAGAGCGTGGGGATGCCGACGATCAAACCGGTGACGATCGTCGAGAAAGAGGGTGTCTTATATTTCGGATGGATCTTTGCAAATGCCTTTGGCAGCAGCCCGTCCCTGCTCATGCTCATCCATATGCGCGGCTGTCCCAATTGAAATACCAGCAGCACGCTGGTGGTGGCGATCACAGCGCTGATGGAGATGATGTACGCGGTCCACTCCTGTCCCACTCTTTCAAATACTTCGGCCAGCGGATCGGTAACGTTCAGGAATTTGTAATTGACCATGCCGGTGAGCACCAACGCGATTAAAATGTACAGCACGGTACAGATGATGAGCGAATAGATCATTCCACGTGGCAGGTCACGCTGTGGATTTTTACATTCTTCGGCGGTCGTGGAGATGGCATCAAAACCGATATAGGCATAAAAAACGGCGGATACACCCTTCAGCACACCCGTAAAGCCATTGGGAAGAAAAGGACTCCAGTTGGAGGGCTCAACGGAGAAGAAGCCGAGTATGATCACAAAAACGATGACCGCCAGCTTAAAAACCACCATGGCGTTGGTGGTACGTTTACTTTCCCTGATGCCGATATAGGTAAGAACGGTAATCAGCACCACGATGATAAATGCGGGCAAATTCACAAAAATATGTTCACCGGCTACCACGGGTGCATTGTTCCACGCATCTTGCGCAAATTGCAGCGACGGGGTAAGGGGCTGGCCCTGCACCACCGTTTTTTCAGCCTCTTCGAATGCCGCCCGCGCAGTAGTCGGATCTATTGTTAGCCAGGCAGGCAGCTCGAGACCGACCTTTGCCAGCAAGTTATTAAAATAGCCGCTCCACGAAATGGCGACCACGATATTACCGATGGCATACTCCAGTATCAGCGCCCAACCGATGATCCAGGCGATCACTTCGCCAAACGATACATACGCATACGTATATGCGCTGCCCGATATGGGAACCCTGCTGGCAAACTCTGCGTAGCACAAGGCAGAGAAACCGCACGAAACGGCCGTGATAACGAATAGAAGGGAAATTCCCGGACCGCCGTTAAACGCGGCGGCGCCTATTGTAGAAAAAATGCCGGCGCCAACGATCGCGGCTATACCCATGAAGGTGAGGTCCTTCACCGTAAGTATCTTATTTAATCCACCGGGGTCATGGCTTTCGGCCAGTCCCTCCTGCGCATCCTTGACAATCTTTTCAATTGATTTTTTCCGGAACAGGGATCGCGACATCCTTTTCGTGGTTTTAGCGATAAAAATAAGGGAAAGCGGTTAATGATCCCTTTGCACCAAAAACTGCATCAGGTTTCTCATGGCCTCCTTTCGCACTGCGGTTACCGCAAGCTCTTCAAGATGATGTTCGGCAAAACCGATGTATTTATCCTTTAAGCCGCTTGCCCACGTGTCTACCCCACATTCCCTGAACAACTGCAACACTTTTTCCACCTTGCCGGGATCATCACTTTTCATGAGATGCCTGAATTCAACGATTTCCGGTTCGCTGCAGTTTTCCAGCACGTGGATCACCAAAAAAGTTTTTTTGTTGGAGAGAATG
>CAMPGT010000217.1 GCA_946885665.1 uncultured Chitinophagaceae bacterium | reverse complement strand
AAACAACACTTTGAAGGATTTTTTTGAAACTATTTCAAAATATTTCCAGTGAAAACCAGTTACAGTCGCAAATCTCATTGCCGATTGCCGCTTGCCGTTTCCCGTTTCGTCTCCCAAACATTCCCTATCTTAGCCCGCAAAATCTACTTAATGAGACAAGAGGAGGATTTCGAAGCCAACCTCGCAGGGGAAGAAGGTAAATCAGAAGAAACAAGGAGTAGTTGGTTCAAGCGCATCAAGAAGGGCATACTCACCAGCACCGCCGATAAAAAAGAAACTCCCGAAGGCTTATGGAGCAAATGTCCTGAATGCGGATTCATTTGCACCGTCACAGAATTGCGCGAAAATCTTTTTGTTTGTCCGAAGTGCAATTACCATCACCGCATTGGCAGCTCCGAGTACTTTGAGATAATTTTTGACGGTAACGAATACGAGGTGATGTTTGAAAATATCCGCTCGCGCGATTTTCTGCAGTTCACCGATCTCAAATCGTACGGCCAGCGGCTCGAAGAAACCTGGGCAAAGACCGACATCACCGATTCGATAAGGATCGGCGTGGGAAAGATCGAGGGCGAGCAGTTAGTTACCGGCTGCATGGATTTTGAATTCATTGGCGGCTCACTGGGCAGCGTGATGGGAGAAAGGATTTCGAGGGCGATAGACTATTGCCTGGAGCATAAGCTGCCACTGCTGATCATTTGCAAATCGGGCGGCGCAAGAATGATGGAAAGCGCATTTTCGCTGATGCAGCTCGCGAAAGTTTCCGGAAAGTTGTCGCAGCTTACCGACGCGAAAATTCCCTACATATCACTGCTCACCGATCCGTCTTTCGGCGGTATTTCCGCTTCGTTCGGCATGCTTGGCGACCTGAACATTGCGGAACCAGGCGCGCTCATCGGGTTTGCCGGCCCGCGCGTGATTCGCGAAACCATCAAGAAAGATCTTCCCGAAGGGTTCCAGAGAAGCGAGTTCCTCCTCGATCACGGCTTCCTCGACTTCATCGTTGACCGCAAGGAACTCAAATCGAAACTGGCGGTGTTGTTGAGGCATTTCAGGCAATAGGGAGTGGGTAGCGGGTAGTAGGGAGATGATGAGAAACACGTTTAAGAATTTTGCAGCTATGCCCGCAGAGGTTACAAACAAATTTTCAATGCAAATAATCACTTCAGGAAATAAAAAGGCAAAATATTGCTTACTCCCCACTACCCGCTACCCACTCCCCATTGCCCATTGCCCATTGCCCATTGAAGCTCATCTCACAATCCATCCTCCCTCACATGGCTGAAATTCGCAACAGGCAGGCTTTTTACGAGTATTTCATCGAAGATAAATTCGAGGCGGGCATGGTGCTCACCGGCACCGAAGTGAAATCGCTGCGCGCCGGAAGGGCCAGCTTCAACGACAGCTACTGCTACATTCATAAAGGAGAAGTGTACATTAAAAGCCTGCACATCGCGGAATACAGCCACGGCACCTCCGCCAACCATGAACCGCTGCGGGAAAGAAAGCTGCTCCTGAACAAAAGAGAAATAAAAAAGATTGAGGGTAAAATAAAGGAGAAAGGCATAACTGTCGTTCCTTTGAAAATATTTTTTTCCGAGAAGGGCCTCGCAAAAGTCGAAATAGGCCTCGGAAAAGGAAAAAAATTGTACGACAAGCGCGAAACCATCAAGCAGCGGGATACGCAGCGTGAAATGAAAAAATATATTAAATGAACTGGAGAACATTCCTGATCCTGTTGATTGCCTGCAGCGTAAATATTGCGCAATCGCAGACGGTAAAAGGATCGTGGTATGGAAGAGCCGACGTGGTGGTTCGGGGCAACGCGAGCAACTACCTCACCGAATTGCAGCTCAAGCAAAAGGGCACCGATATCGAAGGGATCTTCGGCTATTATTTTAAGGACACCTACCAGAGTTTTTTCATCAGGGGCACGTACGATCCGCAAACGCGCCAGGTGAACATCGACAACCTGCCGCTAACCTTCTATGCCTCCAACACACGCAATGGCATCGAGTGCCCGATGCGTTTCCAGGGCACTTTGATGGTGTCGAAAGTAAAGAGCACGCTCAGGGGAATGTTTTATGCCGATCCGAAATATCAGTACACCTGCCCGCAGCTCACTGTAAACATGACGCTCGATCAAAACGACACAAGCCTCGACAGCGCCCTTCGGAATACCATTGCAGGAAAAAAATTCTGGGCGCCGAACAGGGAAGATGTTGAGGTGGCCTCTTATGCGTCTGCCAACAGCGCCGCCAGCAGGGACAGCATCGACAATCGCGAACTTTCAGCGGAATTTGCGAGCCGCAAATCGATCTATGAGAAAGATATCGTGGTGTACGACGATTCGATACTGGTAAGCTTTTATGACAATGGCGACATAGATGATGACACCATCAGCGTGTTCCTGAACAAAAAGCCCATTCTGGTGAAGAGAGGGCTTTCATCGCGCGCGTTGAATATTTACATCGGACTCGACTCCGGTGTTGCCGTAAATGAGTTGAGTATGTTCGCCGATAATCTCGGAAAATATCCGCCCAACACGGCGCTTATGGTCATCAGCGACCGGCAACGGCGATATGAGCTGTATCTTTCGGCGAGCTTGAAACAGAATGCGAGCATAAGGTTGAGGAGGCCGTGAGACGGCAAATGGCAAAGGGCAAAGTTTCGCGCCGATGTGAGACAATGAATGAATAGAAAAACAATTCTACAGGCAGTAATCAAACTAAATAAAAAAATTCCCCTCTCCCCTCTCACCTTTCCCTCTGTGTATAACTCGTGCACAATTATGGCCCTCGCTATCGCCGCAGGCACTACTTTCGGAATGCAATTCTTATATATTTGTCTGCTTACCTAAATTAAAAGCAAACTGTGAGATTAAAGAGCCTGGAAATTAAAGGATTTAAGAGCTTTGCCGACAAGACCATCGTGAATTTCGATGACAACATTACCGGCATCGTAGGACCCAACGGCTGCGGAAAAAGCAATATCATCGACAGCATCCGCTGGGTGATCGGCGAGCAAAAAATCAGTCACCTCCGTTCCGAAAACCTGGAGAGCCTCGTATTCAATGGCTCCAAAACCCGCTCTGCAAGCGGACTTGCAGAAGTGAGCCTCACATTCGAGAACACCCGTAACCTTCTGCCCACAGAATTCAATACCGTTACCGTTACCCGTAAATTTTACAAGAACGGCGACAGCGAATACCGCCTCAATGATGTAACCTGCCGGCTGCGCGACATCCAAAACCTCTTCATGGATACGGGCGTGAGCACCGACTCCTACGCCATCATCGAACTCGGCATGGTGGACGACATCATAAAAGACAAAGACAACAGCCGCCGCAGGATGCTCGAACAGGCCGCAGGCATCACGATATATAAAACAAGAAAAAAAGAAGCGAAGTCGAAACTCGACGCCACCGAGCAAGACCTCGCGCGCATCGAGGACCTCCTCTTCGAAATCAACAACCAGTTGAAGAGCCTCGAGAACCAGGCAAAGAAAGCAGAGAAATATTACGAGATAAAAAAAGACTACAGGGAGATTAGCATCGAGCTGGCAAAAGCCTCACTCGAAGGCTTCAACCTCACCTACCGCGAGCTGAACCAGCAGGCCGAAACCGAAACCGACAAAAAAGTTCAGCTCGAAGCAGAAATTGCGACCGAAGAGGCCGGCATGGAACAGGAGAAACTGGACTTCGTGGAGAGAGAAAAAGCACTCCAGGCACAACAACATGAGTTCAATGAACTGCTGCAACAGCTTCGTTCAAAAGAAAACGACAAGAATCTCGCTTCGCAGCGCCTCAACTTTTTACAGGAAAAAGAAGCCAGCCTCAGTGAATTTCTGTCGCGCAGCGAAGTGCAGTTGAAGGGGTTGGATGAAAGCATACAATTCACACAATCGCAGGTACTCGAAGAGAAGAACAAACTGGAAAACCTGCAGCAGCAGCTTGAAAACCTCAAGGCGCATGCCGACGACAAGCGCCGCGTTTTTGATGAAAAGCGCGCACATGTAGATACATTACGAAGCGAAAATCATGCGGTGCAACGCAACCAGTTCGAAGCAGAAAAACTGGTGGCCGTTGCCGACACGTCTATCCAAAACCTGCAAACCGCTATTGAACGCATCGAAGAAGAACGAGAGCTTCGCGCCAGCCAGTTGAAGCAGCTTGAAGAGCAGCGCACTTCCATGGAAGAGCAACTGCAGAACCGCAAAACCGATCTCGAGCAACTGCAGGAACATCACGAAAGAACAAAAGAACAGATTCTTTCCACACAGGCAGAGGTTGAAGAGCTGCGCCATTCGCTTGCCGACGAGAACCGAAAGCTCGATGCAAAAAAGAACGAGCACGACCTGCTCAAGAGCCTCATCGATTCCATGGAAGGCTATCCCGAAAGCGTCAAGTTCCTTCATAAAAATCCGGCCTGGAACCACACCGCGCCTATTCTCTCGGATATTATCTATGTAAAAGAAGGATTCAGGGCAGCCGTTGAAAATGTGCTCGAGCCATTCCTGAACTACTACATCGTTGACAACCTCGAAGAGGGAATGAAAGCCGTTCGCCTGCTCGATGACAACAAAAAAGGGAAGGCCAACTTCTTTTTGCTCGATAAGCTCATCGCCAGCGCCAAAACCCCGGATCATCAACCCGAAGGAACTATTCCCGCGCTCGACATCATTGAAGTGGACGAACAATATGCGAAACTCGCCGAACATCTCCTCGGCAACGTGTACATCGCCGAAAGCGACGATGCACTGGTGAACAGCAATGGCGCCGTGGTGCTCGAAAAGAACGGGAAATACGTAAAGGGCAAATATTCACTGACAGGTGGCAGCGTTGGCATCTTTGAAGGAAAAAAGATCGGCCGAGCCAAAAACCTTAAAAAATTAAACGAAGAAATCCAGCAGCAGGAGGCTGTTGTTGCCAACCTGAAAGCGCGGATACAGAGCAAGCATAATGAAGTGATCGCCTTCAACGAACAGTTGAAAGAGAACGCGATCAAAACGGCGCAGGAAGATATCAGCACACTCACCAACCAGGTGTTTTCGCTGCAAAACAAGATCGAAAACATCCATGGCCTGCAGCACAGCTCACAAAACCGGCTGGAAGAAATGCAGCAGAACCTTCAATCTACCATGACCTCAATAGAAGGCACGCGTAACGAGTGGATGGAACTGGTAACACAATTGAACGACCTACGCGAAAAACTGAGGGGCGCCGAGGGCGACTTCAAAAACGCTGAAGAGGACTACAACGCGTCGTTCGCGGAGTTCAACGAATTTAACCTTCAGGTGACAAGGCAACAGAGCCGGATCAATGCGCTGGTGCAGGAAGAGGATTTCAAAAGAAAGCAACTTACCGACCTGGAGCAGCAGGTGGAAACAAATGCTTCGCAACTGAAGCAAACCACCGAAAGCATTGCTGAAAGCGCCGGCAGCCTTGAAACCGCGGAAGGCGAGCTGATTGCGCTGATGAAACAAAAGGATGAAGAAGAGAAGCGTCTGAATGAGGCCGATCAGGCATATTATAATATGCGCAATGTGCTCAACGAAAAAGAAAGTGCACTGCGGATAAAAGTGAAAAACAAGGAACAGATCGAGCACCTGCTTGCTGAAATCAAAGACAGGCTCAATGAGCTGAAGCTGCAACTGGCGGGCATGAAGGAAAGGCTGAGCGTTGAGTTTCGCATCAACCTTGACGATATAATCGATCAGCCGCGCACAGGCGAGCAGCCTGCGGAAGAGCTCCAGGAAAAAAGCGACAGGATGAAAAAGCGCCTGGAAAACCTGGGAGAAGTGAACCCCACTGCCATTGAAGCGTTCCAGGAAATGAAGAAGCGTTATGAATTTATCCAGGAACAGAAGGATGACCTGGTAAATGCGAAACAGAGCCTGCTGCAAACGATAGAAGAAGTGGAGGCCACTGCCAACCAGCAGTTCCTCGATACGTTCAATACCGTACGCGAGAATTTCCAGAAAGTGTTCAAGGCGTTGTTTACCGAAGATGATACGGCCGATCTCATACTCGAGAATCCGGATAATCTCGCTGAAACCGGCATTGATATCCTGGCAAAACCGAAAGGCAAGCGCCCGTCATCCATTACGCAATTGAGTGGAGGAGAAAAGACGCTTACTGCCACGGCGCTGCTGTTTTCTATCTACCTGATCAAGCCTGCGCCGTTCTGTATCCTTGATGAAGTGGATGCGCCGCTCGATGATGCGAACGTTGGCAAGTTCACGCACATGATCCGTAAGTTCAGCGAAGAAAGTCAGTTCATCATCGTCACGCACAATAAAATGACGATGAATGCGGTTGATGTAATTTATGGAGTGACGATGCAGGAGCCTGGTGTGAGCAAGTTGGTGCCGGTAGATTTCAGGAGCTTAAATTAGGAACGCTAACCTTTGCAATAAAAAAGCGGCTGGTAGGTTATCAGCCGTTTTGTTTTTGGGTTGCTTGGATGTTTGGTTGTGGTTTGGTGGTTTATTTGGTTGTGATTGGGTGGTTTGTTTGGTTGTTTGCTTTCGCTGTCCACCCCCGGCGCTCCGCGCCACCCCCGCCAGCGGGGGATACCGTTGCGCTTTTGCATGACGTCTTACGCCAACGAGGGAAACCTTTGCTTCGCAGCTTACGAAGTTCTCGTCTCCGGCCATCTACTATCCCCGCTGGCGGATGGCACGAAAACGAAGTTCCTTATACTATCC
>CAMPGT010000216.1 GCA_946885665.1 uncultured Chitinophagaceae bacterium | reverse complement strand
GGATCGCCAGCACAGCCGCCAATATTCCGGTGATGATAAGAGCCTGCTTGAATTTCTTCCAAAATTCTTTTTTGTCGGCGTTGTTTTCCAGTATTTCGTTGAGGCCAAGTGCGGCCAGCAGCGGAAAGGTGAGTTGCGGTATCACCAGTGCCATGGACGGCGCACGAAACTTATTGTAAAACGGAAGGTGGTCGAAGAGGAAATAATTGAACGTTTCAAAGTTCTTTCCCCACGCGAGGAGGATGCCAAGAACGGTTGCGGCGATGATCCACGAGGCGTGCCATCCCTTGTAGAATACAAGTCCGAAAATAAAAAGCACACACACAGCGGCGCCAAAATAAACGGCTCCCGAGGTAAAGCTTTGCGGTCCCCAATATGAGGGCATGATATTTTGGGCGTACTGATCGGCCTGTTCTTCGCCCATGCCTGTTTTTTCGGAGAACACCTGGGCGGTTTTTGATCCTGAAGGCAACTCTGATGAGCCGCCGCCGTACATGCGCGGCGCAGCGATCGTTAACACTTCGGTGATGCCGTAGCTGTGGCCGAATGCGTAACTTTTGTCGAGGCCCCCTTCTGATTTATCTTTTTCGCCTCCCGGCACAGTAAGTTCCGACCTTCCTCCCCGCATGGTTTCTTTGGCGTAATCGTAAGTGGGAAAGAGCACAACTGAAAACGACAATACACCAAGCGTAGCTGCTACCAATGCAAGCGCAGCCGACTTCCCCAGGTGAACAAATTCCTTTCTCCTGATCTCCCTGATCGCAAACGCCACGGCAAGGCACGCCGACATGAGCAACGTATAATAAGCTATCTGCAAATGGTTTTGGTAAAACAGTTGCGTTGTTGACACCAGCGTAAGGATGAAGCCGAGTAAATATCGTCGCTGCGACAACAGGATTAATCCCGCCAGCACTGCAGGTGCATATCCCATCGACGAAAATTTTGTTGTATGGCCTACCGCTACGATGATCGCATTGTAAGAAGCGAAAGCATAAGCAAGCGATCCCAGGATGGACACTTTATTTTTTAGCCCAAGTGACATGCAAAGCACATAAAAGCCGAGACACGCGAGAAAGAAAAGACCGGCAGGCGCGGGCAGAAAAAGAATAAACAAATGATGAAGCCAGGCGATGGTAAGGTTGTGCATCGACTCGATGGCCACCTGGAACGCAGGCATGCCGCTGAAAATGGCGTTTGTCCAAAGCGGATAGTGGCCGAATTTTTCCTTGAACTCAAGCGACTGCTGGGCCATTCCGCGCCATCCTTCAATATCCGGCTGCATTACCACCAGGCCCTTTAATGCAGGCATGCAATACACACACGAAACAACGAAGAAGACCCCTATCGCGATAGCATGAGGCTGAACCCTTTGCCACAGTGACTTACTCATTATCAAATAATTATTAGATGGGCAAAGTAAATCAATTTTGTCAATTACACTTTAGGCCCTTTTGAATACATTTATAGCATGATGTCGCTCTTCAAACACTTTCCAATCTGCATATTGCTGTTCATTTCCTTTTCCGCCCCCGGCCAGGAAAAAAACTGGATGCTGGCGCCTTTTGAAAAACAGGACGCGGTTAACCCCTGCCTGGTGCCCGGCGACCTGAAATTCACCGACCCCATCCTCAAAAAACCGGTGGCCTGGGAAGAGAAATACGTTTTTAATCCCGCTGCAGTTGTCAGGAACGGCAAGGTGTACCTGCTGTACCGCGCCGAAGACACCGTTCAGAAATATGCGGGCGTATCGCGCATAGGCCTGGCTGAAAGCAGCGACGGGCTCCGTTTTACGCGCCGGCAGCGCCCCGTGCTCTATCCCCAGGAAGATGAATTCAAAAAATACGAATGGGAAGGCGGCTGCGAGGATCCCCGTATAGTGGAGGATGAAAACGGCACCTACTTTATGACCTATACCGCTTACGACGGCACCACCGCGAGGTTGTTCGTCGCCACTTCGACAGATCTCGTGCACTGGAAAAAACATGGCTCCGTTTTTCGAAAGGCTGAAGGCGGCAAATACATTAATTACTGGTCTAAATCAGGCGCCATCGTAGCCAAAAGGATAGGTAGCAGGATCATCGCCACCCGCATAAACGGCAAGTACTGGATGTACTGGGGCGAATCCAACATTTACCTCGCCACTTCGCCCAACCTGATAGACTGGACGCCCATTCCCGAAACTGATCCTTCGAAAAAACAATTCGACTCTTTACGGAACTATGAGGCCTTCAGAATCGCTTTTGGCCCCCGGAAAGGAAAGTTCGACAGCCAACTCGTCGAACCCGGACCGCCAGCTTTGCTAACCGATGACGGCATCGTGTTCATTTACAACAGCCGCAACAGCCCCGAATACGGTGATCCGGCACTGCCGCCGGGAACTTACTCTGCCGGGCAGATCCTTGCCGATAAAAACGACCCCTTCCGGATCATCGACCGCACACAGGAAAACTTTTTCAGACCCGAAAAAGATTACGAGATACGCGGCCAGGTGAACAACGTTTGTTTTCTTGAAGGGTTGGTGCATTTCAAAAACAAATGGTTCCTTTATTACGGTACCGCCGATTCTCAAATCGCCGTTGCTGTCAAATAATTGCCGGGTTGCATTATGCCGAAGATCCTTTTTTTATCACGCGTAGCGCTGATCTGCAATATATGCTTCCTCATTACGCTCCTGATGCATTATATACCGGCTATTGCGAGTGGAATATTTTCTTCTACTTTGATTATACTGGGAACCGTGATGGCGATAGTTATCAACGTTCTCATGAATATTTTATACCTTATTATCGTATTCTACGGGAGGCCCATCCGGAAATTTGTTCCGGTGTGGCTGATCAGTGTTAATTTTCTGTTTCTTATTTTACAGGTCATACTGCTGATAAAATGATCCACAACATTATCCGGGACAGGCCCACACGACTGTTTATTATATTGGGCGGATTCTTCGTCGCCAATGCCATCATTGCAGAAGTGATAGGAGTGAAGATCTTTTCTCTGGAAGATTCCCTGAACGTGCCAAGGGCAGACTTTTCCATGTTTGATGCCGAACATCTTTCGTTCAGCCTGTCGGTGGGCGTGGTTCCGTGGCCAATTATTTTCGTAACAACAGATATCATCAACGAATACTACGGCGTGAAGGGCGTTCGATTTCTTTCCATCCTTACCGCAGCATTGATCTCATTTGCATTCATCATTTTTTATTTCGCCATACACACGTCACCCGATACTGCATGGTGGCTCACCTCTTACAGCAGTGCGGGCGTGCCCGACATGCAGGCTGCTTTCTCCGCGATATTCGGTCAGGGCATGAATATCATTGTGGGATCGCTCGCGGCATTTATTGTCGGACAAATTGCGGATGCCTTTATCTTTCGCAGGATAAAATTTCTTACGGGGGAAAAGAGCATCTGGATGCGCGCCACACTCAGTACGCTGGTGTCGCAGTTGATAGACAGTTTTATTGTAACGTACATCGCGTTCTATCTTTTCAAGGGCGTTAGCTTTGGACAGTGCACCGCGTGGGCGCTCACTGCGTATATGTACAAATTCGTTATTGCAATTTTATTTACGCCGGTGGTGTATCTCATTCATTGGATTGCCGAGAGGTACCTGGGCAAGGAGATGGCGAAGCAGATGAAGACGAGCGCCATGACCGGGTACTGACCGTATATTCCACATTTCAACTGGTATATTTTCTATTTGTCAGTTATATTGATAGTCATACTTTTATAAAACATTTACCACAAATTGCGCGTTGTCAACTCATTGAACTATGAAAACCGCCTGGGATGAACACGATTTAAATAATTAATAGGATGGCAGGTAATATCAGCTATCCTATTAATTTTTTATGCCGCGAGCACCGGATAGTTTCTTTTTCTGCTGTTTAGATATTTTTCATAGATCACTTCACTCATAGATTTGTTGTATACTTTTCCTTCCACCCATGATATGATGTCGAGGTAGGCAAACGACCTTGTTTCAAACCGATTCTTTTCGAGGTGCTTGATCTTGCTGAGGAAATGTTCAAATTCGCTTCTAACCTGCCGTCTGTTCATCTTGAGGGAATTGCGGAGAAACCTGAATATCTCTTCTTCCACCACTGTCAGGTATTCCATTTTTGCCATGAAGCGGAACACTGATTTGGTAAGCGGTTCCATCAATTCCACATTCCCGAGTTCGTAATGTGCCAACAAGTGAAGAAGTCGCGCGTAACATTGCAGGTCGTTACGAAGATCGCTGGGCTCGTTGATGATCTTCTGAACGTAATCAATGGCCGCATCATAATCGCCACTGCCGAAATAAAGAGAAGCAATTTTGTAATTAAACACCATGATGCGATGCTTGTCGAGGAACAGCGCAAATTCGTCGAGTTTTTCAACAAGGTGGGGAATGAGTGAAAGCCCTTCTTTAAATGTACCACGCATGAAATGCCGGTTGATTTTTGCCTGCTGGATATATACAAATGCCTGCACGCGAAAGTTGTCGTGGTGTTGAACGATGTGAGAAGGCGCAAACTTTTCAAACTCTTCGAGCACCACGTCGAGCTGCTGGTGATTGCGGAGGTCGAAGTGCGCATTCATGAGGTTGTGCATGCCCTTGATGTAGTGACCGGTTTCTACATTGATCATTTCCGGATGATCCCGGAACAGGTCAACCCATTTTTTTGCATAGCGATAGTATTGAAGGAAGTCTTGCCTGATAAAGGCGTACCAGCCGTAGCTCTGGTAGAGGTACATACGTTCGTAGAACCCTGTTTGCCGGTAGGCGTTGGGAGGAAGATGTTCCTTAAAGAATTGCTTCACACCCGCCTCATCCTTCTCGTTTCGCGCATGGCCGTATTTGATGTACCAACTGTACATCTGAAGGGCCAGGTTAGACATTTGGGAGATCATCTTTCGCCGGTCGTGCACCTCGATGGCTTCGACCGCGAGGTGGTCGGCCTTGTCGAGCAGGCTGTGGGTGATGTGAAGCGTTTCAATTTTCTTTTCCATGGATATCACCTGGATGAGGATCGTATCCTGGTGGTAGACGATGGCCGCTTCTTTCACCTTATCCAGGATCTTCAGGCTTTGGAGATAAAGTCCCTTATAGTAGAGAATGCGCGCATAGTCGAGCTGTTCATTCAGTTCCAGGTCGAGGTTCTCCGTGCGCTTTTGCAGGCGGAGGCTGGCCAGCACCTGGCGATAGAGATGCGTTTTAAGGTTGGATAGCTGAGGCTTTTCGGTGCCGGGAAGCTTTTTGAGAAGAAGTTTCTCATCGTATTCGTGCATCCGGTCGAGGGCATCGAAAAGCTGGACGATTTTGAGCGTTTCTTTCGAAGAGTTTCTTTTGATATAGAGCTTAAAATGTCTTTTTTCTGATTTTTCCAGCGAGTGGATCAACTGAAATAATATGTCGGAATATCGGCTGGACATAATGTTAAAATTCGCAGCAAAGCTACGATTGACGCGCATTTCATCAATGCCGCAGTGTTTTTGACATCATGATATGTGCGAATAGTTGATTGAATTGGCACAATTATGCGTGATATATTTGTGTCAGAGAATGAGATTGATCAAATGGCAGGCAATCGTGAAGCAAGGAATCGAAGAGGCTCATTTCAATAGTAAGCTGTGACACTCAGCACGAAACATACTATGTAACTTTTTCATATGGCAAGCAATCGTTAGAGGCCGTCCTATTCTTAGGAGGGCTTTTTTTGTGCCGTGAAGATAACGTTTTAATAATGCGGACGAAAAAAAGTTAAAACTTAAAAGTTAAAACCCTCTCCCGTCTTCCGTCTTCCGTCTCCCGTCTCCCATTTGCCCCTGTCCATTGCCCTTTGTTTCGCATTTTTCCGTATTTTTGCGGCCGGCAGGTCTTACACGACCAGCTCCTGCTGAACTCCCCCAGGATCGGAAGATAGCAAGGGTAGGCGGTTGTAGCGGTGCGATGTAAGTAATCTGCCGATTTTTATTTTAAACCACCTTCTGATGAAGTTCTTTATAGATACTGCAAATATTGCACAGATAACTGAGGCCCACGATCTTGGGATACTCGACGGGGTTACTACCAACCCCACCCTCATGGCCAAAGAGGGCATCAAAAGTGAAGAAGCCGTTATTCAGCATTATAAGAAGATTTGTGAACTGGTTGATGGCGACGTAAGCGCTGAAGTGATCGCTACAAAATTTGACGAAATCGTGGAGGAAGGTAAAAAACTTGCCGCCATCCATCCGAATATCGTTGTAAAAGTACCCATGATCAAAGACGGGGTTAAGGCGCTCAAATGGTTTTCCGACAACGGTATCAAATCAAATTGCACGCTCGTCTTTTCCGCCGGGCAGGCGATATTAGCCGCAAAAGCCGGCGCTACCTACGTTTCGCCGTTTATCGGCCGTATCGACGATAGCAGTTGGGACGGTGTTGAGCTGATTTCGCAGATCGCCCATATCTACCAGGTGCAGGGTTACAAAACAGAAATACTTGCTGCTTCGATCAGAAGCGCGCTGCACATCGTAAAATGCGCCGAAGCGGGCGCAGACGTGTGCACCTGCCCTCTAGAGCCGATCCTCGGCCTTTTGAAGCATCCGCTTACCGACGTAGGACTGGCTAAGTTCCTCGACGACGCCCAAAAGATGAAGGCGGCAATGCAGAAGACGGTGTTGAGTTGAGCGGGAAGTGATTAGCTGCCTATTGCCGACTTGCCGTCCACCCCTTCGGGCAAAACTTAAAAGTTAAAACTTAAAACTT
>CAMPGT010000215.1 GCA_946885665.1 uncultured Chitinophagaceae bacterium | reverse complement strand
TTGCGGAGGTATTTGTTCCTGAATTCGCCCGGCGTCATTCCCAGGTGCGTGGATATCCGCAACAGGTCGCGTTTGCTGTAGGTGGGCGACATTGTTTTGCAGCAATTAGCGCAGGAAAGGCAGTCCGTTTTTTTCCACATTTCAGCATCGGCGGCCACGGCTATCGAATCCAATCCGCGGGGCGGAGTTTTGGACAGCCGGGAAAGAAATCGTTTCAGGGAAGATTTATTTGCCTCAACCTTTTTACGGAACAACCGCAGGTTCACTTTTTCCATCGGGGAAAGTTAAAAGTTAAATGTAAAACTGAAAAGTAATTTTTAACTGATAACTTTTAACTTCCCCTTATGTGGGAGGTTTACAAAAACGGCTACAGGGCGTGGCTGCAACTTGAGAAGTCATTGTCCGAACACTCGGTGGCGGCCTACCTGTCGGATCTGGACAAGCTCACGCAGTTTCTGCAGGAGAAGGAAAAGTCGCTGGCGCCGTCGAAGGTCAGGCTGCATCACCTGCAGGAGTTCACTGCCTGGATAAATGAACTGGGCATGACCGCCACTTCCCAGGCGCGCATCATTTCGGGGCTCCGTTCGTTTTTTGAATATTGCATCACAGAAAACCTGGTGGAAACCGACCCCACCCATTTGCTGGAAGCACCGAAAACGAGAAGAAAGCTTCCCGACACGCTCAGCGTTTCGGAAATAGACAGCATCATTGCCTGCATCGATCTTTCCACGCCCGAAGGGACGCGCAACAAGGCCATCCTTGAAACGATGTACAGTTGCGGCCTGCGGGTGAGTGAGCTGGTGAATTTGAAGATTTCGCAACTGTATCCCGAGCTGGGTTTTGTGAAAGTGACGGGTAAGGGAGATAAAGAAAGATTGATACCGATAGGCGCCACCGCGCTGAAATACATCGCTGTTTACAGGAAGACCATCCGCAATCAAATTGAAGTTAAAAAGGGAGAAGACGATATTCTTTTTCTTAACAGAAGGGGCAGCAGGCTGAGCAGAGTGATGATCTTCCTGATGCTGAAAGATTTGGTGAAGAAGGCGGGCATTACAAAAGTTATTTCGCCCCATACGTTGCGGCACTCTTTCGCAACTCATCTTATCGAAGGCGGCGCCGACCTTCGCGCCGTGCAGGAAATGCTGGGGCATGAGAGTATTACTACCACGGAGATATATACGCATCTCGACAGGGATTATTTAAGAGCCACGCTGCAGCAGTTTCATCCGGCGTTCAGGGGTGGGACGTGAGACGGCAAAGGGCAAAGATCCACCCCCGGCGCTTCGCGCCACCCCCGCCAGCGGGGGAAACGCTTTGCGTACTTCTTCGCGGCTTTGCGAGATCCATCTAACAGAGGAAAATCTCTTCAGTTTCCCCTCCCACGTTTCACGTCTCACGTCTCACGTTTCCCGTCTCACGTTTCACGTCTCACATTTCACGTCTCCCCTCCCACGTTTCACGAAACTTTAACCCAACTACAAGCAAACCACCACCTTCCCCTCGCGTCTAACAGGTAATAAAACAAGCATATGAAAAACAATATCATGAAATGGTGGGTCCCGGTATTGGCGGCATTCATTATAACCGGTTGCGGTGTTCAATCATACGTGGAGCGAGATCCGAACGTAAACCTTAACAACTACAAAACATACGCGTGGATCAGCGAAAACAACAGCGAACGGAAAAATGACAAGCCTTATAAGGACTTCCAGGAAGAAAATCTTATGAGCCTCATTTCGCAACAACTGGAACGAAACGGATTTGTTAAAGCGAAGAGAAATCCCGACGTGCTGATCGATTACGACATCATGATCGAAAAAGCAGTACGGTCGCAATCCGATCCGGTTTACTCGCGGTCATTCGTCCGCTACTTCTACAACCCCTACACGGGCCGCATCAATTCCCTGTATTATCCGTCGAGGTACATGGGACAAACACGGTATGACGTGCCTTACAAATCAGGGACCGTAACGATCAACATTGTTGATAACGATTCGAAAAAACTGGTTTGGCAGGGATGGGCGGAAACAGAAGTTACCAAACGAAGGATCGACAAGGAAAACATGAACAAGATCGTTAAATCGATCTTTAAGAAACTGGATGTAGCGAAGAACTAACAACGATCCATTACCCATTAAGCGCTCGCCTGATCCGGCGGGCGCTTTTTTATGAATAACTCGATTACCAAAGCCAATCCCATCACACTGAGCGCACCAATGACGTTCAACCAAAGAAACTCCAACCCTATCACGTTAAACTCGTTCAGCGCAAAAAGCAGGAGAATAAATATTTCAGATATCACCGCCGAAATAAAAACCGCCTGCCCGCCCACACGCTTCAGGAAAAATGCCACCAGGAAGATGCCGAGTATAACGCCATAGAACAATGAACCGAGAATATTCACCGCCTCTATCAGGCTTCCCATACGCGTGGCAAACATGGCCGCAACAATACAGAACACGCCCCAAATCCACGTGTACCTTCTCGACATTTTAAAATCCCTTTCCACCGTGCAATTCTTATTGATGAATTTTTTGTGCAGGTCCACGACCGACGTCGACGACAATGAATTCAACGCGGCAGCAATACTTCCCCAGGCAGCCAAAAAGATCACGGCGATCAGCAATCCCACCAACCCGGCAGGCAGGTAATCGATGACGAACCGGAGGAAAATATAATTGGTGTCGTTCGTCTCTGCCAGCGGATCTATTTTCGTGACGAGTGTCTTTACCGAATCCTGTATCACCTTCTCCTGCTGCAGGTGCGCGTGAATATCGTTGATAAGCGCCTCGTTGTTTTTATCCGTCAGCCATTGCCTGATGACCACGCGCTTGCTATCCTGCACAGAATCGAGCTGCATGTTCAGCGCATCGGCAACGCCCTTGTACTGGGAGTTGTTGAGCACTTCCGACTGGTGCGTGTTGAATGTAGCGGGGTGATTGGTAAATAAATAAAACGTAAAAACCAGGATGCCGAGAAAAAGTATAAGAAACTGCATCGGTATCTTAACGATGCCGTTGATGATTAATCCGATCCGGCTTTCTTTAATGGATTTTGCCGTTAGGTAGCGGCCCACTTGCGACTGGTCCGTCCCAAAATATGACAGTTGTAAAAACAATCCCCCGATAATACCGCTGACCAGGTTGTACCGGTCGCCCCAGTCGAACCCTCCTTCCGTAAACCCGGTGGTCACCACATTCATTTTGCCGAGCCTGTCGCCAAGTGCGATGGCTTCACTCAGTCCAACGCCTTCGGGCAGCATATTCACCACCATGTATCCTGCGAAGATCATCCCCGCAAAAATTACCATCAGTTGAAACTTCTGCGTATGCGCCACCGCCTTGGCGCCACCTGAAACGGTATAGAAAATGAGCAGGCCACCCATGAACAGGTTTGTCCAGTAGATGTTCCAGTTCAACATTGTTGACAAAATAATAGATGGCGCGTAAATACTGATGCCCGTGGAAAGGCCGCGTTGCAGTAAAAATAAAAAGGCTGTGAAGGTCCTGGTTTTTGAGTCGAACCGCTTTTCGAGAAATTCATAAGCGGTGTACACCTTGAGCCGGTGGTAAATGGGCACGAACGTGTAGCACAGCACGATCATCGCCAGCGGAAGGCCGAAATAGAATTGCACGAACCGCATACCATCCACATATGCCTGTCCGGGCAGGGAAAGAAACGTAACCGCACTGGCCTGTGTTCCCATCACACCGAGCAGTATCAACCACCACGGCATCGTACGGTTGCTCAGGAAATAGCCGTCGAGATCCCTCGACGTGCGACTCTTGAATAACCCATAGGCGATGACCACCACAAGGGTGATCACCAGCACCAGCCAGTCGATGCCGCTCATGCCTGCCGGCAGTTTAAAAATTTGTACATGCGGTTTATTTTTTTCCTGACAGCATTCCTCCAATCAATACGCCCATGCCAATGCCGATCAGCAGTCCTATGCTTACTCTTTTAATGAACAGGCCCACTACCAGTCCAATCAAAATACTTACGACCAAAACCACGTTTCGCCGGTTTTCCGGAACTCCACTCATTTCGAATTTTTATTTAAAGCGATAATATTTGCCAGCAGGCGGTATGCCCCCGAAACTCCCGCCGGAAGTTCGCGGAAAAATACCAGTCCGGTATATACGAATTTTCCTTTTCCGTAATCTGCAATGATCAGGCTTCCCTTATGCTCTTCTTCCCCAGGGTCGCTCATGGCCAGCGGCGTCACAAATGCCGGATCGAGCTGCTCCGCGAAATAGATGCCACGTTCCTGCACCCAGCCGTCGAAATCACTTTTGGTGATCCTGTTGGGATAATTCAACACAGGGTGATCGGGAAGCAGAAATTTCACGGGCGAATTTTCATCCGTTACCCTGTTTCGCGAAATGTGAAAGGGCAACGGACCAATGGTGGCCGTATTAGGTCCGAGGTTGCTGTTGGTGTTGTATTGAACCACCAGGTTACCCCCATTCTTCACATATTCGTTCAGCACATCATTTTTGTCGGACAGGAACTGGTGCACGTTGTAGGCGCGCACACCGGTCACCACCGCATCGAACCGTGAAAGCGTGGATAATGTCAGATCTTTCGGCTGCAGCAACGTAACGTTGTAGCCCATTAACGTCAGTCCTTCCGCCACCTTATCTCCCGCGCCTTCTATGTACCCTATATTTTTACCGTCAATCTTCACATCGTGAATGGCAACCTTCGCCGTGTCCTTATTGAAATAGTAGATGTCGGGAATATGGTCGTAGCTGATGTGCCGGAACTGACCGTAAGCGGCACGTTTATCGGCGGAGGGGATCACCACAAGCGGTTCATACAGCTCGCCCTTCACTGGGTGTGTATACCGGTATTGCACCGGTCGCATATAACTGAAATGCTGGCCACCGATATTTACATCGAACGTTACTGTAAACGGAGGGGGTAATTGCGGGAGCCCGATGAGTTCCTGGTCGCTGACATTATAAGAGCCCTTTTCCATTTTCTCGCGCAGGTAGTACGGTTGCGAAATATGCATGTTTGCAGGTACCGCCAGCACTTTCACAAATTCGAGATTCTTGTTTGTGGGAGCGGGTCGGTTAATGGTGGTGTCGAAATCGTTCAGCTTTAACGAACGCAACTTTACCGTTGCGCCGTCGCGGTTGTTGAGGGTCATATTCACCCTGATGGAATCGCCCTGCACCGCAAAAGGCTCCGTAACGTACGCTTCCATCCACAGTCCCGCAGCTTCGGCAACGATCTGCTTCACCTCTTCCTTCTTCCTTTCGGTCCAGTAAGATGACGGCAGCCTGTCGATTTCCTTGTACAGCGCGAGTAATGCCGGAATGGAGGAAGCGGGGTTGATGATCGAATATTTGTTGATGATGTTGTCGATTGCTTTGGTTATTCCCGAAGCGCCAATTCGCGACCATCCCATGTCCACGCCTTCGAGGATGTCTTTTGCGGGCTTGCTGCCGTTGGTGTAGGCAAAATATTCCAGTTGCTCGCCTCGCAGCGCCGGCATACCAAATCCCTGGCTCTTGTGCTGGCTCCTGCTTTCCGCGGCAATTTCTCCGTAGCTTCTTCCCAGCAGGGTGCTGTACCCGCCAACATCCATATTCAAATCGCTTCGGCTGGTAGTGTTGATACCGCCGAACCGGTAGCTGTTCCACAGTATTCTTTTTGCCTGCCACGGATGCACATCATATTTGAACTGCTCGGGGTAAGCGTTGCTATCGGCAGCCACCTTGAATGCTTCCCGCGCCAGCACCGACGATGCCGAGTGATGCCCATGGCCGGCCCTGCTGTCGGGAGGAAATCGCGTGATGATCACATCGGGCCTGAACTTCCTGATCACCCACACCACGTCGCCCAGCACTTTCTTCTCGTTCCAAAATTCCAGCGCTTCTTCGGTTCTCTTGCTGAAGCCGAAGTCGAAGCCGCGCGTGAAAAATTGCTCGGCGCCATCCACCCGCCTCGCCGCCAGCAGCTCTTGTGTGCGGATAAGACCGAGCTCGATGCCCTGTTCGTCGCCGATCAGGTTCTGGCCGCCATCGCCGCGGGTTATCGAGAGATAGCCGGTCCGTACCATCCTGTCTTTCGACAGCCAGGCGAGCAGCCGGGTGTTTTCGTCGTCGGGATGAGCGGCTATGTACAGCACCGAACCGAGCACCCTAAGCTTCCTGATGTCCTGGAGTATGTCGGAAGAGCTGTGCGAAGGGGGAGCCTGGGCCGCAAGGACGTTAGATAATAACAAAAAAAACAGCGGTAAAATGCTGTAAATTTTCATGCGGACGAAGATATTGTAAATGTTTATCATTCCTTTATAACTCTATGGTATTGAATTTGCCCGGCAAAGGTTATTAGTTAATTTTGCAACCAACTTCATCAGCCTGAGAAAATTCTGGAAAATATCCCGGACCGCGTTACTGGTACTGATAGTAACCATCATATCAGTGTGGCTTCTTATCCAAACTACACCGGTACAAAATTTCCTCGTTCACCAGGTTGCCAAAAAACTATCGAGCGACCTCAATACAACGGTTCGGATCAACCACGTCAACTTCGCTCTCTTCAATAGCATGCTGCTCGAGGGCACACTCGTGCAAGATCAGAAAAAAGACACATTGCTTTATGCGGGATCGGTAAGCGTAAACATTACAGACTGGTTCTTCTTCAAGGATAAGATCGAACTGAAATACATCGGGCTCAAAGACGCGGCCATCCATCTCAACCGCACGGATTCTACCTGGAACTATGAGTTCATCATCAAATATTTCACCGG
>CAMPGT010000214.1 GCA_946885665.1 uncultured Chitinophagaceae bacterium | reverse complement strand
CTCCTCCCTCACAACCCAAACATCTCCTTCAGCGCCACCCACAAACGGCTTTTCAGTTGCTTCGATTCGGGAGTGTCGCTCATCATCTGTCTAATGGGCGCGGAAACAATAACGTCAATTTTTTGATTCTTTTCAACAGCATCAGCGGGCTGCGTACCGAAGTCGATCACTTTTTCCGGGCCCAGCGCCGTTATCAGCTCCGCGAGGGGAGCCGGCGCGTTGCCGGTATTTACAATGGCCACGTCACCGATATTCAGTTGACAGGCGGCCAGCATTTTGGTAAGAAAGGTCAGCTCGTTTTCGGGCAAAAAAGTATGCGTCGCGTCACTAACGAGTATTAGTATGTGCTTGTCATTGTTACCGAGGAACTTCAATTTTTCTTCGGCGGGCGCACGGTCAACTTCCTGAACGAGAGCATGCTCATAAAGCGATGCGATCATGGGGCCAGCCAGCCTGATTTCATTAATGCCTTCCATAGACTAACAATTGTTTGTAAAAGTGCCCTGCATTTTTTGCAGCCCCGAAGTTTGTTCGTTTCTTTGTAAACACGAAAAAATAAATTCGGATGAACAACACGATCGTGCCCGGGGGGATAAAAATCACCAGGGCGGAACGCAGCAAATTGCAGGACATACCCGATACCATCCCGTTCGGAAAATATTTTTCCGATCACATGCTGGAAGCTGATTTCGAAAATGGGGAATGGAAAAATGTCGAGATCAAGCCCTACCAGCCGCTGGTGCTCAGCCCTTCCGTGGCAGCATTGCATTACGGCCAGGCGATATTCGAAGGGGTCAAAGCCTATAAGGATACAGAAGGCAACGCGGCCATTTTCCGCCCCCACGCCAACCACCGCCGTTTCAATATTTCTGCCGAAAGGGTACAAATGCCCGCAGTTCCCGAAGAAATTTTCGTTAACGGGATGAAGGAACTGGTCGGCCTCGATAAGAACTGGATCCCCGCGAAACCGGATCATTCGCTTTATATCAGGCCGTTTATGTTCTCGTCCGACGAGCTGATCGGCGTAAAACCCAGCGACACCTACAAGTTTCTCATCATATTGAGCCCAACCGGACCGTATTACAGCGCGCCAATGCGGATATATGCCGAAGAAAAATACACAAGGGCGGCGCCCGGCGGCGTGGGCTTCGCAAAAGTTGCGGGCAACTATGCTGCCAGCATGTTTCCCACTGCCGAAGCAAAAAGGAAGGGATATGACCAAATACTGTGGACCGACGCCCATGAGCACAGGTATGCCGAAGAAATCGGAACGATGAACCTGTTTTTCATCATCAACGGCACCGCCGTCACCCCCGATCTGTCCACCGGATCGATCCTGTCGGGCGTAACCCGCGACAGTGCCATCACGCTCTTTAAAGACATGGGTGTACCTGTTGAGGAAAAAAGGGTGGACCTTAACGACGTGGTGCAGGCTTACCGCGATGGTCAGCTTACCGAAATATTCGGTACCGGTACCGCGGCCACCATCTCACTCATCAGGGAACTCAAATACAAGGATGCCGTGATGACTTTCGATGAATCCAAATGGAAGCTCGCTCCTGAGCTCAAAAGAAGAATGGACGCGATAAAATACGGAACCGCAGAAGATCGGCATGGCTGGATGTACAGGATCTGACGCTGAATTGATTAATATTTATTTTGTTTTATGAGAAGGGGCTTTTACCTTTGCCGTCCCAAAAAAAATTAAAAGGTTACGATGCCTACAATACAACAATTGGTTAGAAAAGGAAGAGAAATCATCAAGGCGAAAAGCAAATCCAGGGCACTGGATTCCTGCCCCTTCCGCCGTGGTGTTTGCACACGTGTTTACACAACTACACCGAAAAAGCCGAATTCGGCTCTGCGCAAGGTGGCGAAGGTTAGGCTGACCAATAAAGTTGAGGTGATCGCTTATATACCGGGTGAAGGCCACAACCTGCAGGAACACTCGATCGTTCTGGTAAGGGGCGGTCGTGTAAAGGATCTGCCGGGTGTGCGTTACCACATCGTTCGCGGAAGCCTGGATACTGCCGGTGTAAAGGACCGCAAACAGAGCCGCTCCAAGTACGGTACAAAACGTGAAAAAGCTAAAAAATAATTAAACAGTATTACAATCAGTCATAGATGAGGAAGACAAAAGCCAAAAAGATCCCACCCGCACCCGATGCTAAATTTAATGATGCGATGGTGACCAGGTTTGTGAACAACCTGATGTGGGAAGGCAAGAAAAACACTTCTTTCAATATTTTTTACGATGCCATGGATCGCATATCCAAGCAGACGGGTGAGAACGGATATGAAATCTGGAAGAGGGCACTGGCGAACATTACACCAGCGGTGGAAGTGAGGAGCCGCCGTATAGGAGGCGCTACTTTCCAGATACCTTCTGAAGTTCGCCCCGACCGTAAAATATCACTCAGCATGAAATGGCTGATCCGCTACAGCCGCGACAGGAACGGCCGCAGCATGGCGGAAAAACTCGCTTCCGAAATCATCGCAGCCAGCAAAGGCGAGGGCGCTGCATTTAAGAAGAAAGAAGACACGCACAGGATGGCCGAAGCCAACAAGGCATTCGCCCACTTCCGCGTCTAACCTCAATAACCGAATTGTCAAAACCCTGCAACCCAAGCAGGGTTTTTTGCTTCCTTTATCATACCTTTGCGCACCCAAATTCCCGGAAGAATATCAGTACAAATAAAAGCAAACATTACAGGTCATGCCAGACTTACGATTACAAAGAAACTTCGGTATAGCGGCTCACATCGATGCCGGTAAAACTACCACCACAGAACGTATCCTCCGTTACACGGGTATGATCCACAAGATCGGCGAAGTACACGAGGGCGCTGCCACTACCGACTGGATGGAGCAGGAGAAAGAAAGAGGTATCACCATCACTTCTGCTGCTGTTAGCTGCCAGTGGAACTTCCCTACCGTATTGGGAAAACCCACTGCGGACACTAAAAAATATTATTTCAACATTATCGATACTCCCGGTCACGTTGACTTTACCGTGGAAGTGGAAAGGTCCATGCGCGTACTTGACGGCCTCATCGCACTCTTCTCCGCAGTTGACGGTGTGGAACCGCAGTCAGAAACCGTTTGGCGCCAGGCCAACCGTTACCGCGTTCCCAGGATCGGGTTCGTCAATAAAATGGACAGGGCAGGGGCCGATTTCCTCATGGTGGTGAAGCAGGTGCGCGAAATGCTCGGCGCAAAAGCCGTTCCTCTGCAATTGCCCATCGGCGCCGAAGACAACTTCAAGGGCGTGGTTGACCTGATCAAGATGAAAGGCATCGTATGGCACATGGAAACAGAAGGCATGACGTTCGACGAGATCGACGTTCCCGGAGACATGAAAGAAGATGCCGACTACTGGAGGGGACAGCTCATCGAAGCCGTTGCCGAGTACGACGATAAGCTGATGGAAAAATTCTTCGACGATCCCAACACCATCACGGAAGATGAAATGCACGAGGCGATTCGCAAGGCGACCATCGACCTCAGCATCGTGCCCATGATGTGCGGTTCGTCGTTCAAGAACAAAGGCGTACAAACAGCGCTCGATGCAGTATGCCGTTACCTGCCTTCGCCGATGGACATTGAAGATACCGTGGGCCTGGACCCCGACAGCGGCGAGCAGATCGTGCGCAAAGCCGATCCAAAAGAGCCTTTTGCGGCTCTCGCATTCAAGATCATGACTGATCCGTTCGTTGGCCGCCTGGCGTTCTTCCGCTGTTACAGCGGACGTCTCGAAGCCGGCTCTTACGTAAAAAATATGCGCAGCGGCAAGAACGAACGCATCAGCCGTATCATGAAAATGTTTGCCAACAAGCAAAATCCGGTGGATTTCATCGAGGCGGGCGACATTGCCGCTGCGGTTGGCTTCAAGGAAATAAAGACCGGGGATACACTATGTGATGAAAATCACCCGATCGTTCTCGAAAACATGTTCATTCCCGAACCAGTGATCGCGATTGCGGTTGAGCCAAAAACTCAGGCCGACGTAGACAAGATGGGAATGGCCATCGCGAAACTGGTGGAAGAAGATCCCACTTTGCGCGTAAATACGGACGAAGAAACCGGCCAAACCATTCTTCGTGGTATGGGCGAGCTGCACCTGGAGATCATCATCGACCGTATGCGCCGCGAATTTAAGGTGGAAGTGAACCAGGGCGCCCCGCAGGTGGCCTACAAGGAGGCATTCCGCAAATCCATCGAACACAGGGAAACGTTGAAGAAGCAAACCGGTGGTCGTGGTAAGTTCGCCGACATCGTGTTCGAGATCGGACCCGCAGATGCCGAGTGGTCAAAAGAAAATCCGACTGAACATTTTCAGTTCGTAAACGATATTTTCGGGGGTTCAATTCCGCGTGAGTTCATCCAGCCGATTCAGAAAGGGTTCCAGGCAGCCATGACAACAGGCGTGCTGGCCGGCTATCCTGTGGAGAACATGAAGGTTCGGATATTCGACGGAAGCTTCCACCAGGTTGACTCCGATGCCATGTCGTTCGAGCTTTGCGCCAAGGCCGGTTTTCGCGAGGCGGGCCGTAAGGCACAGCCGGTGCTGCTCGAGCCGATCATGAAAGTGGAAGTGATTACCCCGGAACAATACATGGGTGATGTAACCGGCGACCTTAACCGCCGCCGCGGCATGCTGGAAGGCATGGATAGCAGGGCCGGTGCACAGGTGATCAAGGCAAAGGTACCCCTCAGTGAAATGTTCGGGTATGTGACCCAGCTACGTTCACTGAGCTCGGGACGCGCCACTTCCACCATGGAATTCTCGCACTATGCCCCGGCGCCGAACAATATCGCCGAAGAGGTTATTGCCAGGATAAGAGGGAAAGTAAAGGCCGACTAGTTAAATATTACCATACAACAGCATTGCCGGGATTAAATTCGTTTAAAACCGGCAGTGCTTTTTTATTGGCGTAACCGATGCATTGCAGGAGGCAAATGTGGGATTCGTTCACAAAGCCGATAATTAGTCGAAAAAGGCAGAAAAAATAACCCATTTCTTTTGCCAATAGTAAAACTACCCTTACCTTCGCATCCCCATTCGAAAAAATGGGAAATGGCATATGTCTCAGAGAATCAGGATAAAATTACAGTCATACGATCATAATCTGGTGGATAAGTCTGCTGAGAAGATCGTCAAAACGGTTCGCAGCACGGGTGCGGTGGTTACAGGTCCAATTCCTTTACCTACGCGTAAGAAGATTTTCACCGTATTGCGTTCCCCTCACGTGAACAAAAAAAGCCGTGAGCAGTTCCAACTGGCTACGCACAAGCGTCTGCTGGATATTTACACTTCATCATCCCGTACAGTGGATGCCCTGAGTAAGCTGGATCTGCCAAGTGGTGTTGATGTTGAGATAAAAGCGTAGGAGTTCTTTATTCCATCTGCGAAGGCCTTCGGGAAATAAGCAGCGCTGGATTTGACATTTTAAAAATATGAACTAGCCGTTCCGGGTTAGTTTACTGCAGGTACTTCTTCCGAAAGGAGCAAAAGAAAAGGTCTGCGGCAAACGGGGATTGAAGTACTGATGTGTCTCATCATCACTGTCTCTTCAACCTGGAAGGCACAAACCATTCGAAAATGAAAGGTATTATTGGTAAGAAAATTGGGATGACGAGTGTCTTCACCCCGGATGGAAAGCAGACTCCCTGCACCATCATTGAAGCGGGCCCCTGCACGGTGACCCAGGTAAAGACCCAATCAACCGACGGGTACAATGCTACACAGATCGCATTTGGCGAGAGAAAAGAAAAACATTCCAACGCTGCACTGAACGAACATTTTGCAAAAGCGAACACTGGCGCGAAAAAATTCGTGAAAGAGTTCCGCGAGTATTCTTTGGAAAAGAATTTAGGCGAAACTATTACCGTAGATATTTTTTCGGAAGGTGAAAAAGTAGACGTGGTCGGCACCACTAAGGGCAAAGGGTTCCAGGGTGTTGTAAAACGCCACGGCTTCCACGGTGTCGGCGAGCAGTCGCACGGCCAGCACGACAGGCAAAGGGCCCCGGGATCCATCGGTAACTCGTCCGATGCCTCGAGAGTGTTCAAGGGCATGCGCATGGCGGGACGTATGGGCACCGAAAGGGTTAAGATCAAGGGCCTGAAAGTGGTTAAAATATTTCCTGACAAAAATTATATCCTGGTAAACGGTTCGGTTCCCGGTCATAACGGATCAATTGTCCTCATCCAGAAGTAATCAATTAACCTGAAGAAAGATGCAAGTAGATATATTAAATATAAAAGGTGAAAAAACAGGTCGCTCGATAGATCTTCCTGATGAGATCTTTGGTGTGGAGCCGAACAACCACGTGATCTATCTCGCCGTAAAGCAATACCTCGCCGCGCAAAGGCAGGGAACGGCAAAAGTGAAAACCCGCCTCGAGGTAAAGGGTTCCAGCAAAAAGCTGCACCGCCAGAAGGGCACCGGGGGATCACGTAAAGGAAACATCAGGAACCCGCTGTACAAAGGTGGTGGCACCATTTTCGGTCCTAAGCCCCGCGATTATGATTTCAAGCTGAATTATAAAGTAAAGGGACTGGCAAAGGTTTCTGCGCTTTCTCATAAGGTAAAAGAGAATAACCTATTGGTTGTTGAAGATGTAAAGCTCGAGACGCCGAAAACAAAAGAAGTGGTCACTATCCTGAAGAGCCTGAACGCCGGCAACAAAAAGGTGCTGGTGCTTACCGGCGACCAGGAAGACAATTTCCGTCTCTCTTTCCGCAATATCCCGAATGTGTATGGTTACCAGTTCAACGACATGAACACCTACGACATCGTGAATTCAAATG
>CAMPGT010000213.1 GCA_946885665.1 uncultured Chitinophagaceae bacterium | reverse complement strand
AGCAGATACATGATCCATTCCTGCATAAAATTATTTTTTAGATGATTGTATTTTTTTCAGCAGCGCCTCCAGTTCGGGAATGGTCATTTTATTGTCCTCGATAAAATGCGACACTACGCTGGCGGGTGAACCGTGGAAAAAACTTTTTACCAGGCTTGCCATCGACCGTTTGGCATAGCGTTCGCGACTGATGGCGACCTTATACAAGTTGTTCCTGCCAAGTTGCTCGTAGGTGACATATTTCTTGTCGACTAAAATCTTAATGATCGTTCCAACAGTATTGGCGTGAGGTTTTGGAGAAGGCAGGGCGTCTATAATGTCTTTGAGAAATCCTGATTTTATCTTCCATACGGCCTCCATTATCTGTTCCTCTGCCCGGGTGAGTGATAGCATATCGTTTATTTGTTTACCTGAAGATATAACTAGTTTTTTAGGTAAACAACTATTTTTTTAGGTATGACCTATTTTGCGGATCGTTATTTTATTTTAAGCGAGCCGCGGCCGTATTTTACTTTATATTCCCGCGGAGTCATGCCGACGTGGCGCTTGAAGATTTTTCTAAAAAAGCTCATGTCATCATAGCCGCACTTCATGGCGATTTGCTCGATGCCGTCATTTTTGTTTTCAAGCATCTTCTTGGCGTTTTCCATCCTGAAGCGCTGCAGGTATTCCAATGGAGTATTGCCGGTAGCCTGCTCAAACCGGCGAATAAGATTTCGTGGACTCATGTTGCCGATACCAGCCATTTCCGCCATACTGATCGTCTTGTTGTAGTTCTTTTCCATAAATTTCTGCACCCTGCTGATCGCATCATCGGCATGGTTGGCCTGAAACTGAAAAATCGAGAAGCTCGTCTGCGGCTGCTGGTGCATATTAATCATTAGAATTTTAGAAGCAGTAATGGCCACCTCGTGCCCGCAGAATTTTTCGATCAGGTATATCATGAAGGTGGTAAAGCTAAACGCCCCTCCGCAGGAATAAATCTTTCCCTGGTCAACAATGATTTTGTCATCCTCCAAAATTACCAGCGGATATTTCTTTCGGAACAAATCGGCAAACATCCAGTTAGTAGTAGCTTTTCTGCCGTTTAAAAGTCCGGTAGCAGCCAATAGAAAACTGCCGACGCAAATGCTTGCCAACTCAGTGTCTTTTTTATGTTGCTGTTTCAGCCAGCCAATGATCTTCGCCTCTTTTTGCACCACTTCTTCAATCTTATTCGAAAACATGGCGGGAACAATTATCAGGTCGTAAGTATCGCTCGTCGTTATTGGCTGCTGCTCCTTTTCGCCGAAAGGCGTTTTCCAAAAAAGACCTTTCTTTTCAGTGATGAACTCAATTTTAAAATCAGCATTCAGTTCGTTGCCTGTTACGATAGGATAAGTGCGCACCAAAGCTGCAAAAATATCTGCCGGACCCGTCACACTTGTGGGCACGGCATAATTATAATTTAAAATACCAATCCGCATAAAGCATCTTTATTTTGAAAGCCATAAGTTGTATCGCAAACAAAATTAGGCCATTTGGCATTATCGACCCTATTATTGTCACTTTGGACATGGCCGGGTAAAAGAGGATGATGGTATTTTTGTGCGGTAAAATTGATTGCGGTATCCAAACCGCTTAACCATAAAAATCAAGCAATGACAAACGTACCAAGCGCGAAAGCGATGACAACACAGCAGGTGGCTGCCCGATTTAATGAACTGGCCATGGAGGAAAAATGGTTTGACATCCAGGACGAACTTTTTGCAGACAATGTGAGAAGTGTTGACCCGGCGGGATCGCCCTATTTTGGTTACGCCGAGGGTAAAGCATCCGTACGTAAAAAAGGAGAGAATTTTACAAGCCGCATCACCGATGTTCACAGGCTCTTTACCACGGAGCCGGTGGTAGCAGGTAATCATTTTGCCGTGGGAAGAGAAGTGGATGTTACCGTGCAGGGTCATGGCAGAATCCAGATAAACGAAATCATGCTTTATGAAGTGAAAGATGGTGAAATTGTTTTGGAGCAATTCATTTATTAAGAACGGCGCTTACGTTACCATGCGCCATATAATTTTTTGATCACCTCGATTTTCCGGTCGTCTTCGGCGATGGCGCTGCTGGTGAACATCATCACGCCTGTCGAGGATCCGGAAATCGCATAGCGCATCACCTGCTCGAACGCTTCCGGCGAAACGATACCCGGGTCGTTATAAGCCTGCACGATGGGCCAGATCTTTACGGTAGCATCGTTGATCTTTTCAGAAAACCAATTGATGTTGTCACGCACCCAGCGAGCGTCTCTGCCCATTCTTTTATGGTAGACCATTGGCGAGAACACATCAACATGGGGTTTCAGCATGGCGTAGTCCAAAGCGAGAATGCGAATGCGCGCAGAGTCATATTCATCATCGTTCCACGGGCAATGGTATATTCCCAACTGTGCGCCCGGTTTATGTTGCTGGAGGGTAGTACTGCACTTTTTTACCCAGTCGGCAATGACCGAGCATCGCCATTGGCGCCATGCGTCCTCGTGATTCGCAAGAATGTAGGATGCCTGCTCTGCGGTGCTCACCTCCGGAATATCCAGGCCGGCAGCGGCTTGAAACGCTGTCACGCAACTTGCATTAAAGCAGGTTTCGGGAAGGATCGGTTCCGGGTCTTCAAATTGTGCATGCCAATGCAGGTAGTCGAGCCACACGCCATCGACATCATATGTGGTCACCAGCGTCTTTAGTTGATCGAGCCGGTATTGCAGAAAGTTGGGATCAGTAGGACAAACACCCATGAACCAGGTGGCTTTTTCCACTTTATTGCCACGCTTATCTATTGCCCATGCTTCGGGATGCTGCTGCACATAATCCTCACCATTCAACGCAGCAAATTCCGCATATACTTTTTGACCTTCCTTGCGCGCGCGTGCCATGAATGTATCGTCAATGGATTGGTGATGAAGGAACACGGCATTGATGCCGAGTTCGTTCAGGCGATAGCCTTTTTCCCACAATTTTTGAGGATGGCCATAGATGCCTTTTGTTTCCATGTGATTTCGCTGGCAGAAGGAAGGATGGCCCATTATTACCAGCAAGAGAAGCTGTAATAGGTGTATCGTGATTCTCATGAACTGAAATTTGGCATAAATAATTCAGGAAATTTACAAAGACTATCATTCACATCTATTTTTGATGATGAATTGGTAAAACCTATCAGCATAACTTACTGCCATGACTTCACTTCAAAGCAAAATGTTCAACGAACTGCACAGCAAAACGATATTTAACAACGTGCAATCCTATGCCTTCGAATACCTCGACATCGCAGCCGAAAGAAATGTGTACCCTCACGAAGAAGCCATCCGCAACATGAACGTATTTGAAGAAGACATGCCCGCGAAATCAGCCGATGCAGTTGAGGTATTGGAACAATTGAACCGCAATGCCGGTCCGGCAACGGTTGCGCAGATATACGGCCGGTATTTCGGTTTTGTTGACGGCGGCGCTTTGCCGGTGTCAATGGCCGCAAAACAATTATCTACTTACTGGGATCAGAACACCGCCATGTATGTACAAAGTCCCGCGGCAGCCATACTAGAAAACGTAGTGGAAAGATGGCTGCGCTCGATTTTCAACCTACCGCCAACTACCGCCGCAGGATTTGTGAGCGGCACATCGTCTGCAAATCTTTGCGCACTCGCCGCAGCGCGCTACCGGTTACTCATGCAACAAAACTGGAACGTTAATGAAAATGGATTGGCGAATGCGCCATCCATTACAATCGTTGCGGGCCGCGAGGCACATTCAAGCGCGTTAAAGGCCATTACGTTGTTGGGCTTCGGGAAAAAGAACGTTCAATTTGTGGACACCGATAGCCAGGGCAGGATTTTGCCGGAAACGCTGCCACCACTCGACAACAAGACATTGCTCATACTGCAGGCAGGCAATGTGAACAGCGGTTCGTTCGATCATTTTGCTGACATCTGCAAAAAAGCAAAACAGGCAGGCGCATGGGTGCATATAGACGGTGCATTTGGATTATGGGTAGCTGCGTCCAAAAAGCTGAAGCATCTGACAAATGGAATTGAACTGGCCGACTCATGGGCGGCAGACGGACACAAAACTCTTAACACGCCTTACGATTCGGGGATGGTATTGTGTGCCGATAGAGAAGCGTTAACGGCTGCCTTACACGCGAGCGGCGACTATTTTGTGGTCGGCAAAGAGCGCGACGGTATGTTTTACACACCTGAAATGTCGCGGAGAGCACGCATATTCGAAATATGGGCGGCATTAAAATACCTGGGCCGGGAGGGACTCGACGAAATGATAACGACGATGCATGATCGCGCGGTTCAGTTTGCTGAGGAAATAAGAAAAATTCCTGGCTTCAATGTGCTGAATGATGTTGTGTTTAACCAGGTGGTGGTTTGCTGCGAGAGCGACGAACAAACCGCAATCGTGTTGCGAAAGATCCAGGAGCAGCGCGAGTGTTGGGTAGGAGGTTCTGTGTGGCAGGGAAAGAAGGTGATCAGGGTCAGCGTTTGTTCGTGGGCAACGACGGAAGAAGATATATCACGATCTGTTAAGTCGTTTGAACAGGCGCTGATGTGACAGCATCAAACCATCAACCGATATATACCGATTTGATATTAACGAATTCATGTATGCCAAAGAGTCCCAGCTCCCGTCCGTACCCCGATTGATTGATGCCGCCAAAGGGCAGCCTCGGATCGGATTTTACAAACGAGTTTACAAAGCATGCACCGGCCTGCAGGTCGTTGCGTGCTATGCTCTCACCAAGTTCCGCATCTTTTGTAAACACGGCGGCGCCAAGACCAAATGAAGTGTCATTGGCTATTTGAATGGCTTCGCGCGCATCTTTTGCGGATAGCATGGAAGCCACCGGTCCAAACAATTCTTCACTGTACGCCGACATTCCCTTTTTTACGTTCGCCAGTATGGTAGGTGTGTAGAAGGCGTGTTTGCCGGGTTTGTCCGGTATCGTGCCGCCGAGTAAACATTGCGCTCCGGCATCAATATTTTGCTTTACCTGTGCGTGCAGTTCGTCGCGAAGATCAACGCGCGCCATGGGTCCGAGATTCGTCTTTTCATCGAGCGGATCGCCGGTGATGCGTGAAGCCATTTTTGTACGGAACAAATCAATAAAATCCTTTTCAATTTTTTTTACGGCGATGAACCGCTTGGCGGCGATACAGCTTTGACCATTATTGATCAGCCTGCTTGTGGCACAAATTTCGGCGGCGTGCTCCAGGTCGGCATCTTCAAGAATAATATAAGGGTCGCTGCCGCCCAGTTCGAGAACAGTTTTTTTGAGATGTTGACCGGCCTGCGCAGCAACCTTCGAGCCGGCGGTGGTGCTGCCTGTTAAGCTTACGGCCTTAACGAGCGGATGAGCGATGATACTTTCGACGGCACCGCTGCCCACCAGTAAGGTTTGAAAAACACCGGTGGGGAAACCAGCTTGTTTCATAACGTCTTCTATCGCCAATGCACAACCGGGAACATTGGAGGCATGTTTCAAAACCCCGCAATTGCCCGCCATTAACGTTGGCGCAAGAAACCTGAACACCTGCCAGAAGGGAAAATTCCACGGCATTACGGCCAGTACAACACCCAATGGCTGAAACGTGACAAAGCTCTTGCTCGCATCGGTTTCTATCAACTGGTCTTTTAAAAACGACTCGCCATTCTCGGCATAGTAGTCGCAAACGAAAGCGCACTTCTCGATTTCCTGCACACCATCTTTCAATGGTTTCCCCATTTCAGCCGTCATAATGCCTGCCAGCGCTGATTTGCGTTCGCACAGCACAGCGGCAGTTTTCAGCATCAGGTCTTTTCTTTGGCCGAATGAACTGTTGCGCCACTCGAGCCATACGGAACGGGCCCTTTCTAATTTGGCGCCAACTTCTTTCTCAGATTCTTCCTTATATGTTTTAATTAACTGCCCATTTACCGGATTAACAGACTGAATGTTCATTGCAAAAAAATAAAGATGATCAATGCGAGGGGCTAATACAAAGTAAGGCAATTTGTATTATACGGACACTTCCTTCAGCTTGGTCTCTTCCAAATCTATCAATGACAAATATTTTCGGATGAGGTCCTCGTCAAGTCCGTCTTTACGGTTAAGACCGGCCAGCGCCTTTCGTTGTTCATTGAGTAAGGCGGCATAAATTTCCTGGTATTTTTCCAGCAGTGCCCTGCCCGATGAATTGAACACTTCGAAGTCCTGCTCAAAGGTTTTGAGATCGTTTTTCAATTTCGCAGAAAGGATACGCAGGTGTTCATTTGTTTCGTGTTCGTTACCAGGTGACTGCTCGAGAAAATTAAGCGACGCTTCTGCAATGGCCTTGCGGATGGTTATCTCCTGCTGTTGTTGATGGGCCTCTGCATCTGGATCCTGGATCTTCAATTTCCTGATGAGCCATGGAAGCGTTAAACCCTGGAAGACCAGCGTCACCAAAATTACCACGAAGGTGATGATGAGAATTAAATTCCTGTAGGGAAACGGTTGCCCCTGGGCGATGAGTGCAGGTATTGATAATGCGGCAGCAAGCGACACCACGCCACGCATGCCCGACCAGCCAAACACAATAGGGATCTTCCATCCCGGCCGTCTGTCGGCTACTGTTATGAAACGCCCCGCAAAGCGGGTAAAGGCGGCTGCGCCCAACGTGCATGCGATACGGGTAACAATGAGCACTGCCGATATCACCGCGCCATACCAAATTGCCTGCCCGAGCGTAACTTCTTCCACCTCCCTCGTGATGTAGGGTAATTCGAGCCCGATGAGCATGAACACAAGGCCGTTCATCATAAATCCTATTGTTGACCACACGTTCGATCCCTGCACCCTGCCCTGG
>CAMPGT010000212.1 GCA_946885665.1 uncultured Chitinophagaceae bacterium | reverse complement strand
CGCTTACATCAAGCCATCGAAGAAAAAACTCACCAATGAGAATTTCAGCTTCGTCGTGTCCACGAAAAATGTCGAAGAATACGTAAGCCTCATAGACCCCAAATTAAAAGGATTTAACTACAGCACCCTTACCGGTCGCATCAACACAAAAGAAAACCTCCTCGACCTCAATGCCGAGGTGCCGCAATTCAATTACAGCAATATTGCCTTTTACGATGTAAAGGTGAAGGCCACGGGTACGTACGACAGCCTTTCGGTGCAAACAGATATCTCGAATGTTTATGTTAACGACAGCCTGCACTTTCCCGGCACGGCCATCAGGATAAAATCGGCCAACGACCTTTCCGATGTTTTCGTTAAAACCAGCGCCAACCAAACCCTCAACACGGCAAACATTGCCGCCCGGGTGCAAACGCTGCCCAAAGGCGTTCGCGTGCAGTTCCGGGAGTCGAACTTCGACATCAATGGCAAAAACTGGATCATCGAGAAAAATGGCGAATTCACCATCACGGATGAACTGGTGGCGGCGAAGGGAATCAAATTGTACAATGGCCTCCAGGAAATACTCGTCACCACCACCCCATCTAACTCGGGCAAGGGCAACGAACTGAACGTAAAGATCCAGAAACTCAACCTCGGCGACTTTACGCCCTATCTCGTAAAGTCGAACAGGATCGAAGGTTTGCTATCGGGCAGTGTAAACATCAGCGATATTTTTGGAAAGATGAGGATAGACATGAACGCAGAAGCGGAACAACTGCGCGTTGATGACGATTCGGTGGGGCTGGTTGACCTCAAGGCAAAATATTATGGTTCGCTGAAGGAGGTAAACTTTAATGCCGTTGCAAAAAATCAAGATTACACTTTCGATGTGCAGGGCATTTACAACCTTGGCGATAGCACGAAAAAGGAAAATCTTGATATTTTCTCGAACCTGAAGAATACGAGGATCGACATACTCCAGCAATATCTTTCAGGCGTATTTTCCGGCGTTACCGGCCTGGCCACCGGCGTGCTGAGAATTACCGGCCCGCCGAACGATCCTGATTACATCGGATCGATATGGCTCGCCGATGCGCAGTTGCGAGTGAAGTACACGAACGTGCTGTACAAGATACCGAATGCCAACATAGAGCTGAAGCCCGACAGGATCGACTTCGGCAATTTCGTGTTTGAAGACCAGCTGAATAACAGGGCGCAGATCACCAAAGGAATTCTTTATCACGACGGGTTCAGGAACCTCGCCTTTGATTTTGCGATGAACACGAACAAACTGCAGGTGCTGAACACGAGCGACAGAGGAGGCGACGACTACTTCGGCAACGTGATTGCCCGCGCCACCATGAGGCTCACCGGTCCGCTGGAAGACATGACGATGGACATACAAGGCGAACCCGCCGACAGCTCTTCGCTGTACATCAACACCAAAAGCGGCAAGCAAAGCGGACAGGCAGATTTTATCGTGTGGAAAGTGTACGGAAGAGAAATGGAAAGCGTGAAGCAGTTCGAGGCGAACAACCTTACCGTGAACCTCGATGTTACCGCAAACAACTATGCCAACATGTATGTGATCCTCGATGAAGTGACGGGCGACATCATACAGGCAACAGGCAAGGGCAACCTGAAAATTCATGCATCCACCGATGGTGAGTTCCAGATCACCGGTCGGTACGACATCGACCGCGGAAATTATAATTTCAACTTTGAATCGCTGCTGCGAAAGCCGTTCCGACTGAGGGAAGGTGTGGGCAACTACATTCAGTGGTCGGGCGACCCCGGCAATGCCACGATCAAGATAGACGCGGAATATGAAGCGGAGAACGTGCGCTTCAGCGACCTTGGGTCGTCCATAGAAACGAACGATGAAAATGTGCGCCGCACGCGCGGAAAGGTGTTGGTGGTGGCGAGCCTTACGGAGCAGTTGCTTTCGCCAAAGATCAAGTTCCAGATCGAATTGCCGTCGAACAGTCCGTTGAAAAACGATGCAGAGGCGCTGCGTGTGCTGAATATCATCCAGAATAATGAGAACGAGTTGAACAAGCAGGTGGCGTTCCTGGTAGTGTTCAATAGCTTCGGACCCTTGTCCACTTCCGCTAACCAGGGCAACATCGCGAATACGGCTTTCGAGGGAATTGTGGTGGGAAGCATTTCGGCGGTATTGTCGAATACGTTGGGCAGGCAGTTCTCCAACATGTTCCAAAAAATATTCAATGATAAGAGCATCCAGGTAAACTTCAGCGCGCAGTTTTATAACGGCGCCTATTATGTTAATGACAATCTTTCAACTCGAAACCCCTTCAGCATCGATCGCACCAACCTGAACCTCTCGGTGGCGAAAAGTTTGTTTAACGACAGGCTAACGTTTACGCTCGGCAGTGCCGCAGATCTGGGCATTACGTCGCAGAAGACCGCCACTCCTAACCTTCCTTTCTTACCGGATATTACGGCTGAGTGGAAGATAACTCCTGATGGCAAGCTGGCGCTTACCTTCTTTTACCGCGATACCTTTAATTATCTCCAGGGCGGTGCCCGGCAAAATCGCTCCGGGGCCAGCATCAGCTACCGCCGCGAGTTCGAGCATGCTGGTGAGCTTTGGAAGGGCCCGAAGAAAAAGCCCGCCAATCCCAAAGAAGAAGAGGCTGCCGCCGGCAGGAAATAAGGGAGTGGGGAGTAGGAAGTAGGGAGTGGGGAGTAGGGAGTGGTTTCCCCCGCTGGCGGGGGTGGCGCGTAGCGCCGGGGGTGGACAGCAGAAGAGCAAAGAAGTTGTTATTCTCCTGAATTTTAGATATTCACTTAAGTATTTGATGCTCTAGTTAAAATTGAAGTAATCATCATTTAAGAGATATAAGCATCAATTTTACATGTTCATTTAAAAATTAAGATGCGCATCGTATAGGCTTAGTAAATAACGCTTTATTGCCCTGTTTCCCTACTCCCTACTCCCCTTTCCCCCGCTCAGTATCTCATGCCCCAGCTTATCCCTCTTCGTCTGCAGGTACTTTTCATTATGCGGGTTCGGTTCCACCTCAATCTTTACCGTATCCACAATCTCAATCCCATACCCCAGTAACCCTGCCCGCTTCTTCGGATTGTTACTGATGAGCTTCAGCTTGGTGATACCCAGGTGACGTAAAATCTGCGCTCCCACACCGTAATCTCTTTTATCCATCGGAAAGCCCAGATGCAGATTTGCCTCCACCGTATCCATCCCGTTCTCCTGCAGCTTATAGGCCCTCAATTTGTTCACCAACCCAATACCCCTCCCCTCCTGGTTCATGTACAGGATGGCGCCTTTGCCTTCTCTCTCCACCATCTTCATGGCATCGTGCAACTGCTCGCCACAGTCGCACCGGAGCGACCCGAGAATATCGCCGGTGAAGCAGGATGAGTGTACACGCACCAGCACCGGCTCACCCTTATCCCACTCGCCTTTGATTAAAGCAAGATGTTCGTTGGCAGTGCCTTTCTCGCTGAAAGCCACCAGTTTAAACTGTCCGTATTTGGTGGGCATATCCACGCGCACGATCTCCTCGATCAGGGTATCCGACTTTAACCGGTACTCTATCAAATCTTTTATCGAAATAAGTTTCAGGTCAAATTTTTTAGCTATTTGTCTAAGCTCGGGCAACCTCGCCATGCTGCCATCTTCGTTCATGATTTCGACCAGCACACCGGCGGGCTCGAACCCCGCAAGCCGCGCGAGGTCGATGGTTGCCTCCGTATGGCCCGCTCTTCTCAGCACGCCGCCCTTCTTGGCGCGCAAAGGGAAAATATGACCGGGGCGGCCAAGGTCCTCGGGCCGGGTGGCAGGGTCTATGAGGGCCAGGATGGTTTTCGCGCGGTCGTGTGCAGAAATGCCGGTAGTGCAGTCGTGGCCGAGCAGGTCCACGGACACCGTGAATGCCGTTTCATGGAGTGCCGTATTGTTATTGACCATCAGGTCGAGTTGCAGCTCTTCGCACCGGTCTTCGATCAGGGGAGTGCAGATCAATCCCCTTCCATGTTTGCTCATGAAGTTGACCATTTCAGGGGTTACATTTCGTGCCGCTGTAAGGAAATCGCCTTCATTTTCACGCTCCTCATCATCCACGGCAATCACCAGCTTGCCTGCCTTTATATCTTCAATGGCACTTTCAATAGTATCTAACATCAGTTGTATTTCCGCAAAGTTACTCAGAAAAAGCGCTATTTTTTTATTCAACCCTGTTCCGATAAATTTGGTTATCTGCATAGCGATAAAATCTATATTACCAACCTCCCACAAGCATGAAAAAGATAGGCATTCTCTTCGGGCAGGAACGAAGTTTCCCGATGGCTTTTATAGAACGGGTGAACAGCAAAGAGGTTGAAGGTGTTGTGGCGGAACCGGTGCGTATCGGGAAGGTGATCCAGGGTTTATGCGACGACTATGCCGTGATCGTTGACAGAGTCTCGCACGATGTACCCTTCTACCGCGCGTTCCTGAAAAATGCCGCCATCTGCGGCACAGCGGTGATCAATAATCCCTTCTGGTGGAGCGCCGACGAACGGTTTTTCAATAACTGCCTCGCGGTAAAGATCGGCATACCGGTGCCAAAGACGGTCATATTGCCGTCGCGCGACATACCGCCCGGAACCACCCACCAGTCGTTCAGCAACCTGGCATACCCATTGGATTGGGAAGGCATTTTTCAATATGTTGGGTTTCCTGCATACATGAAGCCCTTTGCCGGCGGAGGCTGGAAAAACGTGTACCGGGTAACGGGCACCGACGACTTTTTTCTGAAGCATGCCGAAACGGGTCAGCTCGTAATGCTGTTGCAGGAAGAAATAAAATTCGAAGAATATTACCGCTGCTATTGTGTTGGGCAAACACATGTTCACATCATAAGCTATGAGCCGCGCCACCCCTGCCATCTTCGTTACGAAACGGATTTCAAACCGGATGGTGCGCGGCTGAAACAGCTCGAAGAGATCGTGACAAAGCTGAACCAATACCTGGGATACGATTTCAACAGTGTAGATATAGCAGTCAGGGATGGCACGCCTTATGTCATTGATTGCTGCAACCCGGTACCCGAAGCCGACGAACTGAATATGGGCAAAGATAACTTCGAATGGGTGGTGGAAGCGGCTGCAACATACGCCATTGAAAGGGCGCTGGGGCACGAGCCCGGCAAAGACAACCTGACCTGGGGCGCGTATATTAAAAAATCGGTAACTAAACAATCACTGGAAGCAGCAGAAGCGCAGCGCGACCTGAATTATTAACTATGGCTACGATTAGCAACAAATTGTTTACGCTGGGCATTGAAGAAGAATATATGGTTGTGGATCCTGCTACCCGTGAGCTGAGGAGCCATGAACAACGTATCGTGAATGAGGGACAGAAGGTGATCAAGGATAAGGTGAAGGCCGAAATGCACCAGGCCGTGGTGGAAGTGGGCACCGACATTTGCGAGAACGTTGATGAAGCTTTTAAAGACGTGTCGTTTCTGCGCAAGACGATTTCAGGGATCGCGGAAGATATCGGCCTGTGGGTGGGCGCATCGGGAACGCACCCCTTCAGTCACTGGCAGAGCCAGCTCATCACCGACCATGTACGCTACAGCCAGATCATAAATGAATTGCAGGAAGCGGCAAGGAGCAACCTCATCTTTGGGCTGCATGTTCATGTAGGCATGGCCGACCGCAACATGGCCAATCACATCGCGAATTCAACACGATATTTCCTGCCGCACATTTTTGCACTCAGCACCAATTCGCCTTTCTGGGAAGGAAGGCTTACCGGCTATAAATCGTTTCGCACAAAAGTGTTCGACAAATTCCCACGCACGGGGATTCCGGAAACGTTTGAAAGCATCGAGGCCTACGACAACTTTGTGAAGCTGCTTGTCAAAACAAATTCCATCGACAATGCGAAGAAGATATGGTGGGACCTTCGCGTACATCCATTTTACAACACTGTCGAATTCAGGATATGCGACGTGCCGATGACGGTAATGGAAACAATCGCCATTGCCGCACTGTTCCAGGCAGTGTGCGCGAAGATCCACAAGCTGCATTCCCAAAACCTCAATTTCATACAATACAGCCGCGCGCTGATCAACGAAAATAAATGGAGAGCGAGCCGGTATGGCATTGACGGCATGCTGATCGACTTCGGAAAGGAACAGGAAGTGAGCACACGCATCCTGTTGCAGGAACTGCTCGATTTCGTGGATGATGTGGTGGACAGCCTTGGCAGCCGCCATGCTCTCAACTACGTAGCCACCATGATGGATAACGGAACCGGCGCCGACAGGCAGCAGAAAGTGTATGAAGAAACCAATAGCCTTGTGAGCGTGATGGATTACATCCACGGATCGTTTTTGAATGACATTTAAATTGCAGGTATGTCTGAAGAGCTTACCCTCGTCGAAGGATCCAAAAAGAGCCGGTACGAATCACTTTTACCGCAGATAAAAGCAGTTTTGGAAGGTGAAACAGATCTTTATGCAAACCTCGCGAATGTTTGCGCTTGCCTTAAGCAGCAATTCGGATGGCTGTGGGTGGGCTTTTACCTCGTAAAAAATAATGAACTTGTAGTTGGGCCGTACCAGGGCCCCCTCGCGTGCACGCGCATTGCAAAAGGAAAAGGAGTGTGCGGCGCCAGTTGGAAAGATAGGACGACGATCATTGTTCCCGACGTTAACGCATTTCCGGGGCACATTGCCTGCAGCAGCCTGTCGCTGTCTGAAATCGTTGTTCCGGTGATCCGCGATGGTGATGTGGTGGCGGTGCTCGACGTTGACAGCGAGCTCTACAATCACTTTGATGACACCGATCGGCAATATCTCGAAGACCTGGTTTCCTTCCTGATTCTTTGACGTGTAAACGACCGCACCGCAGGCTCATCGCGTTTTTCTTTCCATT
>CAMPGT010000211.1 GCA_946885665.1 uncultured Chitinophagaceae bacterium | reverse complement strand
GCGAACAGGGAATTGCAGGAAAGGAATATCAATACTATGGCAATGAACGCCGGGCAAATTTCTTTTCTCATCATTATGATTAACTTCTACCAATTTGAATTTTGAACGATTTGTGGATTGCTTTCAATTTCTGCCTGTGGGATGGGGAACAGAGCATGTTTTGCAGGTACAAAAAATTCCCTGCCTATCTTGTCGCTGTTGGTGATCTCGGTTTGGAGCAGGCCCCATCTTTTGAGGTCATAAAAACGCAGGCCTTCACGTGCAAATTCGATCATGCGCTGGTGCCTGATCTCCCCCATCATCTTATCCTGGTTATAACCGGTGGGCAGCGCAGCGAGGTCGGCTCTTTCGCGAACCTGGTTAACGTAAGGGTAGGCGTCGGCGGGCCGTCCCTGTTGCGTGATGGCTTCAGCAATCATCAGCAGCACATCGGCGTAGCGCATGGCTCTTTCATTGTTGCTGGATGAATAGTTGGCATCGCCGCTTAAGCCGGAGAGTTCGTTTTCCTGGTTATAGTTCTGGTATTTTTTGAACATCGATTTATATCCGAAAAGCAATTCGAAATCACTGAATGGCTTCTGATAGAATGTGGCGCCCGGGTAGTCCCAAACAAGCGTGGCATACATCCTGGGATCAAAGTCGTTCGATGTGGTTTTTTCTTTTTGAAATTCATCGAACAGCTTATCGGTTGGACTTACTTCAAACCAGCCGGCCACTTCAGCCGGTGCAAATTCCTGTGCAGTGGTTACACCGATGGCCTGGTTGGCGTTTTCGCCTGCCCAGGGGTTGTTGCCTCCAACGTCCTGCACCTGTATTTCAAAAACAGACTCCATATTGTTTTCGCTCGTTGCAATGAAGTTGTCACCGTAGTTCGGCATCAATTGATAAGTGAACGGAGAAGTGGTTAATTGTTTTAAAGTTGCTTCTGCATTTGCCCAGTCTTCGGTGTACAGGTACGCTTTACCGAGGTAACCGAGTGCGGCACCTTTTGTGGCACGGCCGCGCCATTCGGCGGGCCATTCAACGGGCAGATCAGCGGCGGCTTCTGTAAAGTCTTGTATCGCCTGTTTCCACACATCTGCCTCCGGCGACTTCGGACCGAAAAACTCATCCTTCGTTTGCGGAACAGTTGTGCGGATAGGCACATCGCCGAAATTGATGATGAGGTTGAAGTAATTCAGGCCGCGCAGAAATTTCGCTTCTGCGATATACATCTTTTGCTTTTCGGCGTCAAGTCCCGGAACGAGCGGTATGTTCTCGAGAATCTGGTTGGCGCGGAAAATATCCTGGTAAGAAACGTTCCATAAGCTCGTGGACGCTGAGTTATCAGGTGTATTGGTGAACGTAGATAATTGATAGAGGTATGCTACGTCGTTACGGATAAAGAAATCGTCGCCGCGGCCGTTGGAGAGTTCAACACCGCGCACGCCCCAGAGTCCGCCATTAACATCCCTGAGCAGTCCATAAGTGGCCGCGAATGCGCTGTTCACATCTGCTTCTGTTTGCCAAAATGTGGCCGAGGTGATGCGGTTGGGATCATTCAGTTCAAGTGTTTCCTTGTTGCAGGCAACGAAGAACAGCGTTAAACAAATAATGAAAATATTTTTCTTCATATAGCTGGAGATTGAAAGATCAATGAATGATTAGAAGGTTACCTGCACACCGGCAGAGATTGTTTTTGCCAATGGATACGCCACGTGGCCGTAGTCCACACCACGGTCGAGGATCGTTCCTGTGCGCCCGATATCCGGGTTGTAGCCGCTGTAATCGGTAACGGTGAACAGGTTATCGCCGCTTAAATAGAAACGCAGTGCGGTGATGCCGAGGCCGGGATGCGATTCGGAAGACAGCGTATAGCCGAGCTGGATCGTTTTCATACGCAGGTAGGAACCGTTCTCAAGAAATCTCGATGATGATCTTGTGTTGAAATTGGGATCGTTGATCACTGCCCGCGGAATGTCGGTGTGGTTGTCCGGCGTCCAGGCATTGAGCGTAGTGGCGAGATAGTTAAATTCAAGGTTCATGCCTTCGAGGTCCTGGCGCAGGCCGTTGTAAATTTTATTACCGCTGGTTCCCTGGAAATAAATATTCAGGTCGAAGTTCAGCATGGACGCATTTGCGCCAAAGCCGTATTCGAATTTCGGGAACGGGCTGCCGCAAAATACCCTGTCAGCGTCGCTGATTTGGCCGTCGCCATTCGCATCGAAGAACTTAATGTCGCCTGGTTTTGCATTGGGTTGCACCAGGTTACCATCTTTGTTGTAAGCGTTAACCTCATCCTGCGAATTGAAGATGCCGTCTGCCCTGATAAGATAGAATGCGCTCACTTCGCCGCCTGCCTGCGTTACTGTTGTGGAAGATCCATGGTGTGTCGGTTGTCCCCCAAATATCTGTTGTGTGCCCGTGCCCAGTTCAACCACCTCATTTTTCACTGAGGTGAAGGATCCAAAGATGTTGTAATTGAGTTTGCCGGCCGTGTTATTGTAGTTTAGCCCAAGTTCAACACCTCTGTTAGTTAATGTTCCTGCATTGACAACAGGGTTGGAAACAGAGCCTGCAGATCCCGGTATGGGCACGTTTAATAATACGTCGGACGTTTTCTTATAGAAATAATCGAGCGTACCGGTGAGCTTATTTTGAAAGAATCCGAAGTCGAGGCCCACGTTAGTGGTTTTGGTGCTTTCCCATTTGATGTTAGGCGAGTTGAATGCCGTTTGAATAGCGCCGAACCATTTCTGCTGATCTTCTCCGGTAACGTAATTAATGTTGGAAGCGATGGCCGCATTGTACAGGTAATCGCCGATTTCCTGGTTGCCGAGTTCACCGTAACTCGCGCGCAATTTTAAAGAGGAGACCGTATTTGAGATACTTTCGAAGAACGACTCATTCGAAATGTTCCATCCCGCGGCTATGGAGGGAAAATTACCGTAGCGGTTGGAGCTGCCAAATCTTGAAGAGCCATCGCGCCTGAAGCTGGCGGTGAGCAGGTAGCGGTCGTCGAATGAATAGATGACGCGGCCCAGCAGCGAAGCGAGCGTGCTTTGTCTTCTGTTCCCTCCCGAAGTGGCTGTACCCGCGCCGGCGTCGATCACAGCAATTCCATCGGGCAAATCTGTTTTTCCGAGTGCCCAGTAAGAATAGTTATTGGTTTGATAGGTGTATCCTGCAAGCGCCTGGATACTGTGCCTTCCGAATTCTTTCGTGTAGTTCAGCGTGTTTTCAAGCAGCACCAGCACGTTCTGGCTCTTTGTTTCGGAAAGGTCGTTTGTGGGATGTGAAAACAATGTTCCGGTTGTGTGGCGCTTGTAGTAGTCGAAGTTGCTGGTGAAGGTGTTGGTGTAACCAAGATTAAATTTGTATTTGAGTGAAGGAAGAATGGTGACTTCTGCAAAAGCATTCGCCAGCAGGTCGGTTGTTTCATAGGTGATGTCTTCAAGGTTCAATTGAGCGATGGGATTCGCCACATTCACCACGGGGCCGTACGCTCCGGCAAAGCCGCCGAGTGCGCTGGTGTCATAGATTTGGAACACCGGGATCATCTTTGCAGCAGAACCTACGGGGTTACCGCCCTGACCGCCCCAGCCGCCTGCCATGCGGCGCTCTTTTTCGCGCGAAAGAAAAACGGTTTCCCCGAATTTCAATCTTCCTTTGGTGGTTTCGGATTTCACTCTCAAATTATATCGCTTGTAGCCCGTCAGTTCAACAATACCTCGTTGGTCCGTGTAACCTCCCGAGATGCTGTAACGGCCATTTTCGCCGCCTCCGCTCACGCCCAGGTCGTACTGCTGTATCATGGCGCTGCGATAAACGGCGTCCTGCCAATCGGTTCCTTCTCCCAGTGCTTCTGGATTATCTGCGATGGTGAGCCTCGCCAGGCCGGCCTCATCATGGGCCTTATTCGAAACCGTTGCCCATTCGCGTGCATTCAGCACGTCTAACTTTTTGGCCAGCTTCTGCACGCCTATGTTGGTGTTGAGCTGCACGACTGTTTTTCCTGCTCTGCCTGATTTGGTGGTAACGATCACCACGCCGTTCGCTGCCCTCGAGCCGTAGATGGCGGCGGCGGAGGCGTCTTTTAATACGTCGATGGATTCAATGTCGGTGGAGGAGAGGTTGTTGATGTCGCTCACCTGCACGCCATCCACAATATATAATGGTGCGGCGTTGCCGAGCGATCCAACACCGCGGATGAGTATCCTTGTGCCTGCGCCCGGGTTACCGCCCGCTGCCTCAACGGTTACGCCCGGCATCCTTCCCTGCAGTGCGCGGGTGACATTGCTTACGCCTTCCGACTTCAGGTCGGAACCCTTAATGTTGGCGATGGCTCCCGTAAGGTCTCTTCTTTTCAGTGTTCCGTATCCGATCACCACCACCTCGTCGAGGCTGGCGGCGTTGGATGTCATAATTATGTTCAGGTTGGTTTCATCGGCCACTTTTACTTGTTCGTTTTGGTAGCCAACGTAAGTGAATTCGAGCACATCTCCCTTTGCGGCGTTGATGCTGAATTGTCCGGTTGTGTCGGTGGCAACGCTGTTGCCGGGCTTGTTCTTTACTGTTACTGTTACTCTCGCCAAAGGTGTGTTGGCAATGTCCGTTACTTTACCGGTAACGGTTGTTGGCGTTTGCGCAGTTAACTGCGCGGTTGCCAAAATGCACAGCGTAAAAAAGACAAGACGCGATACAGCAGTTGTTATTGTTTTTCCAGGCTTTCTCATGTCATATGGCTTGTTAGAAGAAATGATTCAATGCGTTATAAAAATATTTTAGTTAATAGATAACAGCATGGATGATTTTTCTGTTTAGATGGATTATTTTACTATCCAATTATTCTGTAATTTGAAATGCGATGAATAAAATGCGGCATAACGAAACGTTGAGATTGAAGGAAGGATTTAAAGGGCAGAAGGCAATAATTATACCAAGGAAGATCCTTTCGCAGCAATGCGTGAAGAATGAAATTCTGAATACGCTGTACGTTACCGACATAGGATACTATCCCAAGGCTCGTTTTCATTATCGCCAGCGAATACACGGCGCCGACCAGCACATCCTTATCTATTGCCACGAAGGCAGCGGGCATGTCAGGATTCAGAAGAGGGCATATGAAATACACCAGGGCGATTTTTTTATTGTGCCCATGAAGGTGGCGCACCTGTATGCCGCGGATGAAGATAACCCATGGACTATTTACTGGGTACATTTCAAGGGATCGGTGAGTAATGCGATCATTTCGCGTTTGCAGAAGCAAATGGGCGGGCACAAAGGGTTTATTCGTTACAGCGACAGGAGCATCAGTTTATTCAACGAGATGTATGCGCAGCTCGAAAGGGGGTATTCGAGCGACAACCTGATGTATTCGAACATGTGCATGTCGCATTTTCTGACTACTTTTTTGTTTAACGATAAATACAATCCTTCCGGCCCCGTGAAGGACGAAGTGGACAGGTCCATCGATTTTTTAAGTGATAATATCGGCCAGCGATTGTCGCTGGAAGAGGTTGCCGCTTCCGTGAATTTGTCGCCTTCGCATTTCTCGTATTTGTTTAAAAAGAAGACGGGTTTTTCGCCGATGGAGTATTTCAATCATTTGAAGGTACAGCAGGCCTGCCAGCATTTATTATTTACTAACTCGCGCATTAAAGAAGTTGCCTTCGAGGTGGGCATCAGCGATCCCTATTATTTTTCGCGGATGTTCACCAAGGTGATGGGCATGTCGCCGAAAGAATATAAGGAGAAGCGGATGCATTAATTAATAGGTGTGCACCTGGTAGTGCTCGTCTGTGATCGTGAGGTATTGCCTTGTTTCCTGTGCGTCGGTAAAGAAGAAGTTGTTGTTAACGACAGTAATGTTTTTGAATACCGTGTGGCCGACAACCTGCTTTAATTCACCCTTTTGATAAGCATCCTGCATAAGGCTTTCGGGTCGTACCCATATGGGAGAGGAGTGAACGGAATTGCCGTAGGGGTCGTAGCCAACGAAGGCGAAAGAGGCGGGTTTGTGTTGCAGGAGGTCGTTGAGAAAAGTGGTGATGGGTTGAGTGGGTTCGAAGTTGTTGTTGCCGAGCCAACTGTTGGTAACGCCGGCATGTGTGAAGAGGAAATTGCCGGTTTGATGGGCCATTTGGAGGTTTGAGAGATTGGTTTGGAGGAGGTGGCTGATGTCGAATGCGCGTGCGGCCTGGAATCCTGAATAATGTTCGCCGGCGTTGATGTAGTGGGGGAGGTAGTGCATGTCGTGGTTGCCGGTGAGCAGGATCACTTTATCGGGATTTTGTTTTTTGAAGTCGATGATGTCATAGAAGTTGGTGATCTGGTCGCTGGAGGGGATATTGAATGAGTCGAAGTAATCGCCGAGAAAGACGAAAAGGTTTGTGTTTGTTTCGAGGTTGATGATCTCTTTCCAGTCGGGCCGCCCGTGTATGTCGCTGATGACTGTTGTTTTCATGTTTTGTGGTTTGGGTGTTGAAGGTAGTTTCGAGGGCGCAAAGTTATGTTGTTGTGTTTTGTTTTTGTGGAATGGAAGGGCATATATATAAAAAACTGGCATAGGATATTTCTCATAGAAAATCGTATGGGGATTCGGCATTCGTTGGTGATTGGTGATGTTTCGATTTTTTTTTGATTAAAAGTGTTCAACCGTTACTTTTGCGCCGGAGAGATGGCAGAGCGGTCGAATGCGGCGGTCTTGAAAACCGTTGAGGTGAAAGCCTCCGGGGGTTCGAATCCCTCTCTCTCCGCCAAACAAAACAAAGCCCCGAAAGGGGCATTTTTATGTCCAGGAGCGTGCAAAGCTTGCTTTGCAAAGCGGATGGGAATAAAAATGTTGGGCGCGTAGCGCCGCTTTGTTTTGTTTGAAGCCACCCTTTCAGGGATCGCAGAAGGCAATCTCATTTCTTGAGCGTAGCGAACGGACATTCATTGATTTGAAGCCCCCATC
>CAMPGT010000210.1 GCA_946885665.1 uncultured Chitinophagaceae bacterium | reverse complement strand
AAGCGATAAAATTTACTGTGGCTCCGCTATTTGGCAGATTGTAAAACGTAACGCTAACGTCTTTTCTCGCTATCGGAACAGCATTCTCTTTGCTTTTCAATCCCGTGAAGTTGGCAACATACACGGTTGGCTTCCCGTTCACCGATGCTATCTGGCTCACACATCCTGCCCCACCCTTTATTTCCACCGAGGGTACATAATATTTATTCAACATCCTTTCCATCTCTTCATCGCTTTCGCTTTTCTTGTATAGCAGTTCCTTGTCGTTGTGCACCGCCTCATCATATTGCTCTTCCATGAATTTGTCAAACACCGAACCCGGATCCTCTGCTATATAAGTCGCGCTTTGCTGAAAACGCTGCACTAACAATCTAACAGGATTATTCGCTGCTGCCTTACGGCTACCGTCATATTCGCCGGTGTGCCCTGTAAACACCAGATGCTTTTTACCGTCGTTCAGGATCATTTCTATTTGCCGGAGTTCTTGTTTTCCCACACTTCTTACATCCGGAAACACCAATAACTTACTTTTAAATTTATCCAGCGTTCTCGGAGTCACGATTTCAAACTCGATGCCCTTCTGCATCAGCAGTTCCATCGTACCAAAATACGATCGCTGCCAACTATCCGAAAAATAGTCTCTTGTTTTCGGCGAAAAGTACACGCCCACAGGCGTCATAGGGTCCCGCTTACTATATATCTGCCGCTCATTGTCCTTTATCCATTGATAAACCTGCGTACGCGTGGCATAATCATTCGATCCGCTCATCACATGCCTGGCCGCATCCCATGCATTTGTTCCACTCATCACCTGGCTCACAAAAAGATTCTTCATGGCGTCAGAAGGATTTATCTTCTCTTCACCGTCCCAACTGTAACTCAGCATCCATGTCGGGTTCTCTTCTGCCATCGCCCTGAAGGTGTACATCGCTATCATGTATTGCATCCACCCCAACGGATTGCTTCGCGCACTGCTGCCTCCGCCTCCATCTGTATAATCCTTATCTCTCGGACTATACTCATGCGCAATCACATCGGCGATGTTATATAACGCGTAATTATCGGTTCCTATCCGTGCAATCGCTTCGCTTAGTCCCGGGTATATCTCCAATATTAATTTACACGCCGGATTCACCTTGTTTATATTTTCCTTTACTTCCGATATAAAATCCTCAATACTGCTTTTACGAAAGTTTACCCAGGCAACAAAATCCGGATCGCTCCAATCCCCCACCGTAACCTGCTTCAACGCATCAATGCCCGTCTCCCGCTTAAATGCGGCTACGGTGTATTGATCAAAGCTGGCCCAACTGTTCTCCCAACCATCAAAGTGGCACATCCAATAAGGAATGTCTATATAAATTCCATCTATACCCGTTGCCGCGATTTCGCGAATTCGCTGCATATAAATTTTTCTCCACTCCATTGCATATGGACTTATCCATGCGTCTTCATCTCCTTTCTTTATCCAAAAGGCATCTCCACCTCCGAAAATCGCCGGTTCTCCTTTACTATTCCGCTGAACCCAACCGGGATGATCCTTAAAGAAAGTGTGACGGGCCGTGTCCGCATTACCTGTGATAATCTCCAACCCGGCTATATACACAAAAGCGTGGTTGTTGATGGCATGTGCACTATCGGCCATCGCCTTTATGGCCCTCAACTTTTCTGTGGGATCTAAAAAACTTTCATACCGGCCGGTAACGTCATTGTCCACTTCTATACCAAACAAATGCGTCGAAGTGGCATCTTTTATAGTAGCGGAAATATTATCCAGGTTCAGCCCGTGCCCGGCGGTGCGTACAAAGTGTGACCAATCCTGCGCGTTGGCGCAGTGCACACCAATAAAAGATAGAATGACAATAGTTATTCGCAGCGTATGGCGAACACTGCGCAACAGACGCCCGTTTTCCATAAAAAATAATTTGACGGCTTTATCAGTTAAGTTCGGCCCTGATGAATGCAGAAGACGCATCTCCGCCGGCAGGTATCGTTCCAGACGAACTATAGTCGAAGATCGCGAAGCTTATCGAATTGCTCACTCCACCTAATAAAGGTCGCGGAAACGAAAACTCTATCGCCTTATTTCCATTCGGCAAATCATCTACGTCCGAAAAAGTGGGACCGCCCTCATTACTTGTTTCATCATCCGAAGCATCATAGTAGAAAAAATTATCCCAGTCGTCATCTTCAGGCGCTCCCTCGTGCGAGCTAACTTCTGTATAAGTGCCCAAACCTTCTCCATAGAAAGTATATTCAGCTCCTGATCCCATAGGAAAGTCGCTCACCTGGAAACCGGTGGCTGCATCATCATCCGTGTTAAAGTATATCTGCGCTTCCGAAAACTCCATATCGGAGCTTCCTTCAACGTAGAAATTAATATTTCCGCCCGACTGAAAAACTTTTACACTTTTGAGGACAGCATCTGCATCATCATTAGTGTAGATAAAGTCTATATGGTCCCAGTCGGTAAAGTCTCCTTCTATTTTAATCTCAGGTCCTTTAATTGTCACCTTATCAGAAAATGTACTTGTCTGTCCGGCTTTAGTAGCCGTTAAAGTAACCTCGTATTCACCCGTTTCATCATAGATGTGAGAAGGCGATGCCAGGATAGAAGTTCCCCCGTCGCCGAAGTTCCACGAATATTCCGCGTAGGGTCCGGAGTAATTGGTGAAATCCGTGAAATTCGAAAAGTTTGTTGTGAAACCGCTAACAGTAAAGTTGAATAATGCCTTGAAAGGTGCATTATCCTCTTTTTTACTGCAACCGGCGCTTAAAAGCAAGGCTATTATAATAAACAGAGAAGGTTGAGGTTTCATATTAAAATAATTTTTGAATTCGCTTGAACATTAATTGTAACCGGGATTTTGAACAAATGCACCTTTCCCTTCAATAATATTATCCAATGAGAATGGAAATAAAATTTTAAAGTCCTGTACAAACTGGTCGCCTGCTATCAGTTTTACCCGTTCTGTAAGTTTGTTATACCTGATGAGGTCGGCCCTGTATTCACCGTTCTCACACCAAAATTCATGGCCTCTTTCCATCAATAGCATATCGATGAATTTGTCCAGCGTAGCATAATCACCAAGTGCCAGGTCGTCGAGGTTTGCCCGGTTCCGGATCTCGTTAACAAGATCCATCGCCTCCTGGTTAGGCGCCTGGTTTATGTTTGCAATGGCTTCAGCTTTTGACAGCAAAACGTCTGCATATCTGTACAGGATAATATCAACTTCTGAAAGTTCAGAGGTTCGGTCCCAGTCGCCATCCATTTTCAGTGGTCTCGGTCCGTAGTTTAAAAACGTGGAAGGATTTTGCCGGTTATAGTCAACGCCATCGCTGCCTGTGTATGCTGTTATTAAATTGGTCTTCCTTACATCGTTGGCCTCGAAACTATCGTAAAACCACCACGAGCTCTGAATAACGCCGTAACCCGGTTGAACAGGATAATTACCCGGCAGCGCCATCATTTGCCATTGATTTTCGCTTGTTGCGGCATAATCGCAGGGGATGGCCCAAATCACTTCGGGGCTATTCTGCGCGGCCCTTACTCCCCACATACCTACATAATCAGGATCTATCTGGTAGTGGTTCCAACTGATGATGGTGTCGCATTGCGCCAATACCTTATCCCATCTTTTTTCATGGAGGTACAAGCGTATCAACAGCATCCTTGCCAACCCGGAGCTGAACCGGCCATATTCAGCATCCGCGGGAGAAGGCAGCCCCTGCGCCCCGGCCTGCAGGTCGGCTTCAATGAAATTGATCATTTCTTCATATCCCATCCTCGCAAGCGGTTGATCCTCCAGCGGATTTTCCAAAGCCTCTGGCGGAGCAACTACCAGCGGGCCGTATAAATCGAATAAATCGTAACAAAGCAGGCCGCGTGCAGTGTGCATTTCGGCCAAAGCTTTTTGTTTTTCTTCATCGGTTATCTCAATGGTAGTTTTCTCAAGCGTTGAAATATAGCTCGTCATGGTGCTGATCGAATTATGATAAAAATCATAAAAGAACGTCACCATTTCGGATTGAGGATTATAGTTCATGGACGTGATATTTCCATCATCGCCGCCTACTTCCCCGCGTAGCACGCCGGTCTGCAGTTCTTTTGTCATCATCAATCCCCTTTCAGAAGTGGTGTTGATGCCGTCCCACCACGCACCCCTTAATGGATAGTAACACGCATTCACCATCGCCTGAACGTCTTTAGCCGTCCTTGGAAATATATTAGGATTGATAGCAGAAGTATCTACATATTTTAATTCTTTGCTGCAACCGGCAATAAAGAAAGAAAGTATATGGCTGATACAATAATATTTTTCATTTGAATTTTTGTTTGATACTAAAAATCAAAGTTTAAACCCAGTGTGAATATTCTCATGTTGGGATATGCTGCGGCGTAAACATCCGTTTCAGGGTCCAGACCCTTGTAGGGCGTGATCAGGAAAACATTATGCGCCCCTGCCTGAATGCCTACCCTTGAAAAGATTCCATTGATCAAACGGTCCGGCAACCTGTATTCAAGGGATATATTTTGCATCCTGATGAACCAGGCTTTTTGAAGAAAGAAATCACCGTCGCCGTAGACGGATGATCCCTGGTAAGAACTTGGTTGTGTAGTGGAAGGATTGGTTGGCGTCCATCTGTCCAATACATTTACGAATCTGTTTTGTCCGCTGGCAAAAATACCCGATGCATCCAATCCATACCTCATGAAATTGGGATCTTGCATCACCCTGCCGAATACTCCGTTGAAGCTAAAATTCAGCGAGAAATTTTTATACTCAATAGAGTTGGTGAACCCGGCTGAGAAGCTGGGTGAGCGATCGCCAATTAATATGTAATCGGCATCATCTATTATTCCATCTGCACTGCCGGATAACACAAAACGACCGCGTTCATCCACAATAGGATCACCATTGTCGTCTCTGGAAAATCCATTGACGTCTTTGATGATAATCTGTCCAGGCAACAGATCAGGTTGCGCATCGGGAGCTTTCTGGCCCGTTTGCAGAATGCCCTCGGCCTGCCTGTAGAACATGGCATTTACCGGATCACGATCCTGCTCATATATGGCGGGCTTCCAATCGGGCGCCCTCTCATCCCACGTAGTTTTATACCGGGAAACGTTCAGCGTTGAGCGCCAACTGAAATCCTTCCTGCTCAAATTCAATGTAGAGATAGTAAACTCCAGCCCCCTCACTCTTGTCGCTCCAATATTTGCTATCACACTGTTAATGGGTTGATACGACTGCAATTGCTTCGTATCTAACAAATCTGATACCTGCTTATTGAAGAATTCAAATGAGCCGCTCACTTTGTTACTGTACACGGCGAAGTCGAGGCCCACATTAAATTCCCTGGTAGTTTCCCATCTCAGATCCGGATTTTCCAAACGGTCAGGAAGTACACCAATAACTCGTTGACGCGTTCCGGATAAATAAGCGGGCACCGCTGCATAAGCTGCAAAGGCGTTGGTACCGATAGAGGAGTTTCCCACCTCGCCATAACTCAACCTTAGTTTAAGTTGTGAAATTTTATCGGGGGAAATTTTAAAGAATGATTCCCTGGTAATGTCCCACGCCACCGCGGCAGAAGGGAAAAGTCCCCATTGATGACCCTGCACAAACAAGCTCGTGCCATCATTTCTCAAAGAAAATGTGAAGAAGTATTTACTCTCGAAATTATAATTGAGCCTGCCAAAAAGAGACGCTATTTCACTTTCAACATGTGATGACGACAGCGTTCTCTTACCCGTAGCGGCTCCTGTATTATACATCAGGAATGCATCCGTGATAAAACTCGTGGCGTTCTGCGCGTCCATATCATCTATGAACCTCTCGCGCGATGCGCCCAGCAATAGGTTTACCTGATGTTGCGAAGCAAACATATTATTATAAGAGGCTGTTGCCTGCAGCAAGTAATGGTTGTTATCACTATTGATAACGTCAGCAACACCTTGTTCAGCTCTTCCTCTTACGATAGTAGTAGGGGTGTACATCCATCTTTTAAATGTTGATTTATCGATTCCCCATTTGACGTTTATGTTAACATGGTCCACCGGGTTTATATCCAGGGCAACGTCAGCTAATAATTTTTCCTGCCTGCCTTTGTCAGTCATCGTTAACAGCGAAGCCGGATTGGGTTGAATGGCCGCATCGGGGTTGATGGGATAACCGCCGTTCTCGTCGCGTGCGCGAATGTGCGGTCCCTGTTGAAGAGCCGCCGTAATAATTCCTGATTTTTCGAATTGGTCATCACCAAGCTGGCTATTCAGGTTGGTGACCCTGTTCCAGTTCAGTGATGTCACCAGCTTCATTATTTTATTCAGCTTGATATCCACGTTAGATCTAAAGCTTCCCCTTTCAAGGCCGGAATTCCGCACCACGCCGTCCTGTTTGAAATAGTTTCCGGAAAGCAAATATTTCACGCCCTCACTGCCACCTGTAATGGAAACGTTGTGCTGCATGGTGGTTCCCGTTCTGGTGATGAGTCCAAGCCAGTCGGTTCCCTCTGTTGCGTTATCTATAAAAGCCTGGGAGAATCGGGGAGTGTACAAACCGGCAACCGGGTTGGCCTGTGCCTCTTCTAAAGTTTTCGTGCCCCATGGCGCGACCTGGTTTTGAAAAAGGAAATTTTCCCATCCGGCTTCATTATACGTTTGCAGCCATTGTTTGAACGAAAGGAGTTTCCATCTGTTATCGTACGGTTGAACGGAGTAATTTCCAGAGTAGCTGATCTTCGCTTCACCGGTAGCGCCTCTTTTGGTAGTGATCAGCACCACTCCATTGGCAGCTCTTGAACCATAAATAGCAGTAGCGCTGGCATCCTTCAAAATAGTTACTGTTTCTATGTCGTTCGGATTTAAAGAATTAAGGGTGCCCAACGAACCTTCTGTGTAGTAGCGCAGCGGATCTGTACCCTCGGGCTGACCTACCTCGTAAAT
>CAMPGT010000209.1 GCA_946885665.1 uncultured Chitinophagaceae bacterium | reverse complement strand
GCTTTGCCTGTATATATTTTTCTCCCCAAATCCAACGGGGGTCATTCATTTTCGTGTACTGCCACAAGGCAAGCGCCCTGGAAGGCAGCAGGAACTCATCTCCTTCGCCGTAGGGCTCCTGGGGAACGATCGCCCTGCCGGCCCTGGCCATCATTGAAATGCCCCAGGCACATAGTTCGCGAGGTTCATTGCCCGCGTTGATCATGCGATGCACCAGTTTAACCTCATCGGTATTATCCGCAAGCGTTATTTCCAACTCTTTGACAATACCGGTGGTGCTTTCCTTTTCACCGGATAGCAATATACTTCGGTCATGCGCCGAGTATTTTACAGGAAAATTATCCGGGTAAAAGGTATCGGGAATTTGTTCCGGCGCCAGCCATAGGCGGTGACCGCCATACAACCGCCATTGTTCGCCACCGGTATTACCCATTTGTTCGGGAACCACGTGAAAAAGATTCTCGCCATTGATAAATCCAAAATGCAAAATTCGCGGGCCCACGTCGGTCGACACCACCAGTTCGCACCTCGCATTTTTCAGCCGGATGCAATTCGGCCATCCTCCCCAATTTATTTCTTCGGTCATTTAATTTTTTTTGTCTGTATTAATGCCATACTTCTTCACGATATCCATATTCAGTTCAATGCCCAGGCCGGGCCGCTCGGGAACTTCCACATATCCATCTTTCATAATAAAGGGATTGGTAAGTATTTCTTTACGGATAGGCGAATCGGTAACTGAAAATTCAAGAAAAGGAGCATTCGGGATCGCTGCAACCAATTGAATGGAGGCAGATACGAGTATCCCGGTTTTAAAAGCATGCGGCACGCATAGGATATTATTGTCCGCCGCGATGGCCGCAATCTTCTTGGCTTCCGTAAGCCCGCCGCAGCGCGACATATCCGGTTGAACAACGTCAATATGCGTTTCGTTGATGAGCCTGCTGAAGGCAAGCCGGCCGCTCTCCTCTTCGCCGGTTGCTATGCGCATCGTGGTGGAGGCCGCAAGCGTTTTATACCCTGCAAGGTCCTCGGCGGGCAGCGGCTCCTCGAGCCAGTATATATTAAGCTGTTCAAGCGCCTTCGCCACATACATCGCTTCTTTCAGCCTGTATCTTTTGCCAATGTCGATCATGATCTCCGCGTGGTCACCGGCCGCCTGGCGCGCAGTTTTGATCAATTCGATATCGAATTTTACATTGTAACCCAGCGGGCCCCATCCAAATTTAACTGCCGTATATCCCTGCGAAATGTAAGCATCCACCAGTTTCTTTACGCCATCCGTTGTTTCAGGCATGAGGGCACTGGCATAGGCCCGCGCCTTCTTCACGTAACTGCCCCCTAATAATTTATGCACAGGCTTGTTCGTGGCTTTGCCCATGATGTCCCACAGCGCCATATCAATTCCACTCATCACATGCATAACCGGTCCGCTGCGCCCGTAGTAATACGATTTTGCCCACATCTCGTTCCATATTTGCTCATAATCGAACGGATCCATACCCGTGATAATTTCACCGAGCCCATAGCATGTGCCGTGCGACATATACGCTTCCACCACCGCTTTTCCAACAAGGGGCGCGGTGTCTGCTTCGCCATAGCCCGTGATTCCCTCATCGGTTTCTATGATAATGACGAGGTCATCCTGCGTGCCATCGGCGGCAGTTGAGATCTGCGGGAGCTTTAAAACGATTGCACTTACTTTAGTGATCTTCATTGAGTCTGTTATTTTATTGATCGTAGTGTACTTTTTTCAATATTGTTCTTCCATGGGCGGCCGAAAAACTTTAGCAACCGTTCTTCGTAAATCGTTACCATCAGGGTGCTAACAAGGATCAACGCTCCTCCCAAAAACATCAGCAGCGTAATTTTTTCATTCAACAGCAATACGCCGAGCAGGGCTATAAAAAATGGAAGAAGGTAATTGCCCAGTATGGCCTGGGTGACGTCCATTCTTTTCAATACAGAAAAGAAAAGCAGCATCGAAACGCCGTAAACAACGATGCTCAGTTCCAGCATTCCCAAGAGAGGAACGGCGCCGGCGTCCAGCAACGCAGTAATACTGAAGGGTTCGACCCATATCAGGAGCGGAATGCTCAACAGGCTGGCGATGATGGAACCATAAACTAATATTTCCAGCTCTGTAAATTTTTTATCGACGAGTAATTTGCAGTAGGTGTTATAAAAAGCACAGCAACAGCAGGCAAATAAAAAAACAAAATTGCCTGCAAGGAACTCGGCACCGCTGAAATCAGATGAAGCCAGATCGGGAATCGAAGTGATGACCACGCCAATGATGGCGAGCAAAAAACTGATGATCCTCACGACATTCAGTTTTTCCTTTAACATCAGCGACGCGAAGAGCGCTACAAATACCGGTATAGTGAGCGTGATGATGCCGGCATTTGCAGCGAGGGTCATGCGCGAGCCGATCGTGTATGCGTATTGCATCACGAACACGCCGATAAACGCCGGCAGCACGAAGAATTTTATGTCTCGCCATTTCCATCTGAAGCCGACGTTTCTTTTTTTATTTTCAAGCCACAGCACAGGGAGGAATATCAGTGTGCTGAAGATCATCGGAATAAAAGCCACCGTTACCGCGTTCAGGCTGTCGCCGATCATGCGGATAACAGGCACCTGTGTTGCCCACATAAAATTTACAAGGATAACGAGCGACCAATCGAATGTTTTTCCAGATTTTACCGGGTTCATGAATGCAGTTTAGATAAATATTTACAAAATGCTTTATTCCAGACGCCTTGTAAAAATAGGTGGTAGCAAAACCGTTGTTTTAACCGATTCCGACCATTTTCTATACTATTTTGTTCAGCAGGCGCCCGTTTTTTGCTAAATTCATTGCAAAAGTTATAAATGAAAGCTGCCTTCAAGCCTGTTCCCAGAGAAAATCGCAGCCTGTTCAGAATCGAAAAACAGGAAACCGACCAGGAATTCGATTATCCCTGGCACTATCATCCTGAATACGAACTTACTTTTATTTCCAACAGCCAGGGTGTGCGCTATGTGGGCAACAACATGGAAAACTTTTCTGACCGCGACCTCGTGCTGTTGGGATCGAACCTTCCGCACTGCTGGATAAATTCGGGGCAGGTTGGATCAACAAAAGCTATCGTAATTTTTTTAGATCAGGATTTTATTGGCTGGCTCAACAACGGGCAGTTCCCTGAGATCGTGGAGCTTTTCAAAAATTCGGACAAAGGAATCAAATTCAGTAAAGAGGCGGCATCCATCATAGAGAAGAAACTCGTGGAAATACTGGAAGCCGATCAGTTTGAAAAATTTATTCTTCTCATGCAGGTGCTGAGGTATCTCGCTGTAGAGAAAAATTTCAGCCTGCTTACCCAAAATGGCTTCTCATACGAGCTGAACCACTCGAATAATGAGCGCATCAACGCCGTGTACAGGTTTGTCAGTAAAAGTTTTCGCCGCAAGATTTCGCTGGCGGAAGTCGCTGCGGAAGTGAATATGACCGATGAATCGTTTTCAAGGTTTTTCAGTAAAACGATGACCAAATCTTTCTTCACCTTTCTTAATGAGTACAGGATCAACAGTGCGTGTAAAATGCTGATCGAGACAGATAAATCCATCAACGAGGTGTGTTACCAGTCCGGCTTCGAAAACGTTCCGTTCTTTTACAGGCAGTTTAAAAAATTCAAGAAATGCCAGCCGGGAGCGTTCAGATCAAACTATAAAAAGGCATCGCTTTGATGGATGAAGCCGAAAGTGGCACGACTTTTTTTGTAATAGGGCATGGAGGAAAAGAATTACACGGGCATCGTGCCCGGGCAGGAATCCGGCTTTACCATTGACACTTCCAGCGATGCCGAACTCGATGACCTCTCTTCTGCACAACAACTTTTCCAAAAAGCAAAAGAAAGACTGCTGGATGTAAACAACTGGCACAGTCTTTCCGGTGCGCCCACCGCGAACTTCCGCCTGGTTGACGCATCTGGTACCGAATTGAACAGGAACGCAGAAAAAGGAGACTACATCAGGATAGATGTCCCCGGTCCCGGCACCGACAGCGGAAAAGGGTTCGATTGGGTGCAGATAGAAGAGATGGGATCCAGTAATGATAAAGACGTTGAAAGTTTCGGGTTCAGGGTGCGGCCGGCGCGGCGCCCCGGCGGCAGTGATGACGATGTTTCGCATTTCTATTCACCTTCTGCCACTAGCACCTTCACGGTTACGCGGGAAGCGAACAAAATAACGGCAGCCATCTACGATCGCAACACCAAAGTAAACACCACCGCAGATTCCGCAACAGAAAAAATCAGGGACGCTGTGGTAGGAACCGGCGGCATCCTCGCATTCTCAAAAATTCAATGGAAAAAACTGACCGACGGGTTGGTAGCTAAAAATAAACAATGAATACAACTTATTTTAAAGACAAAGTGGTTGTCATCACCGGCGCCTCTGGCGGTGTTGGCAGGGCCACGGCCTGGGAATTTGCGAAGCACGGCGCCAAAATAGCGCTGCTCGCAAGAAGTCCGGAGCAATTGGAAGGCACCAAAAAAGAAGTGGAAGAATATGGCGGTACCGGCCTGCCGGTACTGTGTGATGTGGCCGATGCGCAACAGGTTGAGCAAGCGGCCGACCAGGTGGAAAGAGAGCTGGGGCCGATAGCGGTTTGGGTGAACAACGTTTCGAACAGCGTGTTCGCACCGTTCAAAGACATTACACCTGAAGAATATAAACGGGCAACCGAAGTAACGTATTTGGGAACGGTGTACGGGACCATGTCGGCCCTGAAAAGAATGCGGCCGCGCAACAGCGGTTCGATCGTGCTTGTGGGATCGGCTCTCGCCTACCGCGGCATCCCTCTTCAATCTGCCTATTGCGGCAGCAAGCATGGCATCGAAGGCTTTTATGATTCACTGCGCTCGGAACTGCTGCACGACAGGAGCAACATCAAAACGTGCATGGTGCAACTGCCTGCATTGAATACCACGCAGTTTGGCTGGGTATTGAGTAAACTTCCCAATGAGCCGAAGCCGCTCGGCAAAGTGTATAAACCCGAAGTGGCGGCGAGGGCTATTGTTTTTGCTGCGGCGCATAACCGCCGGAATGTGTGGGTAGGTTTTCCTACGTATAAAGCCATCATCGGAAACAAGATTGCGCCCTGGTTAGGAGATTGGGTGCTGGCGAGAAACGCCGTAGATGGACAGCAGACCGGTCAACCCGTGGCACGCGACCGCAAAAACAACCTGTGGCAACCCATCGCGGAGGACCGTGGGGCCTATGGCGACTTTGGAAAGAATGCAGCGGATAGAAGTTTTACCCTTTGGTTAAGCATGAACAGAACGGCGATTAGATCGCTGGCAGGTGTGTGCCTGGCGTCGTTAATAGCAACGCTTATCTTGAAAAAAAAGTAATGAATCATGTGGCCGGTCCGTCAACCAGCGACCGCCATCCTCCGCCATACTTTTTGCTGATGCGGCCTTTGAAGAGAGAGGTTACTGCAACAAGCGCCCCCGATACAACGTCCACCCAGGTGGCCGCGGAGGAATCGAATGATAAAAGAAACGGTGCAGCCACCAGCCAGATACCGGCCACAAGGTTGAAGTAACTCACTGAACGGTTTATTTCCCAGATGGCTACAATGGCAAATGTTACGATAAGCGGCCCAACGATGTGATTATTGTTTGCCGCGTTTTCATCAAAATTCAGGACGGCCGGCGCCACGATGATCCAAATTCCCAGAATAATATTCAGTATTGCTGCCCACATGTCAATTTTGTTTTTCGGTAAAAGGATCTTTTCCCCAAAACGCTTTCCATGCCGAACCGCCGTCGGTTTTTACACGTTTAAGATGTTGCAGGCTCGCCAGGAATTCATCCATTGCGGGGCTTATCATGACCACGGAAATAACTGCCGTAGTGATGCATAATGTGCACCACGCTCCTATCAGCACGGGTTGAAAGATCACCAGCATCACGCTCACAAATCCCAACGGACCAACGGCTATTCCAAAAAGCACAACGATCCATGGTTTGGATTTCCAACGGCCCTGTTTTCCGATAATACCGGTAACCACATCGAGAAAATAACCAAATGCACCGATGATGCCGTCAGGAACAGGGAGCGCCCGCGATACAACCGAATGCAGCACTTTTTGACTGCCGTCGCCGAAAAACGGTTCCCACACGGTGGAAAATACGCCAAGCTGGTAAAGTCCCAGGTAGAGAGCGATCAGGAATCCAATAAACGCAACGATAACCAGCGGAATACGTTGCGACCATGAGGAAGGATTGTAATCCCAGCCGGGTGGTAAATTTTCGTTGTTGATCATTTACTTTTGTTGGCTTGTTTCAATACCATCTCTTTAAAGGTACGCTTCATTTGAGGGATGATGGAGTACGCCGCAAACACCCCTGCAATTTGTCACGATCAACCCAGCCCGGAGAGTATTTGCAACCTTAGTTTTGTTCACATAAAAACAAAAGAAATGAAACTCAATCCTTATTTGAATTTTGATGGCAATGCTGAAGAGGCATTGACATTCTATCAATCTGTTTTTGGTGGTGAATTGTTCGTGCAGCGGGGCGACCAGGCGCCGGGCCACGACAAGCTTCCCGAAAATGAAAAGAAGCGTGTGATCCATGTGTCCATTCCACTGGGCGACGGGCAGTTCCTGATGGCTTCGGATATTTTTCCTTCGATGGGGCATGTGCTGCATGTGGGCAACAACAATTACATCTCGGTTGCTCCAGACAGCCGCCAGGAAGCAGACCGTTTGTTTAATGGGCTTTCTGCCGGGGGAAAAGTAGAGATGCCGATGGCGGATATGTTTTGGGGAGATTATTTCGGATCTTTCGAAGATAAGTTTGGGGTGAAGTGGATGATTAATTTTAGTAATAAGGGGCAGTAGGCAGAGGGGAAAGGGCAATGGGCAATGGGCAATCGTGAGACGTGAGAATGTTTTCAGT
>CAMPGT010000208.1 GCA_946885665.1 uncultured Chitinophagaceae bacterium | reverse complement strand
CCCGGGAGCAAAGAACAACTACAGTCCGATTGCCGCAAAAAAAGCAGCCCCGCTTGCGCAGGGCTGCTTAAGAACTTTGTACAACCTTAACATCTCAACTTGGCCATCAATAGGTACAAATTTTAAGGCTTTCCATCGGATTAAGTGGATATTGGTTTTTTACGCTGATCAATGAAACCGGAACCTGGTTTAACTGGATTTTGGATTGGTTTTTCGGATCTGGACTTTTGGTTTTTCCGGATATTGTTTGTTGTTCCTTATTCATTGGACAGAATACAAACATACTCCTCATTCGCCCTGCTGACAAGAGCATTAATGCTTCATTTTCAGTCTTCAGCATTTACCACCCGCATCGTAAATATCCCAAAACCGGGCACGTAAAATTGCATTCGCTGCCAACCCGTCCAAAAGCTTTACATTTATAACAACCTTACAGTCATGAACTTCCACAACCGAACGGTCCTGATCACAGGAGGCAGCCGAGGCATAGGAAAAGCCATCGCGCTGAAACTGGCGGCAGAAGGCGCCAACATTGCCATCGCTGCAAAAACCGTTGACCCCCATCCAAAGCTGGAAGGCACGATCTATACTGCCGCCGCGGAGATTGAAAAGGCCGGAACCGGCAAGGTACTGCCGCTGCAGGCCGACATTCGGAATGAAAAAGATATCGAGGTCGCCGTTAAAAAAACCGTTGACACGTTCGGTGGCATAGATATTCTCATCAACAATGCCAGTGCGATAAACCTGTCATCAACAGAACAGATAGAACCTAAACGTTACGACCTGATGCAGGATATCAATGTAAAAGGAACATTTTTTATGTGCCGGGCCTGCATTCCTTATCTCAAGAATTCAAAACATGCTCATATCCTGAATTTATCCCCCCCGCTTAACATGGATCGCAAATGGTTTCCCAAGCATCTTGCTTACACCATGAGCAAATATGGGATGAGCATGATCGTTCTTGGTCTTTCTTCCGAATTAAAAAAATACCGGGTCGCTGTAAATGCACTATGGCCGAAAACAACAATTGCCACCGCTGCCGTACAAAATTTGCTGGGCGGCGATGACCTCATCAGGCATAGCCGCAAACCGGAAATTGTTGCGGATGCTGCATTTTATATTCTCAATCAACCCTCCACCATAACAGGAAATTTTTATATTGATGAAGATGTGCTGCGGCAGAATCATATTGACAATTTTGATCATTATGCCGTCGCTCCCGGCGCTAACTTAATGCCCGATCTCTTTCTATAACGTAGTGCCGATTTCGTATTTTTGGCAGATGCAAGATTACCTTTCCGGATTAAATGAAAGACAGCGTGAAGCAGTGCTGCATAAGGACGGTCCGATCATGATCGTAGCGGGCGCTGGAAGCGGAAAAACGAAAGTGCTTACTACAAGGATTGCCCACCTGATGGCTTTTCACAACATTAATTCCTTTAACATACTCGCCCTCACCTTCACCAACAAAGCGGCCAAAGAAATGAAGGAACGCGTTGAGAAGGTGCTCGGCAATACCGAGGCGAGAAACCTGTACATCGGTACGTTTCACAGCGTTTTTGCGAGGATTCTAAGAGCGGAGGCGCCGAAGTTGGGTTATCCTTCCAATTTCACCATTTATGATACGGATGATGCAAAAGGTGTGGTGAAGACTGTTGTCAACGAACTCGGCCTGGATGATAAGCTCTACAAACCCACCACTGTGTACAACCGCATTTCGGGTGCCAAAAATGCACTTGTGGGGCCCGCAGAATATGCCGCTGATTATCACATTCAGCAGGAAGATATGAGAAGCAACAGGCCGGCTATTGCGCAGATCTATGAAGCGTACTCGAAACGGTGTTTTAAGAATGGCGCAATGGATTTCGATGACTTGCTGATCAAATTTTATGAATTGCTGAAATTTTTTCCCGACTCACTGCATAAATACCAGCACAAGTTTAAATACATTCTCATAGACGAGTACCAGGATACTAACCCCGCTCAATATGAGATCATCAAATTGCTCGGCGCCGCACATGAGAATGTGTGTGTGGTGGGCGACGATGCACAAAGCATTTATAGTTTTCGCGGCGCCACGATAGAGAACATATTGCAGTTTCAGAAGGATTACGATGATGTGAAGGTGATCAAGCTGGAACAGAATTACCGGAGCTCGCAGAACATCATCAATGTGGCCAACGAAGTGATCAAAAACAACAAGGGCCAGATTCCGAAAAATCTTTGGACCGAGAATGTGGAAGGCGAAAAGATCAGGCTGGTGAGAACCATGACCGATAACGACGAAGGAAAATATGTGGCCGATACCATCCAGGAACAAAAGCTGAGAAACCATTACCGCAACAATGATTTCGCGATACTTTACCGCACCAATGCACAAAGCCGTGCATTTGAAGAGAGCCTGCGAAGGATGAACATCCCTTACACCATCTATGGAGGCATCAGCTTCTACCAGCGCAAGGAGATAAAAGATTTTGTGGCATATTTACGGCTCCTGGTGAACACGAAAGACGAAGAGAGCCTGAAGAGGATCATTAATTATCCTACCAGGGGCATCGGTAAAACTTCTGTTGACCGCGCGATACTCGCAGCGAACGACAATAATATATCTATGTGGGAGGTGCTGGAAAATGCCAGCCAGTTTGGATACAAGGGAGGCACACTCGAGGCGATCGAAAATTTTGTATTGATGCTCCGCTCGTTTGCCAGCATGCTCAACGATAAGAATGCCTACGAAGTGGCCATTCATGTTGGCAAGCAAACGAATTTCGTGAGAGAGCTGTTCAACGACAAGAGCACCGAAGGTGTTGCACGCTATGAAAACGTGCAGGAATTGTTGAACTCCATAAAAGAGTTTACGGAAACACCTTCGAATGAGGAAGGAGAAGTGGGCGACAAGGGTTTGGGCGCTTACCTGCAGCAGATTACCTTACTTACCGACGCCGACCAGAAAGATGCCGATGCGGACACGGTGAAACTGATGACCATTCATGCGGCCAAAGGGCTTGAATTCGGTTGCGTTTTCGCATGCGGTCTGGAAGAAATGCTTTTTCCCAGTGGCATGTCCATCAATACACGCGAGGAACTGGAGGAAGAGCGCCGGTTGTTTTATGTGGTGATCACCAGGGCCAAAAAGCAGTTGTGGGTCACTTATGCGAATACACGTTACAAGTTCGGGTCGCTGGTGCAGAATGAGCCGAGCAGGTTCCTTAATGAACTGCCCGAGCAATATCTGGATAAAAGCTTTTCCGGCGGTGGTGCCAGGAACCAGCAGGGCAGCTTTTTCGGTGGCTCCTCGGCATATGAGCGAATGCACCGCGGCTTTGATTCGTCGGCGCAGGCCGAAAAGCGGTATGGCGCCCCCGCAAAGCCATCGGTACCTTCCTACATCTCACCCAAACCTGTGGTGAAAACGGTTGAACACGTTCCTTCACCCGATTTTGCGCCGAGCGACACGAGTACTTTGGAGGCGGGACAACGCGTTGAGCACCAGAAATTCGGATTTGGAGAAGTGATAAAACTGGAAGGCTCTGCACATAATCCCATCGCAACGGTGAAATTTGACGTCAATGGCGAGAAGAAAATAATGCTGAATTACGCCAAATTAAGGATACTGTAATAAAAACGGCTATCGCGGATTATTGTAACTTGGGAGATTACAATTGCGGATGAAGCGAGTATTTACTATCATCACAATAGTGTTCTCCTGCCTGTTTAATCATCAGGATAGCTTCGCCCAGTTCGGAAAGAAGACGAAGATCGAACGCTCTGCTAACTTCAGCATCCAGCAATTAACCCCACAGGTGTGGGTGGCCATTCATAATGATTATTACGGTAAAGCGATCTGCAATGCCGCCATTGTTGACATGGGCGATAAAACGCTGGTATTCGATCCGTTCATGACGCCCTCCGCCGCCGTTGAATTAAGGGAGGTGGCCCGGCAGCTCACCAACCGCAAAGTTACCTACGTGGTCAACAGCCATCACCACATGGACCACATAAGGGGCAACCAGGTTTTTCTGCCTAATGCCACCATCGTGGGCACGAATACAACGCGAGAACTCATACAGCTTAATGAGCCGGCAGAGCAGGAATGGGAAAAGAAACACGCGCCAACACTGCTTAAGGCCATCAGGAAACGAATGGTAAATGCCAGCCAGATGGACCGTGACGAGATGCCTTACTGGATAGGTTATTACGAGGGCATCATTGAATCGACCGATCAATTGTTCATGGCACTCCCTGATTATACATTCGACGATTCGCTTTGGCTATACGGCAGCAAGCTGAATGTAAAACTGGTTGAATGCAGAAACGGGCATACGGCAAGCGATGTGGTGCTGTTAATTCCCACTTTAGGCATCGCTTTCATGGGTGATCTTTTATATACGGAACGCCATCCGTGGCTCAGTGATGGCGACGTTGACGGATGGAGGAAGTCGCTGCGCACGTTTTATGAGGACAGGACATATCACACGTATCTTCCCGGGCATGGGAGGGTGGTGGGGAAAGGCGCGTTGAAAATTTTATACGATTACTTGGGGGATGTACAGAAGATGTGTAATGCCGCAGTGACGGATTCTGCGCAGTCGGCATTGATGAACAAGCCCATTCCCTGGCGTTACAGGGGGTGGTACTACGGCAGGTTTTATCAGCCTAATCTTCAGTATTTGATCAGTATTGCGCGTGCCCGCGCGCAGAGCAGGAAATGAAATTTTTTTGCTTTTCAGGCAAACGTCAGTAGCCGGTCTAAAAATTTCACGTCTCCCCCTTCAACGCCTCTTTCGTTTTTTTCTCGCTTCCAATAAATATCTTCTTGCCATTCACCACAACGGGCCGTTTTAAAAAAGTGTATTCCTGCAAAATAAGATCGCGGTAGTCTTTTTCTGTGAGGGGCTTATCCTTCAACCCCCATTCTTTGTATTTCATTGCGCGGCGGCTGAACAGCGCCTCATAGCTTCCTGCCATTTTTTTCAATTCATCAAGCTGCGCGGCCGTTATGTTTTCTGTTTTGATATCCTGCAGGGCATAACCTTTCTTTTCAGGTTTGAAATCCTTTAAAATTGCCTGGCAGGTAGTGCAGGTGGCGAGGTGGAAGATTTTCTTAATGATGCAAAATTTTATGTTGAAATGGCAATGGGCAATAGGGAATGGGCAATGTAATGAAGTTGAAACACTATTGCCTATTGCCTACTGCCCACTGCCTTGTATTACAGTTTCCTGATCTTAATATTCCTGTACCACACTTTATTTCCATGATCCTGGAGCGCTATCTTTCCGCTCTTGAAAGTTCCGAAGTCGGGCCATTGCTTGAACTTGCTGCCCGCTACCAGTTTTTTCCAGTTATCGTTCCACAAAGTTGTTTTCACAACTGTGGGACCGTTGAGCCGGAGTTCAAGGGTGTCGCCGTTTTTATATATTTCCGCAGTGTTCCACTCGCCCACCGGTTTAACGGTTTCAGGAGAAGCGGTGATGAGATCGTACAGATCGCCGGCTCTGTGCTTCACAATCTTTCCATCAGCGTGGCCGTCGTTGTCGAGCACCTGCATTTCGGGACCGGTAAAATAGTCGTTCGCATATTTAGGAGATTCCTTCACACTGAAAATAATGCCGCTGTTTCCGTTCTGGCTGATCTTCCAGTCTATTTTAAGGTGAAAGTTTTCATACTCTTCATCTGTCACCATATCTTCTCCGGTGTGTTCGCCGTTGGTATCCACATCCAGGAGCAGCGCGCCATCTTCAACTTTCCAGGAAGCGAGGTTGCCTGTATTGTTATAGCTGTGCCAGCCGTTTTTGGTTTGGCCGTCGAACAGTAACTGCCAGCCTTCATTTTTTTCAGTATCGGTTAACGTGTTAGCTGCCATGGAACCCGCGTTCACTGAGTCAGAAGTTGTTGAGGAACTATCCGTTCTATTGTCTGCATCTGCCTGGTTCGAGTCGCCGCATGAGGCCACAAACAAAGCAAATACAACGGGGATGATTAAGCGCATAATATTATTGGTTTTTTAATGACAGGATATATTTGACCATTTCCTTGGCATCTGCGTCAGGAAGGTCAGGATGTGGCGTCATCATCACTTCTCCCCAATTTCCCTTGCCACCATGCTTGATCTTGCTGACCAGCGTATCGATAACGGCTTCCGTACTATCATATTTCTTGGAAACGTCGATGTAAGACGGCCCGATTACTTTCCTGTCAATAGCGTGGCACGTCATGCAGTCGTTGCTGCCGATCAATTCTAAACCCTGCTGGTTCGCAACGGTTGGTGTTCCTGAAGATTCGGGGGTGGCTGGTGCGGTTTCTTCGCTTGTTGTCGATGATGAATCATTTCCATTACCGCCGCAAGAGCAGATCAGCGCACTGGCGACCAAAAGGCTCAATAACTTTCTCATTTTTTTGTTTTTTTATGCCGTTCATTAATTCCGGCTGGCTTAATTAAATCATTAAATCAATATATCATTTTAGTCCTAAAACCGACCTGTTAAATGCTTCATCTCCACCAGAGCCGGCAAAATCGTCAAAAGCTTTTTCCGTAACCCTGATGATATGATCCTTGATGAAAGGTGCGCCTTCTTCGGCGCCCTGTTCGGGATGCTTGATGGCGCATTCCCATTCGAGTACGGCCCATCCGGCGTAGTCGTACGCCGCGAGTTTGCTGAAGACGGATTTAAAATCGACCTGACCATCGCCCAGCGAGCGGAAACGTCCGGCCCTTTTAATCCAGCTTTGATAACCGCCGTAGACGCCCTGCTTACCTGTTGGATTGAATTCGGCGTCCTTTACATGGAACATCCTGATCCTTTCATGGTAATAGTCGATGTAGGTCAGGTAGTCGAGACACTGCAATACAAAGTGACTAGGATCGTACAATAAGCATGCCCGCGGGTGGTCGTTCACTTGTTTCAGGAACATTTCGTAAGTTTCGCCGTCGTGATGATCCTCTGCG
>CAMPGT010000207.1 GCA_946885665.1 uncultured Chitinophagaceae bacterium | reverse complement strand
TCCTACAATATTTTGGGGTCGCTCGAAGATGCACGGGATGTGGTGCAGGACGCCTTTCTTAAATTCCACCTCGTTGATAAGGGTGAGATCCAGGACGAAAAGGCCTATCTCATCCGCATGGTGATCAATCTCTCGATCAATCTTAAGAAAAAATTACAGAAAACCGTTGACGAGTACCCGGGCGAATGGCTGCCTGAACCGGTGTCCACGGACAGCGCGGATTCGGAGATCGATAAGAAGGAAGCGCTGTCTTATTCGCTGATGGTGCTGCTCGAAAAACTGAACCCCAGGCAACGCGGGGTGTTCATCCTCAAAGAAGCGTTCGATTACGACCACGAGGAAATTGCGGACGTGCTCGGTATAAGCGCCGACAATTCGCGACAGTTGCTGAACCGCGCAAAAAAACAACTGCACAAACCATCCGCGCCCGAAGAAGAAGGAGCGAACATCCGGAATCTTGACCGCTACCTCGAAGTGATCCATGCAGGCGACGTCACGCGCCTGGAAGAGCTGCTGAACGAAGACATTCTCGCCATTTCCGATGGAGGCGGCAGGGCAGTGGCGGCCATCAATCCCGTTGAAGGCGTTCGCGCGGTTGCCGCCTTCCTGCAGGGCATCTATAAAAAGTTTTATTCGGCCGCAAAAGTTGCAAAGGCTGAAATCAACAAACAGCCCGCGTTATTTTATTACGATGGCGCCAACGTCGCAACTTGCCAGGTGTTCAACTTTGAAAACGGAAAGCTCATGAGCGTATTTTTCATACGAAATCCTAAAAAGTTGTTATCGCTTCAAAAAAAGGTTGTCTGAGTGTCACACGAGGTTGCAGTGTATTGTCTTTATAGAAATTTATTTTTTATGGAAAGGATTTCACAGAAAGATTTGCCGGCAGGGTTATACCAGGCATTGTCGCAGGCACAGCAGTACGTTGATCATTCAGGGATCGATCACAAGCTGCTGCATTTGATCAAGTTCAAAGCATCGCTCATTAACAATTGCGCCTATTGCATAGATATGCATTATAAAGATGCCGTTCTGGAAGGTGAAACCGCGCAACGCCTCATTTCATTGCAGGCGTGGAGAGAAGCACCTTATTACAGTGATGAAGAACGTGCGGTGCTGGAATTTACAGAGGTGCTCACAAAGCTTCCTCCTGACGAAAGCAGCGAGCATATTCACGATAAGCTGAATAAATATTTTTCCAAACAGGAGATTGCAAATCTCACACTCGCCGTCATCACCATAAATTCCTGGAACAGGCTCGTAAGATCGTTTGGCCCCGTAGCCGGTTCTTACAAACCAAAGAATGCGGCTGTTGAGCATGCGTAACAGGTTTTATGAGTAATGCATAACTTTAGCGGAAACAATTCCGCATGATCACATTTATTGGAACAGGCTTGCTCGGCACCAACTTTACGCGTGCGCTGCTAACGAAAGGCAAAAAGGTACAGGTATGGAACAGAACGTTTGAAAGGGCGAAAGCTTTGGAAGCATTCGGCGCGAAAGCATTTGAGAAGGTGGAGGATGCTGTGAAGGGATCGGAGCGGATTCATGTGACGCTTTCTGATGACCAGTCGGTTGATGATGTGCTTGCAAAAGCGGCGGCCGGTTTGCAACAGGGCGCCATCATCATCGATCACACCACTACATCGGTGCCAGGCGCTGCAAAGCGTTCGGCATATTGGAAAGAAAAAGGATTCCACTACATACATGCACCCGTGTTCATGGGACCCGGAAACGCACTGGCCGGAACCGGTACCATGATGGTATCCGGCGACCCGCAGGTGATCAACACGCTGGGGCCCGAGCTTTCGGCTATGACCGGGAAGTTGTGGAACCTTGGCACGCAGCCTGAAAAGGCGGCGGCCATCAAATTGCTGGGCAACCTGTTCCATATTGGCTTGATGGGCGCAATAACGGACATGCTCACACTGGCACGTTCATTAGACATCGATATCGCAGAGCTCGGTCCGCTGATGGAGGTCGTGAATCCATCGGGCGTAACACAAACGCGATTGAAAAAAATTGCCAGTAACACCTTCGATGAAGCATCATGGGAACTTAACATGGCCCGTAAAGATGCGAGGCTGATGATGGAACAGGCGTCATCAACAAAACAACATCTTATCTCCATTTCTGCTGTTGCAAAAAAGATGGATGCATGGCTCGAAAAGGGTCGTGCAAAATCAGACTGGACAATCATTTCAGGCGATCCAACAGTCAATTAATCAATCTGATGCGACATTATCTTCAGCATTTTCCCGAATAATTTTTTTATTATTTCGCGATCATTTGTTATTGTTGTGTTAAGAAAACAATTGTTGTGAGATAGAAACTCCTCTAGTAGCCAGGTAGGTTTTTGCCTTCTTTTTGTTTTCTCTATTCCCCGACTTCCCTTTACTGCAGCCCCCGACACTCCCTTTACCGTGTTCACATGTTCGTTCACTTATAAACGGGGTAATTATGCTAAAGAATTATTTTGCAGTGGTATTGTGTGTGCTGCTGTCTTCGGGCGCCTGGGCGCAGGTGTCAAAATCCGGTAAAGTAACCAACCGGGCCGACGGCTCACCGTTGCAGGGAGTGAGTGTTACCGTAAAAGGTACCACAACCGGAACTTCAACTGACGCACAGGGAAATTTTACCATCCAGGTTCCCAGCGAGGAATCTGTTCTTGTTTTTACTTATACCGGTTATGATCCGGTAGAACTATCGGCCTCATCGGCCACTATTCAAAATGTTACCATGGCCGCTGCCGCCAATGCACTCAGCGAGGTGGTGGTTATCGGTTACGGTACGGCGCGCAAGTCGGAACTCACGGGCGCCGTGGCTTCCATCAAAGCGGAATCTATAACCGACAAGCCGGTGGTCAACATCACCCAGGCCCTGCAGGGTAAGATTGCGGGCGTGGAAGTGAGCATCAACAGCAACGCTCCCGGCTATGGCGCGAAGGTGCGCGTTCGCGGTATTGGCTCCATCAATTCCAGCCTCGATCCTACCTACGTAATAGATGGAGTGATTGGTGTTGATCCGAATTCAATCAGTCCGTACGACGTGGCATCAATGGAAGTGCTGAAAGATGCGGCCGCAACATCCATATTCGGAGCACGCGGCGCCAACGGCGTGATCATCGTGACCACCAAGCGCGGCATACGTAACGACACGCGTCTTACGTACGATGCCAACGTCAATGTGGTTGAACTGACACGCCACCTGCCCACGCTGAATGCGCAGCAGTTCATTGATATTTATAACCAGTCTTACGCCAACGGCAAAAACTTCGATCCGAACGGAGCCGAGCAGGTACCGCCCGTTCGACTCAATCACGAGGACCTGCCGTTGCTTTTCGACGAAAACGATCAGCCGCTGTATAACACCAATTGGGAAAAAGAAACGTACAAGCCCGCGATTTCGCATAGTCACAACATCAACCTGCAGGGTGGCAGCGATAAATCACTGTACAGTTTGAGCGCCGGCTACCAGGATCAAAACGGGTTGATGATCAACTCGTGGTTCAAGCGCTACAACGTTCGGTTCACGATGGACAACGACGTTACCAAATGGTTGAAGATCGGTGGCGCCGTGAACCTTATACGTTCCACGCAACGCGTAGTATCCGATGCTAATGGTGCGCTCAACGTGCCGCGCATGGTTTCGGAAGAAGTGCCCATCGTGCCGGTGAAATATCCCGATGGCAGTTGGGCCGGAAATTTCGATATCGCCGGCCTCGAAGGCGGACCGAATCCTGTTCACACTTCGGAAAATCGTTATACGCTTAATAACCTGACGGCAGGATTAGGTAATGTGTATCTCGATTTCATCATAAGCGACGAGTTGGATTTCAAATCCGACTTCGGCTTCATGGCAGCAAATAATAAAAACAACTTTTATTCTGCCACCGACCTTCCTCACCTTTCGCAAGACCAGGGCGGTGTGGCCAGCATCCGCGCCAATACGTTCAACTACTGGCAAACAGAAAATTACCTCACGTGGAAACACGAACTGCCCGGAAATTCACGAATGACGGTGCTGGCAGGAGCTTCGTGGCAAAGGCAGCTTTCGGAGGGCAGTTTCGTAGAGGCCCAGAATTTCACCGACGACCTGCTGCAGTATAATTACCTGCAGGCAGGCGCGCTCAAGAGCCAGGCGCAGAGTGACTACCAGCAGAGCTCACTCAATTCGTACTATGCGCGTGTGATGTTCGATCTCGTCGGCAAGTTCAACTTCACCGCTTCCGGCCGTTACGACGGATCATCACGCCTCGGCTCGAATCAGAAGTACGACTTCTTTCCTGCTATCGGTGCGGCATGGCGGCTGTCTGAAGAAGATTTCATGGCCAGCAGCAAGTTGTTCAGCAATGTAAAGATCCGCGCCAGCTACGGCGCCGTGGGCAACCAGGAAATTGGTAACTACCAATCGCTGGCACAAATACAACCGGGTACCACGGTTATTGGCGGAGCACTTGCTACGATATTCTATCCGCAATACCTCGGTAACCCGAATTTGAAGTGGGAAAAATCATGGCAGGGCGATGTGGGTTTGGAATTCAGCATGTTCAACGGAAGGGTCAGCGGCGAAATTGATTACTACAACCGCGTTACGCGCGACCTGCTGCTGCAGGCGCCGATCGCGTGGTCGAACGGACAGAACAATTCGAATGTTACCCGCAACGTCGGCAGGGTGCGCAATGCAGGGATTGAAGTGGGTATCAATACCGAAAACATCAAAACAGCGAATTTTTCCTGGAACACCACGTTCCTCTTCGCTTCAAACAAGAATACAGTGCTGGCGCTCAATGAAGGCAACGCCGACATCTTCCCCGGTCCCAATTTCCTCGGTCAGAACTATGTGATCCGCGTGGGCGAACCGCTGGGTTCTTTTTATGGCATGACACGCCTCGGAACATACAGCGACAAAGAAGCCGCAGAGGCTGCCGAGCACGGACTGCATGTGGGCGACCGCAAATATGTGTATAATGAAGATGGCAGTAATTATTACAGCATTATCGGCAGGGCCTATCCGAAATGGACAGGAACCTTCAACAGCAAGATGGCGCTGGGTAATTTCGACTTTGAATTTGACATCCGGTTTGTGATGGGCGTGAATGTGGGCGCCAACTTCAAACATTCCGTTGAAGACAGGCAAACGATAGCGAACAGTTTAACCACTGTGTTGAATGGCTGGACACCGGAGAACCAGAACACGATGATCTCGCAGGTGCGCAATTATAAGTATGCACAGGATTCGCATTTCGACACATGGTGGGTGGAAGATGGTTCCTTTGTGCGCGGACAAAATTTCATCCTTGGATATAATTTCGGGAAGAATATTTTGAGCCGCCTTCATTTGGAAAAAGCCAGGGTGTATGCCAGCGTGCAGAACCTGTTTTTGATCACAGACTATTCCGGTTATGATCCGGAGGTGGATACGTTTATGTCGGGCTATGGCCAGAACTCGAACTTCTCACAGAATCTTGATTTCTTTTCCTATCCGAGACCAAGAACGTGGAACCTGGGCCTGAACATTACATTATAATCCATCGGAAAATCTAAAACACAAGTACAATGAAATCATTAAAATATACAGCGCTGATGCTAATGACCCTGGGACTTTCCTGCACGAAATTCCTGGAAGAAAAACCCAGGACGTTTCTCACGCCGGAAACCGAGGCGACCAGCCTTAAAGATGCCCGCGCTTTCGCCGATGCGCCTTACGAAAGGCTGCACGGATTGCTTAACGGCCAGAGCGGCTCCTACGGGGGAAACACGTATAATTTGTTAGAATTTTTAACCGGCAAGGCCAATTCGGACCTCGGTCAAACGGGCTACGTGAATTTTCAGACACTCTCTTATAACGAAACGTCTTTCTATGTGGATACATGGTGGCAGCGGATGTACCTGGGTATTGGCGCCGCCAACCTTGCACTGGCTTCTATTCCTAAGGTCGAAGCCCCCGGGCTCACGGACGAGGTTCGCACGAATATGCTTGCCGAGGTGCACACATTGAGGGCACTGTTTTATTTCTACCTGGTACGTCTCTATGGCGCCGTACCGTTGGTCACTTCTGTACCCGCCACGCTGGATAGCGTGAAGCCGGCGCGTGTGGATGCAAAGACCATTTACGACGAGGTGATCATTCCCGACCTGCTGACCGCAGAGGCGAGTACGCTGCCATGGAAGGATGTTTCCGGCAGGGTAAGCATGGGCGCAGTGAAGGCGTTGCTCGCCGACGTGTACCTGACGTATGCCGGCCAGGCGATTAACGGAGGCGAGGCGGCGTATGCTGAATCCGCAAAACGTTCGCTGGAAGTGGTTCAGAACGGCGGTTATACACTTTTTGATGACTACACCGATATGATCGACCCCGCAAATAAGAACACGGGTGGCTTCATTCTCCAGGTCCAGTATGCGGCGTCACAGAACGTGAACAATCCGTTGACGGCGCTAACCATTCCCAACTTCTCCGGCATTTCCAAGTATTCGGATGAGTATGGATCGGTTTGGCCCACCAATGAATTCATCGCGTCTTATCCTGCCGGCGACAAACGCGTGGAAGAAAAGCAGTTTTACTTCTCCGAGTATCCCGCGATCAACGGTTCCGGTATCAAAACTTTCGATCATAAATACATCTACAAGTATTTTGATGTGAATGCGGTGACCAATACCGCGAAGTCTGACCTGAATTTCACCATTTACAGGCTGGCCGATGTGATGCTGATGTATGCCGAGGCATCCAACAGGGCAGAGGGAGGTCCCAACGCTACCGCCATCGATTATGTGAACCAGATCAGGGAACGAGCCGACCTGGGCGACATCGGTTCAATGAGCCAGCAGGCTTTCGAGGAAGAAGTGTGGTCGCAGCGGTATTTCGAACTTGCCTTTGAAAATAAAATGTGGTTCGACATCATCCGTACCCGCAAGGTGCGCAACGACCTCACCGGTAATTTCGATGACTTCGTTGGCCATGCAAGAACGATCGGCGGCACATTCAGTG
>CAMPGT010000206.1 GCA_946885665.1 uncultured Chitinophagaceae bacterium | reverse complement strand
GGGTCCACCCCCGGCGCTTCGCGCCACCCCCGCCAGCGGGGGATACCGTCTCACGTCTAACGTCTCCCCATTGCCCATTGCCCATTGCCCCTTATAACTCCCCCTTAACAAACCCTCCGCACGTTTTGCCGTCCAACAAATGAACAAACCTTACAACGATGAAACGTTTATACTTCCTGATCCCTGTTCTCATGATCATTTTCGCCTCTTGTTATAAAAGAGACTACTATCCCGACTACCACAACGACACCGACTGGATGCGCACGCACGACCATGGCGTGGTGGCCTACGTGGATTATCCCACCGGCAATTACATCGTCGACATGCACAACGGATTTGCGGTGGTTGAATATTACGGTGGTGCAACCGCCGAACGGTATGATGAAGTATATGCCTACTTCGACAGCTTCGGACTGCAAACCGTTTTCAATTATTCAATAGGCCGCTACACACAGGCCAGGGTAGTGGATTCGTGGCTTACCTGGTCGGATGCCATGTACCTGCTCGACCAGTTAAGTTACGGGGGATATTGATTTTTGGCTATATTAGTGATAGCCTAACAAAAACAAATTCCCTTGCGACTATTACTACTATTTCTTGCAGCATTTTCCGGCCATTTCGCCATTGCACAGGATGTGAACCAAATTACCGTAAATGATTTTCAACCGGTATCCATTTACAAAACACCTCAAACCAAAATCACCAAAGCAAAATTTCCGGTGATAGACATGCATTCGCACAACTACGCAAAAACAGACGCGGAAGTGGACGAATGGGTGAAAATGATGGACCGGCTGGGCATCGCAAAAACGATGATCCTTTCGTACAGTACCGGCGCGGCGTTTGATTCGGTAATACAAAAGTATTCGCGCTATAAAGACAGGTTCGACGTGTGGTGCGGGTTCGATTACACCGGGTATGAAAAACCCGGATGGCAGGACCACGCTGTTGCCGAGTTGGAAAGATGCTACAAAAAAGGAGCGAAAGGCGTGGGCGAACTGGGCGATAAGGGCCTCGGAGAACTCTACTCGAAACCCACACGCGGATACGGGTTGCACATCGACGACCCGCGCATGAAGCCTTTGATAAAAAAATGCGGTGAGCTGAACATGCCCATCAATATTCACGTGTCAGAAGATGAATGGATGTACCTGCCGCCGGATTCAACTAACGATGGATTGATGAATGCCGCCAAATGGCACGTTGACATGACCGTGGAGGGAAAACTCGGCCACGACGAGCTGGTGAAAACACTCGAAAATGCTGTCGGGGATAATCCCGGCACCACTTTCATTGCGGCGCACCTCGCCAACAACTGCGCAAACCTCGAAATGCTGGGAACCCTGTTCGATAAATACAAAAACCTGTATGCGGATATCGCTGCGCGTTATGGAGAGCTTGCTCCTGTACCGCGCCATGTGAAAAAATTCATGGAAAAATACAGCGACAGGCTGCTCTACGGAACAGACATGGGCATTGATGAACATATGTACCGCACCACGTTCAGAATACTGGAGTCGGCCGACGAACATTTTTACGAGCTGGGGCTGTTTGATTACCGCTGGGCGCTGTATGGACTTGACTTAAGCGACGCAACACTGCGAAAGATATATTCGGCGAACGCGAAGAAGATTTTGTCGCGGTAACTGCTCCCTCCGGAGGCTGAAAAATCGAATCCCCGGTGGAAACCGGGGATTGTAAATGAGCTAAGCCCATTAAACCTTATCCTATGAAAGTCGGAAGGTAGAGAATAAATTTTCAACTCGCAAAATTTATCATCAAATTTTCAATGTGTTTTTCTTACACACTTGGCGTTTAATCGCGGTTGCCCATGAAAAGCGTTCTATTCCGAATGTTTTTTTGTTGATTTTGATTAAGCGAGAGCTTTCTTCTCTTTTTTCTTGAGCGGCACGTTTTCATCGAAGACCACCTTGTACGCGGTTTCTTTTTTGGCTTCGTACAGCACAAAAAAGCTTTGAACCGTTCCCACATTTGGAAGCTTCGCGATTTTGTTGATGATGAAGCTGTAGTATTCGTCCATGTCGCGCAGCGCCACTTTGAGCAGGTAATCAAACTGGCCCGTCATGTGGTAACATTCCATCACTTCCGGGATACGGATCACTTCTTTTTCAAAGGTTTTCATCATGTGGTCGGCGTGTTCCTTGAGCTGTACGTTCGTGTAGGCGGTAAGCGATTTGTCGATCTTTCGTTTGTCGAGCACGGCCACATACTGTTTGATGATGCCTGCATGTTCCAGCCGTCGTATTCGTTCGTACACGGGGCTCACTGATTTACCGATCTTGTCGGCGATTTCTTTGGTGGTTAACCGGGCGTCATGCTGCAATAGCTGCAGGATGCGCAAATCGTGGTGGTCTAAAGAGGAAAGCATGAGGTAAATTTTTCTAAAAATAAAAGGAATTGATAAAAAAACAGTTGAAATCACTTTTCAGCCGTCTTTTTTCAGGTTTATTTACTGCGTTTTCAATTAAGTGCACAATATGTACTTCATAATGGCACCTTTACGCAGTGTTTGTTTTGTTACATACATGAACAAGAGGTCAGGAGCTTTTTGTTCAGGCATTATTTCATTTACCCCGCGAGGCCTGTTTCTACAGGCCTCTTTTATTTATTTGCCGGGTTAAAGCAGCCTCCCGGCCACTTCTTCCCAGTTATTCACTCTTTCATATCCGTCGAGCAGCATATTGTGAGGAGACGAATACAGCAGTGTTCTGCCCTTAAAATTAACGAAGTTCCTGGTGCGGTCGTCAATAATGAAATCGACATCCACGATCTTGTGGCCGCAGAAAACGATGTTCGTCCAGGGGATGAACGGAAAATGATCGGCGAGCCACTCGAACTTGTCGATCAGCGAATTCTTGAACTCCATTGCGGCAGACACGATATACACGTCGTATTTGCCGGTCAGTTGCCGCACCACTTCCTGGCTGCCGGGCATCACCCTGATGTCGCGAAAAAAACCGGGCGCATTGATGTACCCTGATAGCGTTGGCCTGAGTTCGGGTGGAAGCACTTCGCGCACTTCCATGCCGCTTTTCAGTCCGCTTTTCAGATCAAAACCGTGATTTTCTTTGTAAACAAGCGCGAATTTGTCGATCGTGTCAGCGATTACCTCATCCATGTCAATTGCCACTCGTAATCTTCTTTCCATCTTCATTTATAAGAATTAAAAAATGCGGAAATTACCAAATAATTGGATATTCAGAATTATGTTTACATCCCGATCCGCGCAGATATACTATTTTCCGATATGATTTCCAGAAAAGAGACCGTGATGACCCGGACCATTTGTGCCGCTGCTTTCGTTTTATTTATTGCAACTGCCTGTAACGAGCGGCACACGTCAATGATCCCTGAAGATTTTAAGAGGGTGGTGCTCGATACCAATCCACCCGTTACTCCGCTGTCACCCGAAGAGAGCATGAAAAGAATTCAACTGCCGCCCGGGTTTCATGTGGAGCTGGTGGCCAGCGAACCCATGGTGCAGGAACCCGTGGCCATGGCATGGGACGGCAATGGAAGAATGTTTGTAGCCGAAATGAATACCTACATGAAAGACGCTGCCGCCACCGGCGAATTCGAGCCGCTCAGCAGGATCAAAATGCTCGAAGACACGAACCGCGACGGGCGCATGGACAGGTATTCCGTTTTCATCGACAGCCTCATCCTGCCGCGCGTTATCCTGCCGGTGGGCGATGAACTGATCGTTGGGGTGACCAACGAACGGCACTTGTGGAGCTATAAGGATACCGACGGCGACGGCAAAGCGGATGAAAAGAAAATGGTGTTCAGGAACGATGATCGCGACGTGAGAAACCTGGAACACCAGAACGGCGGATTGCTGTGGAACCTCGACAATTGGATATATCCCAGCCGCGACAACCTTCGTTACAAATACAAAGACGGCAAGCTGATTGCCGATACGCTCGTAGACAACATGATTGGCCAGTGGGGCATGACCACCGATAATTACGGCAGGCTGTTCTATTCCGAAGCGGGGCCCGGACTGCCGGCGGTACAGATACAGCAGAACCCGGCCTACGGCGCACTCAACTTCAACGACCAGTACACCGAAGATTTCACGAAACCATGGCCCATCATCGGCAACATCGATGCTCAGGGCGGCCGCGAGGCGCTGAGGCCCGAAGACAATACACTCGAAACATTCACATCGGGATGCGGACAGTCCATATTTCGGGGCGACAGGCTGCCGGAAGACATGATCGGCGACTACTTCATCCCCGAACCCGTTGCCAGGATCATCAAACGAGGAAAGGTCATCAACCGCAACGGGAAAATTTTTATTGAAGACGCGTACAAACAGCAGGACTGGCTCGCATCGGCAGATATGAACTTCAGGCCCATCAACACCTACACCGGTCCGGATGGCTGCTTTTACATAGTGGATATGTATCATGGGATTATCCAGGAAAGTGAATGGACAACACCTGATTCCTACCTCGGTAAGATCATTGCAGAAAAGGAACTTTACAAAAACAGGGGCATGGGCAGGATATACCGCGTGGTACACGACGACTTCAAACGCGATACAACGCAGCCGCGCCTGCTTTCGCAATTAACCGCCGACCTGCTCCAATACCTGCGGCATCCCAATGGGTGGTGGCGCGACATGGCGCAGCAACTGCTGATCGTGAGAAACGACCAGTCGGTAGTACCCACCATAAAAGCGATGGCACTGAATAAGATTGGTCCCTACAACCCCATAGCCAGGATCCATTCCTTATGGACCCTCGAAGGCATGAATGCCATCGATACCGCCACATTGTATGAGGCCTTTACCGACACCGACCCGCAGGTAAGAAAAACGGCCATCTGGATAAGCGAGAAATTTATTCGCCGGAACGACAGGAAAATGATTGCCCGGCTCGGCGAAATGGTTAACGATACCAGCGCAGATGTGCGCATTCAATTGTCGCTGTCCTTACGCACCAATAAAATGCCGCAGGCCCAAAAGATAGTGAACGACCTGCTGGCCGCGAATCCCGACAATGAAATGATGCAGTATTCGTATGCAACATTCGTTGAAGCAGATAAACGGAGAGAAGAGGAAAGAAAAAGAACGCTCGAGCTGAGCCCTGAACACCGAAAACTGGTAAGCGAGGGCCGCACCATTTACAACCAGCTTTGCGCCACCTGCCACGGGCCCAACGGGAAGGGAATTGCCATTGCAGGCAAAGACATGCCCGCGCCACCTCTGTCGGGATCACCGCGCGTGAAAGGAGATAAGATATTGCTCACGCAATTACTGCTCAACGGCCTGAAGGGGCCTGTCGACGGAAAAACCTACACCGACCTGATGCCCTCGATGTGGGCGCAGGATGACAAGTGGATCGCCTCCGCGCTGAGTTACATCCGCAACAGCAGCGACCTCGGCAATGCGTCATCGGTGGTAACACCCGAAGAGGTAAAAGAGGTGCGAGCGAACACGCCAAAAATCCCCGGGGGAATGACGATGCAGGACCTGGAAATTTTTAAGTTGGGAAGAGCCGAGCGCACCAACTGGGGTGGCAAGAAAGAAGAAGAAAAAAAAGCAGAAGGTAACAAAACGGGGAAGGAGCCAGAGAAAAAATGATGCGACCACTCAAATGGATATTGCTTCTTTTGCTGCCTTGTTCCAATTTGTTTTCGCAGCAAACGGTTGTTGGAGCAGCAGATATTGAATTCATACGCATTGAGTCGGGAACGTTTGTGTGCGGCAAATACGATCCGCCGTATCCCACGCCGTCAACATCGCCCGAAAATCACTACACGCCACAGCATTTTGCGCTCGCCAAAAAGATGGCGGAGCGGGATGCGCTGCCCGGCTTCACGGTGAAAATTGACAATCCCTTTTATATGGGAAAATTTGAAGTAACGGGTGCGCAGTGGAAGAGCGTGATGGGAGAGGATCCTTCTGTTTTTAAGGGAGACAGTTTACCTGTTGAGAACATCACCTGGGAAGATGCACAACGGTTCGTTGAAAAGCTCAATCAAACCGATTCAACGAAATATTACCGGCTGCCCACAGCGTTTGAGTGGGAGTATGCAGCAAGGGCCGGTGCAACCGACGACATCTCGTGGGACGAGATCCGGCTGCAGGCGCAAATGGGATTGACATCGCCCGCCGCTGTGGGCGGCAAAAAGCCAAACGCCTGGGGCCTGTACGATATGTTGGGAAACGTGTGGGAGTGGACGAGCGATTTTTACAATGAGAAGATGTTTGCGGACCCGGTACCGCCATCGCACGGAACGCAACACGTGTTGAAAGGCGCATCGTTTGTGGGCGACGTGAAAAACGCCACCTACATGACACACGCCGCCGGACCCGGCAACGGTTGGGATATTGGATTGAGGGTGGTGATGGAGGTCCACCCCCGGTTCCCGCTTCAGAGCGCGGCAGCACCGTATCCCCCGCTTCAGAGCGCGGCAGCACCGTCTCCCCCGCTTCAGAGGGCGGCAGCACCGTATCCCCCGCTGGCGGGGGTGGCGCGAAGCGCCGGGGGTGGACCCCCTCCCGGCTGGCACATCAGCCGCACCAGCCACCAGGGCACCACGCCTTTTGTAAACTATAAAAAAGGAATCATCACCATTGGCCAGCATCCCTACGGCCAGGGCGGCGTGATATTAACCGATAAAAAATACAGGGATTTTGAATTGACGGTTGAAGTGAAGATCGATTCTTTTTGCAACGGCGGCATATTTCTGCGGTCAACCGAGAGTGGCCAGGCTTACCAGGTAGAACTGGCCGAGCCGGGCGGCACGGGGAGTCTTTTTGGGGAGATGATGAAGATCAGCAAAGTGGGAGAGGCAAAAGATAAAGCGAAGGTGTGGAAGCCAAACGACTGGAACAAATTCAGGATACGGATGACCGGCGAGGTGCCGCGAATCATACTGTGGATAAACGACGTGATGATGTATGACGTGACGCAACCGGAAAATGATTTTGTTGCAGGGGCCACCGAAGGGATGATCGGCCTGCAGGCGCACTGGTCGGTAACTTATTCGGCTGCTTCAAAAGCGTTTGACATGTCGGATTCCTGGAGACCCGGCAGCAGGCAGATGTTTCGGAATTTGAAGATAAAAGAGCTGTGAAAAGGGCAATAGGCAATGG
>CAMPGT010000205.1 GCA_946885665.1 uncultured Chitinophagaceae bacterium | reverse complement strand
AAATCTTCCGTATAACAAAAATTGATAAAATCACTGATGGCTTCCTTATAGCTGTATGGCGCCATTGTTAAGCTCTCGCTTAATGAATGCAAAGGCTTTTCATTTCCAAATCTTGCTATAAATCCGACTAACTGCGTAGCTGTTTCGCGATTCATTGTCAATTGTCAATTTAAAGTTATCCATCTGCAGCTTGCAAAATTACTTAATAATCAAAACCGGAGATTCAGGCATCGTTCCGGCAGAGGCTAACAATACGAACGGTATGCATCAAACGAAGACCTCCCGCGCGTTATGCACATATGAAAAATGTTGATTGCCTTCTTGTGGAAGCCAACCAGACAACCGTCAATCCCCATTTTTGCCCATCAACAAAAAGGCAAACCGAGCAAATTTGGCTAGATTATTGCTAGTGAGTTTGCTCAATTATACACCCTCAACCCTGCTTATGGGGCTTTTTTATTACCTCCTAAAATGGAATCGAATTCCCGCCCCGATCGCACTGGGCTTGACGCTATTTCTTGCCAGCCCACTACAGGCGCAAATCAATATAAGTAACAGTCGCCCCACACTCGACCCCATAGCTAATGATACAACGAATTTTTCTCCCGACGTCCGCTATATTGAATTGAATGGCATCACCCCAGGCGAAGAAACCGACCAGCAGGTATCTGTAGTAGTATCAACCGAGGATACAGACGTAGTCGCCTCGATCGGAGCAGATCTCGTCGATAATGGCAAAGCTTTTATTAATTACCTGGTCAAAGAAGGGGCAGCGGGCACGGCTACCGTTAAAGTGGTTGTGACAGACAATGGTGCAACACCATCCAGTTTTACCCGAACTTTTCATATCACCATCGAAGCATTGAACCGCGAACTTGCCGCGAAACCTTCAATAGAAGCCACCTCCCTTCTGAAAGCCATTCCGAACCCTGCATTAGTGTCAACCCGGATATTTTTTTCCACTCCGCATGATGAAGAACGAGCAACGGTTGACCTTTACACGCTATCGGGCGTAAAAATCAAACAGCTATTTACAGGCAATATGGTGGTGAATCGGTCGTATTATGTCGATGTCGCCGTCAAAAACTTCGCGTCCGGCGTTTACATTGTCCGGCTCACCGGGCAGTCGCAAACGTCGAACCTCAAACTTGTGGTAGCGAAATAAGATCCGTGTATCCTTCACTCAATGCTCATCGCAAAACCGTAGATTATGAAACATGGATTCATGCTTTTGCTGTCTTTTTTCGTCTATGCTCTTCAGGCGAACGCCACCACCTATTATTTTTCCACCTCCGGATCAGACGCCAACAACGGGTTAAGCAGCAGTAAGCCGAAGCAAAGCATCGCCGCTGCGAATGCACTGATGAAGAACGGAAATATCATCCTGTTTAAACGCGGAAATACCTGGTATATTCCCAGAAAAGGCATCGTTCTGGACAACAGGTCCAATTGCACGCTCGATGCCTACGGAACGGGGAACCGCCCGATTATCGCTGGTATGGATTGGATTCGCGACACCTGGACCTATGAAGGGAAGTACATTTGGAGCAATGCAACGGGCTACGGCGAAGCACTCCGTGTTTTCGTTAATGGCGTTTCCAAAATTAGCCTGGTCGACAAAGCCAACAACAAAGCCGCGCTTTCAGATCTCAACACAACCGACGAATATTATTTCAATAAATCTACAGGAAGACTCTACATCCGGCACACATCGGCCACCACTCCGCCCGTTAACGTTCTTATCGTTCCCGGATTTCCCGCTCCTCCCATTGTGAGCATGTTGAATACAAAGAATGTTACGATTCGCAATATCGCTTTTCGAGGAGGAGGAAATGTTTCTGTTATCCGCATTTACGCACCCAGTTCAAATATTCTGATCGACAACTGTATGATCACCCATGCAAAAGCGATAGGCATTTTTGCGATCAACACCAAGCAAAATATGAACGTTGTGGAGAACCTGGTGATCCAAAATTGCATTATTGACAAAACATGGACAGTAGCAGAAAACAATCTAAAACCCAACCTAACCCTTGAAGGCGATGGCGTGGCGTTTATGCATGGGGTGAAAAAGAGTATTGTACGAAACTGCAAAATTACGAACTGGGGGCACAATGGCATCAGTGTGCTGGCTTCCCAATACACCACGGGCATCTATGGCGTGAAGTATAATAAGTTCGAGGGAAATGATATTTCCGCAGGTAATTCCGCCTATATGCATGCCATAGGTGTTCAGGGCTTCAAAAACCTGGCAATGTATAACATCTTTAAGCGGAACTACTGTCATGGCTTTAGCGCTGCTAACACCATTGGTGGCAACAGCAATTTTGTATTCAGCAATATTTTTGAAAACGTTAAAGTGTCGCCACTGGTACAACATTCGCAGGTGCCTCATGCGATAAGTTTATCCACCTGGACGTATAAGGACGTAAGAGGAGTATCCTCGAGCTTTGAATGTAAAAATAACTGGGTTGTCAACAACACCATGTACAACACAGATACGTACGCTATTTTAGTCGACCGTTCCAATAGAAACGGCGATGTAACGACGCTTCTCGACAATAAAATTTATAACAATTTGATGTTGAACTTTGGAATGGACACCTCCTTCGTGTTCGAAAAAGAAAATTCCAACCCGCCGCTGAGATTGGGCCTTCGCATTTTGTCGAACGTTACGCCGCGCAGAACTTACATCCGAAACAATAATTTTTGGGTAAAGTGGAAACCTTCCAGTACTTGTGCTGTAGCCATGTACACCACCACCTTTGGCACCTATAACGCTGCACGATTGAATAATTGCCGCGATTGCGGCAGCGGGCTCGTTACGGGAAACACGCAATTGGACCCGCGTCTCGGCGCGTTTTACAAACTCACCTCTTCTTCCAGTGCGCTGCTTAGATCGGGTGGATACTCGTACAAGTCGAGCATTGTCGCCGCCGGTTTACCCTCCGCAGAGTTTGTTGACTATTACGGTAAACCGTGGCCAAACCCTGGTACCAGTGTAGGAGCTATTCAGTACTGATGTATGCGCTAACCTGTTTAAACAGTCCTTATGTTCAAAAATTATTTCAAAACCGCATGGCGCAATTTGTGGAAGAACCGCATTTACTCCCTTCTTAACATATCAGGACTTGCTATCGGCATGGCTGCATGCATTCTAATCCTGATTTTTGTTGGTTATGAAAGAAGTTTCGACAGCTTTCACACGAAAAATATCTATCGGCTCAACGAAGTGCAGAAGTTTGAAGGGATGGTTTCGTCTCAAAAGGTAGCGTTAACCATGTTCCCTATGGGGCCGACACTCAAAAACGACTTTCCCGAAATAAAGAACTATACAAGGATTAACCGCGCCGAGAAAATACAATTGAACTACGGCGATAAAAAGTTTTATATCGATCACACCTGCTTCGTTGATTCTACATTTCTTGAGCTGTTTGATTTTACAGTAACAAAAGGCGACCGCCGTCTGATGCTCGACAGGAAAAACAGCATTGTACTCACCCAGGCTACGGCAGAAAAGATTTTCGGACAGGAAGACCCGATGGGAAAAACGCTGGCTGCCTATGACCACGATACGACCCTTTTTGTTGTGACAGGCGTGTTGAATAATGTTCCTCAAAACTCTCAAATACAGTTCGACGCGCTTGTGCCATTCAGCACCATTGCACAGCCCGACTGGATGGACAACTGGGGCGGCAACTGGTTGAACACCTACCTGGAACTGGCGGCAAATGCCAATGCGGCTGCATTGCAGCGAAAGTTTCCTGACTATCTCAAAAAACATCTATCGGCAGATAATGTAAAGAATTATGAGTTGTTCCTGCTTCCTTTGAAAGAAGTGCATGCAGGAGCTACAGATATCGGCCTGGATGGTTTCAATTACCAACAGTTTGATAAACGCTATACAAATATTTTTTTCATTATTGCACTTATCGTATTGCTCATAGCCTGTGTCAATTTCATAAATCTTTCTACCGCCCGTTCCGCAGAAAGAGCAAGAGAGGTGGGCGTCCGGAAATCTATCGGGGCACTGCGCTGGCAACTATCTCTTCAATTTGTATGCGAATCGGTGATGCTTTCGCTGATCGCACTGATAGTGGCCGTTGGTCTTGTTGCGCTTTTTTTACCGTTGGTAAATAATTTAAGTCAGCGGCATCTTTACTTTCCTTTGTTTACTAATTGGAAACTTTTTCTTTCTCTTCTGTCGGGCACCACCGTTCTCGGAATGCTTTCCGGACTTTATCCGGCAGCATACCTGTCCTCCTTCCTTCCGGTAAAAGTTCTGAAAGGCTCTGTACAGGTTGGAAAGAACAAGGCTTTGCTAAGAAATGTGCTTGTTGTTACGCAATTTTCCTGCGCCATTTTTCTCATCATTGCAACTGTTTTTGTGTTGCGGCAACTGAACTACATGAAGAACAGGCCGACGGGTTTTAGCCGCGACCAGATCGTCAGCATATCATTCGACCGTGGAGGGTATCAAAAATTTGATGCGTTGAAAAACGATTTGTTGCAAAGCACATTGATCTCTTCTGTCACGGCTTCACTGGACATTTTGGGCAGCCACCTTGACCAGTCGGGCGTTCGATTTAAAGGAGATGGACCAACGCGACAGTTGGCGGCAACCAGGTTAATTGTTGATCACGATTATTTGACGACCTATAAAATACCCCTGGTGGCCGGCAGAAACTTTTCCGCTGAGAAGACGGCTGAGGGCAAGGAATACATCATTAATGAATCCCTGGCAAGAGAATTATTGCAGGACGATTCTCCCGGCAATATGTCATTTTTACTTGGCAGGCAGTTTGGCTTCGATTCTTTGGGGCACATCGTGGGTGTAGCAAAGGATTTCAATTTTAATTCGCTCCATCACAAAATTGAGACGCTGTTTATGTTCAACCAGTCGGAATGGGGCTTTAAGAACATGTCGGTGAAAATAGATGGCAACAGGCCAAAAGAGGCGATCTCCTTTATTCAGTCGGTATGGAAGCAGGATTGCCCCGGCGTGCCGCTGGAGTACCAGTTTTTGGATGAACATTTTAACGAATTGTACAGGGTAGATTCACAGGTAAGCACCACCGTCGGCATCCTTGCGATATTGGCGATCATCGTTTCCTGCCTCGGTTTGTTTGGCCTTGCCTCTTATTCCGCAGAAAGAAGGTTCAAGGAGATAGGAATACGCAAAGTTTTAGGCGCTTCCGTTTCGGGTGTTGTGGCGTTGTTGTCAAAACAATTTATCGGCCTTGTTGTAATTGCCAACGTTATTGCATGGCCCGTAGCATGGCTTGCATTAAGCCGCTGGTTGCAGGATTATGCCTACAGGGTAAACATCAGTTGGTGGGTTTTTGCCGTTGCAGGAGTTGCCTCCCTGTTCATTGCTTTAATTACAGTTAGCGCCCAGGCGGTTAAGGCTGCCATCGCCAACCCCGTGAAGAGTTTAAGAACCGAATGATCTCATGGCCTTTGGCCCAACACCTGTTACTGATTACAGCCGGTTCACCACACTCAGCATTTTCGATAATTGTTCCTGCCGCGTGGGGCGATACGACTCGTCCCACAACTCAATTAACGCAGGATGCAACTGCCGGTCGAGCGAAGTTTTTGCCAGGCGGCGCAGTTCTTCCTCCATCATCCCTTCCAGGTAGAGTTGCGCGAACGCCACCGCAATCACCGCCGCGTCCATTCCCACCAAAAACGGTAACCCGAGTTCATTTTCCCGCATATAGTGTTGAATTTCCTCTGGGTCCCTCTCATGCAAATCAAAAGGCGGATAGCCCCACTCATCTAATTGCTGTTCCAAATACGTTAGTGCACGTTGATCGCTGTTGGCACTTCGCCAGGCGGCGAACCCTGCAAAAGTATCGGCGCCATCGTCGCTGCCGAATGGTCCGCTCTCTTCAATTGGCGAATAGAAAAAATCTTCATCCATCAATTGCTGGGCGACAGGATGCGCCTGCTTGAAATTCGGGTGTTCCATATCTCCAAAAATTACCGATTTCTGCTCATGAAATTCCATTTTTTCTTTGGGCCGGCAATCAACCCGCCGTATCTGTATAGCAAACCATAACAGCGTAAACTATTAACCTAAATCAAAATCTGCGCGGTTCAAACCTTTTATGTTCCCCGGACAGATTTCAAAAAGTACTTTTACGTGGTATTCAATTTCTCTTCCGCACACTACCTTAACTCTTTTAGTTTTTACTCTACTTGCACGACCCTCTTAAAACGATGGTGGGAAATCCATGTAATCCCTTCTGAAGGAGCATATATAACATCATTATACCTCACCTCTAAATTTTATTCGTATGCAACAAGTTGTAGAAGACGTAAAACTTAAAGTCGTCGATTCCGTGGCTGCAAAAGGTTTCGCCGCGCACCATGCGCAAGACCAGCTTTCTCCCTTCGTCTTTAGCAGAAGAATTCCCGGACCGAAAGATGTGGCTATCGAAATCCTCTATTGCGGTGTTTGTCACACTGATGTTCACCTGGTGAGAAATGACTGGGGAATATCTATTTATCCGATTGTGCCCGGGCATGAAATTGTCGGACGCGTTGTTAATGTTGGAAGTGAGGTGACTAAGTTTACCGCAGGCGACATCGCCGGCGTAGGCTGCCTGGTAGATTCGTGCAGGCATTGCGACAACTGCAAGCACGGACTGGAACAGTATTGTGAGAATGGATGGACACTAACCTATAATAGTCTCGACAAAGACGGCAAGACACCAACTTTCGGCGGCTATTCAAATAACATTGTCGTAGACGAACGCTTTGTTCTGAAAGTGTCGCCAAACCTTAACCTGAAGAACGTCGCCCCGCTGTTATGCGCCGGCATTACCACTTACTCACCGCTTCGCTACTGGAAAGTTGGGGCAGGCCAGAAAGTAGGCATTGTTGGCTTGGGCGGCCTTGGCCACATGGCCGTGAAATTCGCGGCTTCCTTTGGCGCTGAAGTGACGATACTTAGCAGGTCTCCGGAAAAAGCGGCTGATGCTATTAATCTCGGGGCGGCGAAATTTGTGCTGACGACAGATGAGGAAAGCGTAAAAAAGGTAGCTGGCTATTTTGATTTTATTCTCGATACTGTAGCTGTCGAGCACGACTATAACCTGTATCTGGGCATGCTTAAAAGCAGGGGC
>CAMPGT010000204.1 GCA_946885665.1 uncultured Chitinophagaceae bacterium | reverse complement strand
CACGGAGGGCAGATCATCGGCACCATACTCGTTATTGCGGGCGTATTGCTTACAGGTTGGAAAAGCGAGAGCACAGAAAGGTAACGACCGAAACTTCACTATTTCTCTTTGTATTCGCGCCGGATCTTTTCACGGTGTTTCGTTCCCCATTTCACCATCGACTGCAGTACGTCATTCAGCGTATCGCTGTACCCCGTAAGCTCGTACTCTACCAGCACCGGCCCGTCAACATCCACTTTCCTCTTCACAAAACCGTTCATCTCCAGTTCCTTCAGTTCGGCCGACAATACCCTCGCCGAAATACCGGAAACGATCCGCTGCAACTGGTTGAAGCGCAGGTTACCATGCTCCTGCAGGGATATGATGATCTTTAATTTCCATTTTCCCCCGATGACGTATAAAGCGTCTTCCACAGCCAACAGCGCTCTCTGGCAATGCCGGGCTGCATGCTTTGTTTTTTCAGCAACTGCTCCTTTCATAACAAAACGTTTAACTAACAAAAAGGTTACCGCTAACCAAAAGTATACTAGTAACCTTTTGCTAGCAAAGGTAGGTATTTTTGTACCTGCAAAACAATTAAGACATGAAAAGCACTAAAATTACCTATTGGTCGACCACAGCAATTATCGCATTGATGATGACTTATTCGGCCTATGCTTACTTCACCGACCCGCTTATCGACAAGGGTTTCTCGCACCTGGGATTTCCCTCGTACTTCCGCATTGAACTGGCCATCGCGAAATTGATTGGCGTTGTCGTATTGCTCGCTCCTTTAGCCACACGGATCAAAGACTGGGCATATGCCGGCTTTGCCATAACCTTCATCTCAGCGTTTATTGCGCATAGTGCTTCAGGCGACCCCTTATCCGCAAGGATCGGCCCCGTTGTATTCTTCGCACTGCTGGTCGCTTCCTACTGGTCATTCAGCAAACTAAGCGCAAGAAGGACCCGACTGCAGGAACCTGAAAAAGTGGCTCTTTCGCGGACCGCGGCATAAAGGCTTTGCATGCATTCGCATTCGCACCCGCACTACTGATCATTCTGTGACTGCTGTTGAATACGGGATCGCTTAATTCTCGTAATGCCGGTCGAATACGCCGTGACTGATTTCATACACATTCCCGTTATTGTCGCTGACTGTAAAAGAAAACGTTCCCGACACGGATTTATCAACGGGGTCAAAGTAGGTGATGGTGACCTGCCCCGGTTCATTGTCGTTCGTGTATAATTCAAGGGTGCTTTGATCGCAGGTAGAGTTTAAATAATACCGGCCATAATTGTTCCTGGGGCCCTGGTTTCCGAGCAGGTATGTTTTTCCTTCCTCGAGCATTACGCTGTCGAGCACAAAGCCTATGGAAAAAGAGCGGCACCCAACGTTGTGCCTTTCGCCATCCATCTTGAATATCCAGCCGAAATCTCCACCGTAAGTGGAGCGGTAGAAGCAACTGCCCAGCAATACAGGGTCCAGCCGCTGCGGATTATAGGCGACCCCATTGATGCGGCAGCCGAAAAGCTCACGGGTATCGGGCCGCGGGTTGGGCCTGTCGAAACGGCCGCGGGCAATAGATTTCGTACAATGGGGAAGTAAAAGTATTGCAGCAACGAGGAAGAAAATAAAGGTGAAACTTTTCATATACTGCCCGGCATAACTGGCTGATTTCTGACAAGAGGCCCCCATTAAGTTACGAATTCGCCAACGGGTAAAAAAATATCGATTGGGCGGACGCAGTTCGCCTTCAGACACTGAGTGTACCAATACCGAACACAGCCAGCCGGAACTTTTATGTAAAAAACTGATTCATAACCCACTGCAAAGTTGGCAACCGTTTGGCTATTTTCCCGGAATAAATGAAGCCGGATGTTCAGGAACCATCTCAAAATTGCTTTACGCAACATCTCAAGACACAAATTCATTTCCTTCGTCAACCTGTTCGGACTCACCGTCGGCATCGCTTCCTGCCTGCTGATCATCATTTACATATTGCATGAGCTGAGTTACGACAAATACAACGACCATCCGGAAAACCTGTACCGGGTAACGCGCGTTTTCAGGAACCAGGAAAACGGAAACGTGTCGCTGCATCTCGGAACCGTCGCCCCGCCCGTCGGCCCCCTGCTGAAACATGAATTTCCGCAAATTGAAAAGATGACGCAGCTCCTTGGCGCTTCAAATGTATCGGTCAGGTACAAGGAGAAAGTCTTCACTGAATATGACGTCTATTTCGCCGATGAAAATCTCTTCGGTATTTTTAAAGTAAACGTAACCAAAGGAAATCCCCGCACCGCCCTGGGCGAACCTTATTCGGTGATGCTTTCAGAAGAAGTGGCCGCAAAATATTTCGGCAGCGAAGATCCGATGAACAAAGTGGTGCGGATCGACAACACGAAAGATTTTAAGGTAACCGGCGTTTACAAAGCCTTTCCTGCCAATTCACATCTTCACCCTTCAGTGATGGTGTCGTTCAAAACACTCAACGATCCGGATATTTATGGCGCCGAAAACCTGAGAACGAACTGGTCGAACAATTCTTTTCTCACCTACCTCAGGTTTTTCCCCAACACCGATATTCAACAGGTGGAAGCAAAGTTCCCCTCGTTCCTCGATAAAGTATTTGTTGAACCCGGCGCCAGGGTAAAACCCAGCAAGTGGACCTCGCTCACCCTGCAGCGTCTCACCGATATTCATCTGCGCTCGCACCTCGATTCCGAGGCCGAAGAAAATGGTGACATTAAACGTGTATATATCTTTTCAGCCATTGCCTTATTCATCCTGCTCATTGCATGTATTAACTACATGAACCTTTCTACGGCGCGCTCCGCTCTGCGGGCAAAAGAAATTGGCATCCGCAAAGTGGTGGGCGCCGAAAGAAAGGAAATTATCCGCCAGTTCCTCACCGAATCAGTAGCAATAACGGTGATGGCTATGGGTGGCGCAATTCTGCTGACCCTTTTGTGTCTTCCTTTCCTTAACAACCTGTCCGGAACGCAACTGTCGTTTGCGGTTTTCCGGCAGCCGCTGTGGATGGGTGTGCTGATCGGCATCCCGTTGTTCGTGGGCCTCGTTTCGGGCATCTATCCGGCGCTATTTATGTCTTCCTTCGTACCGTCACGTGTACTGAAAGGATTATTTAAACCCGGAAGCTCTTCCATTTCTTTTCGCAAGGTGCTCGTCACCGTCCAGTTTACGCTGTCCATTGTGCTGATCATTGCCACGGTGGTCGTTTACCGGCAGCTATGGTTCATGCAGCATAAACCTTTGGGTTTTGATAAGGAACACATCGTTACCATACCCTACAACGACGCATTGAATAAGCGTTTTGATTCTTTTCGCAGCGCCCTTACCTCGAGTGCATCCATCAGGGAAGTGACGCGCTCTTCGCGCATTCCAAGCGGCAGACTATTGGACACGCAGGGCGCTGAAATACAAACCGGCGATTCACTCGCCCCCACCAACGCAGATATAAAATATCTGGCGGTTGATGAGTATTTTATCAGCGCTTACGGTATTCACGCGATGGCCGGGAGAACTTTTTCGAAAGATTTCGGCACCGACACTTCAGCATATGTGCTCAACGAATCGGCAGTGAAAGTTATCGGGCTGCCCTCCAACCAGGATGCTGTGGGAAAAAATTTCAGCTATGGGGGTAGGAGAGGAAAAATAATCGGGGTGATCAATGACTTCAACTTCGAATCGCTGCTGCAGAAGATTGTTCCGCTGGTGCTGCTATACCCGAAAGGCGAAGAGGACTTTGGAAGAATATCGGTCAAAGTGGAAGGCGGAAACGTTCCGGCCGCACTCAGCAAAATTGAACAGACCTGGAAACAATTTCTTCCCGAAATACCATTCGAGTACACGTTCATGGACGAGAACTTCGCCAGGCTGTACGAGGCTCAGGAAAGACAGGGAACTATCTTTTCGATATTTACCGGAATCGCCATTTTTATTGCCTGCCTGGGCTTATTTGGACTTTCTTCCTTCGCCATTTCACAGCGCATGAAGGAGGTGGGAATACGCAAAGTGCTGGGAGCGAACGTTAACCACATCGTTTTCCTGCTTTCGAAAGATTTTATGGTGCTGGTACTGCTGGCAGCGGTCATCGCTTTTCCCGTTGCCTGGTACGCGATGAACAAATGGCTGTCGGAGTTTGCCTACCGGATTACCATTTCCTGGTGGATATTCATTGCCGCGGCATTGCTCACGGCGATCATCGCCCTTGCCACCGTGTCGTTCCTGACCATACGGGCGGCCATAGCCAACCCGGTGAAAAGCCTCCGTTCGGAGTGATGTTTTTCCCGGAAACCCGCTAAAAAATACCCTTAGCGCATACTACAAAGCGCCTGTTTTCAGTTTTAAGTTCGATCCGAACCGTACCTTGAAAACAATCGCCCGATGAAAACGTATACCCAGTTGCTGGACGTACTCATTTTGTCCATGCTTGGCCTGGCCATCATTTTTTACCTGACCAATCATTCGGTCAGCAATTCCTTTAACAGAAGAGAGGGACATCTGCACATCTCCGTTATTTCCTGGCACTCGCTGTTGCTTGTTTCGAGCTTTTGTGTCTTCCTGAGATACATTGCCCGTAATGTGAGATAACGCCGTCTCTAAGCTTCGCAATTGTTTTCGGGCAATTAAAAACATCGCTTTTCTTTGCAGCATAACTGCAAAGAATGAAGACACTTGCTTATGCATCGCCATTGCAATTAACATTTGGAGAAGCCGCGGACCCCATTCCGCAAAAAGGGAATGCCATCATACGGATAAAAAGCGTGGGCATTTGCGGCACCGACCTTCACGCCTACCAGGGCACACAGCCCTACTTCACCTACCCACGCATACCCGGCCATGAGCTTGCCGGAGATTTGGTGGACACCGGCGGAGCGGCGGGCTTTCAACCGCTGGAAAAAGTTACTTTTCTTCCCTATTTCAACTGCGGCCATTGCGTTGCCTGCAGGAGAAACCGGCCAAACTGCTGCGCCAACCTGCGCGTTTTCGGCGTACACATGGACGGGGGCCTGTCGGAGCTCGTTTCCGTTCCATCGTCATTCCTCGTTCACGGCGAAGGATTGAGCTACGACGACCTTTCTCTTGTTGAACCGCTGGCCATCGGCGCTCACGGCGTTGCTCGCGCAGCCATTGAACCCGGCGAATTTGTGCTGGTGATGGGTGCGGGACCGATTGGTTTGGGAACGATGGAACTGGCAATATTGAAAGGGGCGAAAGTGATCGCGCTGGATACGAACAACAACAGGCTTTCTTTTTGCGCGCATCACCTCAACGTACATGCCACGATCGACCCCACGACAGAAGATGTGACCGGCCAGCTCAGGGCGCTGACAAACGGCGAAATGCCAACAGTGGTAATCGATGCAACGGGAAATATTAACGCCATCAACAAGGGCCTGGATTACCTGGCACACAGCGGTACTTACGTGCTGATCGGCCTGCAGAAAGAAAACTTCTCCTTCAGCCACCCCGAATTTCATAAGCGCGAAACAACACTGATGAGCAGCAGGAACGCCACAAGGGCCGACTTCGAATACGTGATAAAAAACATCAGAAACGGGCTGCTGAAACCGCAGAAATACATCACCCGGCGAATACCGTTCGAGAATATGTTAACTGAATTTCCACGATTGTTTGATGCCGACACAACGGTCATCAAAGCCATGGTGATGATGCTCTGAGCAAATCGTTTGCATTAAAGCATGAGCGTAGGCATAGCCGCTGTTTGCTTTTTTACATCGGCAATGGTAAGATTATCGGATATCACGGTTTGTATCCATTTGCCGTTGCTCTTAAAAAATATCTGCACATTCAGCCCAAACAGGTTACGAAACCGCTCTTCTATCTCGCCTATTTTTTGCGACGACCGGATTTCAAGTACACCGGGATGATGATTTTTTCTCACCGATCCCAGGCTTCGCATAGACGAAAGAAAGTGTCCTTCTTCACATACCTCTTCCCAATGATGGGGCTTATTGCAAAGTTCAATTCTGAATCCCGGAAACGATAATGAAAATCTTTCCTGCAGGTCCCTGATAGTCTTACTGTCGTCAATTTGCAGATTCATAATACTTTTTTTTGAGGAGTGAGCGTATAGTCTGCAAATTCATGTATCCAGCGACGGCTACCTATGACTTAGTTCAGTTTATAAACTGATTCTTGTCAGCAATTGTTTTTACAGCACCGGAATTTTCTTGTGTGGGGCCGCAATTACACCCAGTCGCACGATATGGTCAATATCTGAATAGTCGTACTGGTAAAGGCCGTCATCTGTCACTACGATGAGCAGGCCGTTGCGTGCAATCACATCATACGAATCTCTGATGTTGATGGTCGTCTTCAGGACAATTTCAGCGGGATCCGAGGCATCAAATAATTTTACGCCACTGTCACCGTCGCAAACAAATAAGAGATCACCGTCTTTTGAAAGTCCTTTCGGGCTTGTCATGGGATAAGATTTGATGAGCATGGGATTTTTGAGATCGGCAATATTCACGGCATTTAACTCGTTGAGCGCATTGCCGCATACAGAACCTGTGTGCAGGGTCACATACGCCGTATTACCATCAGCTATTACAGGGTCACACGCAAAACCGTGTACGAATTCACCAAGCTTTTCCGGATTTTCGGGATCATTAACACTGTAGATGAACATACCGGTGTTGCCGCCAAGAAATAATTTGTCGTGCAACGGAAACACTGTTTCAAGATTAAAGCCGGCTGGAAAAAGTGATTTCAACACCGGCGTTTCCGGTTTGCTCACGTCCACGATACCCAGCGTGCCGGGATTCGAAATAGCATAGAGGTAGTCGTTCATTACAATCATGCCTGCCATGGAGCCGGCCACACCGGAAGGAGCCGTTTTTTGATAACCGCTGGAATTGGACAACGTATACGGGCAATTCGCACAGTCGTTATACCAGCGGGGAGTATTTTCGTCGTAATATACAGTTGTATCTTTTACCGTGTATCCAATGGCGATACGGGTGGTGTCGCCGGAATAGGCAAGATTTCTTCCCTGAAAGAAATTCGGCATCACGGAAGTGAGGCGCGCATTTTTCACATCTGAAATATCAATGGAAATTAAATAGTCATACATGTCGGCAAGCAATGTCGTCCCTTTCACCACCATTCCCTGGTTGCCCGGGATATTCAAAAAAGCAATCTGCCTGGGCCGCGAAGGCATTCGATTATCGAT
>CAMPGT010000203.1 GCA_946885665.1 uncultured Chitinophagaceae bacterium | reverse complement strand
GTTCGTTCTTAATCTTCTGATTATTCCTGTGTCGGCTCTTCGCGTTCCGCTGCCTTCTTAACCGGAGCGGGAGCGGCACCTGCACGGCGCGACTTGCGTTCAACGGCGTTGGCCGACTGGCGCTTCTTAATGCTCACCTCGTGTTCAGAATGCCATTTCTGGAATTTCTCCATTGCAGTGGCATCATCGAACAAGCCGAGCTTAACGCCACGCAGCAAATGTTTCAGGTACAACACTCCTTTGAAAGAAAGTATCCTGCGAACGGTGTCAGTTGGCTGGGCACCTTTGTGCAGCCAATCGAGTGCGCGCTGGCGGTCGAGCTGAACGGATGCGGGAACTGTAAGTGGATTGTAAGTACCGATCTTCTGGATGAATTTGCCGTCTCTTGGAGCGCGGGCGTCGGCTACCACGATGAAGTAGAAAGGTCTCTTCTTAGACCCATGTCTTTGCAGTCTGATTTTAACTGGCATTTTAAATAGAAATTTAAATGCGTGAATGAATACGGTTTTCTCTCCTGAACGTTCGTTTTTCCATTATTTTCAGGAGATGCAAATGTAATAACCCAATGCCTGTTTTCAAAATAATCCGTCAAAATACGTTACCTCCTTCCCATCATCCTTCCCATCGGCATTTTGTTCATCGTTTTCATCATATCCTTCATCTGGTCGAACTGCTTTAGAAAGGCGTTGATCTCCGAAATATCCTTGCCCGACCCCCTGGCGATCCGTTTTTTACGGCTGGGATCGATGATATCGGGATTACGGCGCTCCACCAGTGTCATCGAATTGATGATGGCCTCGATACCCTTAAAGGAATCATCGCTGATATCCACGTCTTTAACTGCCTTTCCGATGCCGGGGATCATGCCCAGGAGATCCTTGATGTTACCCATTTTCTTGATTTGCTCGAGCTGCTGCTTGAAGTCTTCGAAATCGAACTGGTTTTTACGGATCTTCTTTTCCAGCCTCCTCGCCTGTTCCTCGTCGTACTGGGCCTGCGCCTTCTCCACCAGGGTGGTGATGTCTCCCATGCCCAGGATCCTCTGGGCCATCCTTTCGGGATAAAATACGTCGAGGGTGTCCATTTTTTCCCCGCTGCTCACAAACTTGATCGGCTTCTTCACCGTATACTTAATGGACAGGGCCGCCCCGCCTCTTGTATCGCCGTCCAGCTTGGTGAGCACTACCCCGCTGAAATCGAGCCGCTCGTTGAACGCCCTGGCCGTATTTACCGCGTCCTGGCCGGTCATCGAGTCAACCACGAACAATATCTCGTTGGGGTTCACGGCCGATTTAATATTGGCCACCTCGGCCATCATCACTTCATCGATGGCCAGGCGGCCGGCGGTATCGATGATGACGATGTTCTTATTCAGTTTCCTGGCCTCTTTTATGGCGTTGGCGGCAATTTCGACGGCATTTTTGCTTTCGGGTTCGCTGTAAACGTCGATATTGATCTGTTCGCCCAGTACCTTAAGCTGTTCGATCGCCGCCGGGCGATAGATGTCTGCCGCCACAAGCAGCGGCGACAATCCCTTTTTCGTTTTGAGGTAATTGGCCAGTTTGCCGCTGAAGGTGGTTTTACCACTTCCCTGCAGGCCGGCAATCAAAACCACCGCAGGGTTGCCTTTCGTGATAAATTCGCTTTCACTGCCACCCATCAGTTCGGCAAGTTCGTCTTTCACGATCTTGACGATCTGCTGCCCCGGACTCACTGCTGTAAGCACCTTTTGGCCTATCGCTTTATCTTTTACCGTGTCGGTAAACTCCTTGGCGATCTTGTAGTTAACGTCGGCGTCCACAAGCGCGCGCCGTATCTCTTTCACGGTAGCCGCGATGTTCAGCTCCGTGACCCTTCCTTCACCTTTTATCTGTTTAAAGGCCGATTCCAGCCGCTCGGTTAAATTTTCAAACATGCAGCGAAATTAATTCAAAAGTTATAAGTTAAATGCGCCTTCTTCCGTCCCCCGTTTCCGTCTTCTATTGCACATCTCGCCGATTGTGCAGATATTTGCGCTCCATGGATATTTCGTTCGTAATTATTGGCCGGAATGAGGAAAAAAACATAAAAAGATGTATCGAAAGCGTCTACCGGTCGATAGCACTCAGCTCCATAAAAAACTACGAAATCATTTACGTTGACGCCGATTCGTCCGACCAAAGCGTCGCCATTGCGGGCACGTTCCCCGAAGTAAAGATCATGAAAGTGACGGGCGGGCGCAATGCGGCAGTGGGCCGGAATATCGGCGCAAAAGTATCCACGGGCAAAGCACTGTGTTTCGTGGATGGCGACATGGAACTTTACCCCGAGTTTGTTGCAGGCGTTTGGGGCAAGGAAAAACAGGAACTCACCGAAGATTTCATAGCCGGCCTTTGGCTCGATGTGGTTGACGGCAAAGGCACACGGCGCAACTCGAGCGACGTATTCCCCGGCGGCACCTTCCTTATCCGGCGCAAAATATGGGATTCCGTAAACGGCATGCGTACCAGGTTCAGAACCGGCGAGGAATCGGACCTGGGTTTAAGACTGCTGAAGAAGGGTTATGTTTTCAAGCGTAAGAACGAGTTCATCGTGAACCATTACACCGTTCCTTACGAACATGAGTCGAGGATCTGGAAGAGGATATGGGACAAATCGCTTTTCTTTTCAAGAGCGGTTCTTTACCGGCACCACCTGTTTAACCGGCATATGTATGGATTGGTGTGGCGCATCGATAAAACCTTTTTGCTGCTGGTGCTTGCCATTGTCGCGTGCATCATCAAACCCGTGGCGGGGCTCGTCCTCTTCGGCTGCTACCTGGCAGCGGTCATCCTCCGCATCAAAAGCAACCCCATTTACATGAGTTTCATAAAAATGATCGGCTATTATATACTGCTCGATACAATGAACATCGTGTATTTCTTCACGTTCTTCCCGAAAGATATAAAGGAGGAGTTTGCAGCAGTGAGAAACCCGGGAGTAAAAGAGGAAAAGTAATTATCTGTCTATATCTAAAGTTTTAACTTTTTATCATCTGCCCATATAGCCTTTCAGCTCGATGGTCCTTGAATTTGTTCTCAGCTTCGTGAGCGCCTTATCCTTGATCTGCCTCACTCTTTCGCGGGTGAGATTGAATTTGTCGCCGATATCTTCCAGGCTCATCGGGTGATCCTGGCCGATACCAAAGAAGTAGCAAATCACCTCTTTCTGTCGTTCGGTAAGCACCTTAAAAGTACGGTCGATCTCTTCTTTCAGCGATTGTACGTGTTCAAGGTTTGTTTCAGCCCTTTCGGCATTCGGATTTTCCATTACGTCCACCAGCGTATTGTCTTCACCTTCCGACAGCGGCGTGTCCATGCTGATGTGCCGGGCGCCTATTCCGAGGGTTGCAGATATCTCTTCTGTTTCGAGGTTCAGCAGTTCTGCAAGCTCTTCGGGTGATGGTTCGCGTTCGAATTCCTGTTCGAGCTGTGAAAACGCTTTTTGTATGCGGTTGGTGAGACCCACCTTGTTGAGCGGAAGGCGCACAATGCGCGATTGTTCGGCCAGCGCCTGCAGGATACTTTGGCGTATCCACCAAACGGCGTACGAAATGAATTTGAAACCTCTTGTTTCGTCGAACCGCTGGGCGGCCTTAATGAGACCCAGGTTTCCCTCGTTGATAAGGTCGGGAAGCGACAAACCCTGGTTTTGGTATTGCTTGGCCACCGAAACAACGAACCTGAGGTTCGCTTTCGTTAGCTTGTCGAGTGCATTCTGATCGCCATGCTTGATCATGCGTGCCAATCGCACCTCTTCTTCGGGACCAATCAGTTCAACTTTTCCTATTTCCTGGAGGTACTTTTCTAAGCTCTGGGATTCACGATTCGTGATCGATTTCGTGATCTTGAGTTGGCGCATGCTCATACAGATATCGGCTTTTTGGATGGGGTTATTAGTAACCTTTATACCAAACGCAGAATCAGGAATTTTCTTATGTGATTTAACAGTTTCATGGGGATTTCTGCACAAAAAAAGATTTAACAGAAAATTTCCCCGTTTCGGAAAATAATATCTATAAATATGTGATTATCAGTTATCTTCCGGCCGAGAAAAAATCATCATCGGTCGAAAAGCAAGAGTTTGATGAGCGGTTAAAATAAATTTCGGGGTATGGTATATTTTTCTATTATTGCAATTTCAGAAATAAATGATTAATCGGTATAGATGAGCAAGAAACAATTATTTACTTTGGAATTTCCGGTTAGATGTTCTCCATCTATATTATACGAATTCCTTAGCACCCCGGCGGGCTTACAGGAATGGTTTGCGGATAAGGTGGACGAAAGGGACAATGTATTCAGCTTTTCATGGAACGGCACTACAGATAAAGCGGAAGTAACGGAAAGTGAACAGGAAAAATTCATCCGGTTTCACTGGATGCACCAGCCTAAAGAGGAATATTTTGAATTCAGAATTGAAAAATCAGAGGTTACCAATCAAACCATTTTAATAATAAAGGATTTTGCAGATAAAGGTGACGTTAAGGACCAGAGCCAACTATGGGATTACCAGGTGAAGGATCTGTTTCACCGTCTGGGAAATTAACAGCAGAATCAGGGAGGACACCTATACCTGTGTTCAAAAAACTCGACATACTCATTGTAAGGGCATTCATTGGCCCTTTCATTGCCACGTTCTTCATCACCCTGTTCGTACTGATACTCCAGTTTTTCTGGCTGTGGATAGATGATTTCGTAGGAAAAGGGCTCGATGGGTTCATTTTTTTGCGCCTCATCCTCTACCTGTCGGCCACCCTGGTGCCCCTTGCGCTGCCGCTGGCCGTTCTCCTTTCCTCCATCATGACCTTTGGTAATCTCGGTGAAACTTTCGAACTCGTTGCCATTAAATCGGCCGGTATCGGCCTGCTGCGGTTTATGAGGCCCCTGTTCATCATCTCCCTCCTTCTTTCCGGGCTCGCTTTCCTTTTTAACAATAACGTGATCCCGATCGCCAACCTCAAGATGAGAACCCTGCAAACGGACATCGTGAACAAAAAGCCGGCTTTTGATTTGAAAGAAGGCGTGTTTTATACTACCATCCCCGGTTATGCGATAAAAGTGGGTAAGAAAGAAAAAGATGATTCAACGCTGCAAAACGTCATTATCTACGAAACTAACCCGCAAACGCAGGATAATATCATTGTCGCCGAGCGCGGCATCATGAAGGTTTCAGACGATCAGCGCTTTCTCGTTTTCACACTCAAAGACGGCTGGCGGTATGAAGAAAGGGGTCAGAAAAATTCAGTCAAAACCGACTATATCCGGCTTGGTTTCGATGAATATAAAAAAGTGCTTGACCTGAGTGAGCTGCAACTGAACTATACGCCCGACAGCGCCTACAAGGACCGCTACGAGATGCTGAGCGAGCGCCAGTTGGAGCGCGGCATCGACTCGCTCGAGAAAAAGAATGCGCAATTCCTGAAGCGCGTGCAAACCGACCTCAAACCCTTCTTATCATTTAACTCCATGCTTGATTCGGGCTGGACGGCAGTAACGGCGCCGAAAGGAAATGTAAAGTCGATCGAAGATATTATACCCGACAGCGCCGAATCCAGGGTGCTTGAACAAAGTATCTCATATGCGGGTTCCATTAAAAATTCATTGCAGATCACCGCGCTGGAATATGCAGGACAGCGAACCGAAATGCGCCTGCAACTCATCGAATGGCACAAAAAGCTGACGATGGCGGCGGCGGTGATGGTGCTGTTCCTGATCGGGGCGCCGCTGGGTTCTATCGTGCGCAAGGGCGGAATAGGCACGCCGGTGGTATTTGCCGTAATCTTCTTCGTCATCTTTTTCCTGTTGAACAATTTCGGAAATAAATTTGTGAAAGAAGATGTTTTGCAACCCGTTGCCGGTATGTGGATGGCCACCTTCATTCTTCTTCCCATTGGCTTTTTTCTTACCTATAAAGCAATGCACGACTCCCAATTAATGAACAAAGAATTTTATTACAGGGCACTGCGGAAAATTAAAGTTTTACTCGACAAAAAGCGGAAGGATAGTAATCAGGGAGAATTGACTTAATTTTAAAACTTAGATTTTTGCGGCCAAGTGACCGCCACAAAAAATAATTCATTGACACATTTTTAATACCTGGTTTTTGAAGGAGAATTTTCTTACTCAGAAAATAGTTGTTGCAGTAGCAGTATTGTTGTTCTCCATCAAACTTGTTGCGTATTTTTTGACCTATTCGGTGGCCATTCTCACCGACGCACTCGAAAGCATAGCCAACGTTATTGCCGGCTTCATCGGCCTTTTCAGCCTTTACATTGCATCGCAGCCGCGCGACATGAATCATCCGTATGGCCACGGCAAAGCCGAATTTCTCTCTGCGGGCGTGGAAGGGAGCCTCATCATGATAGCAGGATTGTTTATCATTTATCAATCCATCTACAGCTTTATCTTTCCTCATTCACTCCGGCAGCTCGACAACGGCATGATACTCATTGGCGCCACGGCAGTGATAAATTACATAACAGGCTACTACAGCATCTACAAGGGCAAGAAAAATAATTCGCTCGCGCTCGTGGCCAGTGGCAAACACCTGCAGTCGGATACCTATTCGACATTGGGATTAATGGTTGGGCTTCTTCTTATTTATTTAACGGACCTGACGTGGCTCGATGGAGCCGTTGCCCTTGTTTTTGCGGTTATTATTATCGTTACCGGGTATCGTATCCTGAGAAAATCCATAGCCGGCATCATGGATGAAGCCGATGTTGAACTGCTGCAGCAAATGGTGCAGGTGCTGGAAAAAAACCGGCAGGAAAACTGGGTAGACCTGCACAACCTGCGCGTCATCAAATATGGCGGGCAGCTTCATGTAGACTGTCACCTTACCGTACCCTGGTATCTGAACGTGCACGAAGCGCACAGCGAAGTGGAGAAACTGGGTGTGCTCATCAAAAATGAATTCGGCAACCGGATTGAGTTGTTTGTGCACTCGGATGGCTGCCTCTATTTTCAATGCAATATTTGCATTAAGCACGATTGCCCCGTGAGGCAAAAGCCTTTTGAAAAAAGGGTGCCCTGGAACATGAAGAACCTCGTCGCAGATGCGAAGCATAGCGACGTGAAAGGACAACAATAACGTCTCCCGTCTGTCCACCCCCGGCGCTTCGCGCCACCCCCGCCAGCGGGGGACATGCTTTGCCCACTCCCTCTCCCTAGTGCCTATTGCCC
>CAMPGT010000202.1 GCA_946885665.1 uncultured Chitinophagaceae bacterium | reverse complement strand
GTCTATCCTAAAACAGAAGATGTTTTGCTGAACGTCGTAGGGCTTCTTGCCGCCCTTTCTATCGAACGGTGTGGGGTAAACATTTGAGGCTTCCTTGATATAATATGCGAAGCCATTGTCCTGGACCAGTTGTAATATTTCTGTGAGCTCATTCATCCTCGCGAAGAACCCGTGATACTCGATAAAGAGATAATGGACATTTTTTAGTGTGTCGCCGCAGTCTTTCAGCACGTCGTATTCGGCTCCTTCAATGTCCATCTTGACAAAATCCACCTTTTCGCTGATAAGATCCCTGAGTCTCGCAGCTTTCACTTTTACAGTGCCCTGTTGGCCGGGAGCTGCATTTAGTTTACTGCCGAGCGTTCCATCACTTACAAATTCAAGGGTGGTGCTTTCCTTCCACACGGCTTCGTTGCGGAGTTCCACATTCCTGAGCCGATAGGCATTTACGTTCTTTTGCAAGAAACTGAAGTTGACCGGATCCGGCTCAAACGCAATGATCTTTGCCGACGGGTGCTGTATTTTCATATACAGCACGGAGAGCCCAATATTGGCGCCGCAATCGATAACATAGGGAGCGGGGTGGCCGAAATCTATTTTATAAACCTCGTCTATGAATATTTCCTGCAGACTGTGCAGCAACTCGGGCCCGTTGTTAAATTCAACCGCCGAATCAAGGAAGGGATATTTGTGCGGGCTGTTATAGGGTAAATGTTTAAGTTTTTTGATTTTGAACCAGTTGAGTCCGGCTTTTTTATATTTGTTGGTCAGCGTTTTGTTGATTCTGCCCCCCACGCCTTTCATGATGTTTTCGAGAAAGCTGTTCTGTTCTTTATTCATACAATTCGAATAAGTTTGCAACTAATAGCTGACTATTGATGATCTCTGTTATTATTTGTTCGGTTAACCAGGCGTTGGCAGCGCAAGTTAAAAGAAATATAGATACGACTATTGGGGTACCCTGGGAGCTGATTTTGATGGATAATTCGGTGATGGGAAAGGGCATCACAGAAGTATATAATTTAGGAGGGGCCAGGGCCACCGGTGATATTTTGTGCTTTGTGCACGAGGATGTGAATTTCACGACGAACGGCTGGGGCAAGAAAATCATGGCGTATTTCAATGTCGATTCGAGCCTGGGCCTGGTAGGCGTGGCTGGTGCGAAATATAAAAGCAAAACACTTTCCGGGTGGTCGACCGGCATTGCCGATTTTGATTGCTGCAACATTCTCCATATTGACAAAAAAGGGAAAGAGCAGAGGATATATTCAAATCCTGAGAATGCGAAAGGGTTGTCGTGTACCGTTACTGTTGACGGCGTTTTTATTTGTGCCCGAAAGACGGTGTGGGAAGATATAAAGTTTAACGAGGCGGATTTGAAGGGCTTTCATTTATATGATCTGGATTTTTCTTTTCGCGCTTCACTTAAGCATAAGGTGGCCGTTTCTTATGAGATAGACCTCGTTCATCTCACGGAGGGGGGTGACTTTGGTGATTCATGGGTGGAATACACCATCTTGTGGCACAAGTTATGCAGACAGTATCTACCGCGGTATACTGATGCTGCAGTGATCAATCAAAAAGACGTTGAAAAAAAAATAAATAAGAATTGGCTAAACAGGTTGAAGTCGGAGAGGCTGACATTTCAAAACAGGATGCATTGGTTAATAGAAACACAATCATTTAAACATCTGTTGTTGTATGATATACTTAAATTTTTGAATTTCCGACCATATAAAAATTTGAAGAATTGAGCGGCGGCGTAATGATATCAATTTGTATCCCGGCATATAAGAACATTGATTATTTAAAGCGATTAATGGATTCAATCGCTGCCCAGACTTTTAAAGATTTCGAAGTGATCATTAGCGATGATAGCCCGGATGATTCAATTAAAAAATTTCTTGCTGAATATCAGAAGTTTCCTCGTTTAGTTTACCATCGAAATACAGTTGCCCTGGGCACTCCAGAAAACTGGAACGAGGGAATCAGGAAGGCAAATGGAAAATGGATAAAAATTATGCATGATGACGACTGGTTTTCGAATAAGAAGAGTCTGGCTTTATGGGCCAAGGCCGCCAACCTATCCGGCGCCGATTTCATTTTTTGTGCCTATAATAATGTATACCTCGGAAAAAACAGCCAACACCAGGTTCATCCAACCCGTTTCAGGCTTGATTTGATGAAAGAAGAGCCGTATACACTTTTTGCTAAAAATATAATTGGTCCGCCAAGTGTAACAATGCACAGAAATAACCAGAATCTTTTTTATGATAATAAAACAAAATGGGTTGTTGATATCGACTTTTATATTAGGTGGTTGAAGGAATTAAAAGTGGAATATCTTGATAAAGTTCTCATTAATGTTGGAATGAGCGAAGAGCAAGTGACTGTAGACTGTGTAAATAACAGAAAAGTTCAGGTTCCTGAAAATTTTTATCTCCTTAATAAAATGGGTAGGCAGAAGTTGAATAACCTGATCATTTATGACGCCTGGTGGAGGCTTATCAGGAACCTCGAAATAACAGCGATTGAACATATTAAAGAATCTGGTTACGATGGTGAAATTCCGCGGAACATTGTTCGAATGGTGGGAATGCAACGCCTACTGCCGAGAAAATTGCTTACTGTTGGCGTGATGTCGAAGATTTGTATGTTTGTTCATTATCTTTTTCGCAGTAAGGATTAAATACGTTGGTAAGTTTATCCATAGTTATAGTCAATTACAAAACACCGCAGCTATTAACGGACTGCCTGGACTCCCTTTTTCAGTGTGCCACAGGAATCGACTATGAGGTGATAGTGGTGGATAACAATTCCGCTGATGCGAGCAAGTCAATTATTCAAAATCGATTTCGACAGGTACGGTGGATTCAGCTCGATTACAATGCCGGCTTTGCGCGTGCCAATAACGAAGGTATAAGGCGATCGTCGGGCGAGGCTGTTCTGCTTTTGAATTCTGACACGCTTTTAACTGATAATGCCATTGGCAACTGCTTTACAGACTTTCAGCAGTCTCCATATCTGGGCTGCGGTGTACAGTTATTAAACAGGGACGGTACTCCTCAAATATCCGGCAACTATTTTATGAAGGGTGGTCTCAATAATCTTTTGGCGCTTCCATATACAGGCACTTTCGTCAAATTTTTAGGAACCCTGTTTAACGTGAAGAAGCCGCACGTTCCCGATGCGGGGTCGGCAATAGAGGTCGATTGGATTAATGGAGCGTTCCTGATGGTAAAGAAGCCGGCCATCGACAAAGCCGGACTAATGGACGAAGATTTCTTTTTGTATGCAGAAGAGGCGGAATGGTGTGCGAGGTTAGGAAAAATCGGAAAGCTGGTGATCTACGGACAGTATAAAATTATTCATCTGCAGGGAGAAACGTCAAATGCCACATTTGGGTCGAAGACTTCCGGCTACCAGAATCTGTACGACAGAAAAGGACTGCAAATAATGCTGTCTAACTTCGTAAGGATCCGTAAGCAGTGGGGAAGGGGATGGTTCATTTTCCATTTGCTGATGTACTCACTTACAGTGCCGGTTTATCTCCTCTGCATTCCTGTCAGCGCCATTTTTGCTTTCCGTAACCCCGGGCCGGAACTGGGACGGTGGACGGCTTTCGTGCGTAACATGGCATCGCTTTGGCGATATTTCCCCAAAATTTATTCTAATCGTCCGTATTTCTACAAGGTTCTTTAGTATTCAATTAAGTTTTTTTACCGCCCGGGCTATTATGTTCCCCCAATAGTAATAATCAAAAAAAGCGGCGGGAGTTTGTGCTTGCCCGGAGGCGGCGGTCACGACCACATCGGCAAACCTGTCCCATTCGCCTTCGGTCACTACTTTCAGCTTATCTCCACACACATCCCGGTTGATGCCCAACGCCCCCAACGGCGTGGATACTACCGTGCAGTTCATCGCCAGCGCTTCTATCGCCTTCGTTTTCACGCCCGCGCCCGTAAGGATCGGGTTCAAAAAAATATCCGCTGCTTTGAAGTACATACTGATGTCCTCTACAAACCCCGCATAAATAACATTCTTATCCGCATATTCCTTTAGTTCGTTGAAAAAATCGGGGAGACCCTTTCCGCATACAATAATTTTATACCTGAACGTTGAGTGAGCCAGCAAATGTGGATTGATCTGTTCAAGTATAACGCTCAGCGCATCATAGTTCGTAGAATGGTACAGCGCGCCGTTGAACAACAGGATGTTACAGTCGTCCGCTATATTATACAACTCCCGAACTTTTCCTGAACATTCGTCAATATCTAAAGGTATCGCCGGCTGTTCGATGCCATAGGTTACTGCAATCGTTTTATCCTTTGCTGCACCAAGATGCCGAATCGCATGTTCCCTGTCGTCTTCGGAAATAAAAAAGATATTATCGGCCTTTCTATACACCCATCCCTCATAACTTTTCAGGGCCTTCCACCACCAGCGGCCAATCGATTTTGACCGCATATATTCAATATTGTGCGAATGCACCACCCACTGCACGCCGGTGCCTGATCTTAACAGCCATGCAAGCCAGCCATAATAAGGATGCTCGATCAGGAGGTGGGTCGATCGCTCGCGCTTCAGCATTTTTCGCACGGTAAAGAAGAGAAAAATATTGAAATAACGTAAGCGACTGTTAGAAATGATGTTATACAACTTATAGCCCTTTGCATACTTCGGATCATTACTGCGAACGGTTACCGCTGCCAGCTCAACTTCGCGCGCGAGGTATTCATTGAACACCGCAATTCCCTTCTCGCCGCCAAGCTTTGCCGGAAACACCTGGTAGGGTATGATGCTTAAGATGCGCAGCTTACCGTCGGTCATAATTTCAATTTCTTTTGCGCCATCACGAATATGGAAGTGGATAGAACCGGAACAGCGGTGATGTCGTTCCTGAAAATATTTTTCACCAATAATCTTTTCAGGCGACCGTCCTTCAATACATCCATGGGTGCCGTGATATAGCAGTAATCAACAATCGTGAAGCCGTGTTTCTCCAGTAAATTAACGATCCGTGATGCGGTGTATATCCTCGCATTGGCGTAGCGCTCATGAATAAAGCGCGGGAGCCACGAAAAGAAAGGTACCCGGTTCCACGGCAGCAGCGGCAGCCTGGCGCCGTGTGTTTCAAACACCCACCACTTGTTGGGCACCGAGATGGCCGCCATGCCGCCATCATTTAATACGTCGAAGTATGCCGAAACGCTGTCTTCATGCTTCAGGTGCTCTATCACCTCAAAGCTGATGAGCCTGTCGAATTTTCGGCCGGGACGCTCATTTTCGAGGTCCATCTTCCTGAATTCGGTATTGTCTGCATGGTGCAACTCCTTTTTTTTCCCGAAAGCGGCGGCGTAGTCATAAATATCAATGCCCAGGCACTCTTTAAATCGCGACGCCACCCTGGTAATTGTGGCACCGGAACCGCAACCTATTTCAAGGCACGTCATTTCGCGATTAAAGAATTCCGGATACTTTTCCAGGATGGAGATCCTTCTGCCGATAATTTTATCTTCATCATCGGCGGGCTTTCCCAGGTAATGCTCGTCGCTGAACAATGTCTTATCCACCCTGGGCGTGTTGCTCATACGCTTTTATTTTTACGCGGTTGCGCAATGACGTAAATGAAGGGCGCCAGCACCATTGCCAGGCGTCCGTTTCGGGCGATGATGCGGTTTAGGATCTTAGCGGCGCGGTTCTTATACGGCTTACTGTAATGTGTATCCCAGAAACCAGGAGCAAAACTTACTTCATACAGGTTTTCGTTGATCAACTTCCTGTACTCATCTTTTCCCAGCAGGTGTTCCGCCCATACGCCATTGGCGGGGTCGCAGGTGTTGCTGCGGTGAACGGAAGGGTCGGGGAGAGTACCCCTTTCCCTGAATTCGTCGATAGCCAGCCGCAGATCGTCGCCACCAAGACCCCTGGTTGCTGCCGACAGCCGCTCTTTTTTATCCGACGTTATGGAAGGATAGTGCCTTTCGATGATCACCATTCTTTTTCCTTTATATACTTTCTCCCATTTCCTGTGCCACATTATATGCTTCAGCACTGAGGCAGGATTATTTTTATTGGCGGTTGTCGAAGAGTAGATAATTGCCGATGGTTGCCTTTGAAACACGGTGGAGTAGAATTCATCGAGCTTGTAAATGTGCTCAACAACGTTCCGCGAAGTGATGATGTCGCAATGAATGTTCAACGAATGCAGTTCATCGAGGCAGTCGCTGATATCACCGACCACATACAGGTCTATGGACACCCCAATGGCATTCGCAATGATTTCGGCGCTTTTCTTCCAGTCTTCGAGGTGATCATTATAAATGACCTCCCTGCAGCCAATCATGGCGGCAAGCAGGTAAAGCGTACCGACACCTGCACCATAATCCATCAGTACAATTTCCTCCGGACGCTTGCCCGACATTTTAATCGCCTTGTATAAAAGATGGGCGCTTGTCTCAATCGAAAAAAACAACCGTTTGGAATGACTGGCCCTGAAGTAATCAAGACAATGCGCGGGCATTCCAAGGTCATCCACCTCTACCTTTTTCAGGCGCTGGTAAAGATCATTTGCGCTTTCCTGTATGCGCCTGCCGGCCTCATCGTCATGTGACAGAAATTTATCCATTTCAATCATCATTGTTTTTCGGTGGTCACCGCCGTGGCAAGTTCCTTCCGGTAATTCCGGAACAATACCCATATGCCATACAGCACGATCAGAATGGAAATAATTCCAATGATCAGCGATATCGTGTCGCCCGTGTAATAAGAAGCCGGATGAAAGCGGAATTCAATGGTATGCTGTCCTGCCGGAACGGTCAAGCCTCTCAGTAAATAATTGACTTTTGCAATGGGAGTTTCTTTGCCGTCAATATATGCCTTCCAGCCATTGGGATAGTACACTTCGCTAAACACCGCAAAGCCTCCTGTTGATGAGTTCGACTGGTAGGTGATCTTATCATTCAGGTTTTCGATAAGCTTGATTGCAGATGCCGGGTCCACTGCCGGGTTTACTTTTATTTTGCTGCTTTCCCTTTTATCTGCAATCGCCGTATCCTTTGGATCAAAGGTGTCCAGTGCCTTCATTTCTTCATTGGCGTTGTCCACAAATTTCACTGCCTTTACAAACCATGCCGGGCCAAGGGCGCCGGCGTTGAGTTGGGCAACGGGTTGGCCTTTTTCGTCGGCAGTAATGAAATATTTTGTGTTTAGCATATTGAACACGCGGATATTTCCTTTTTTGAGCTGCCGGTTCATGAGGTCGGTGGTTCCGGCGCCGCCGGGGGTCAGCTCCGT